>CANQWV010000234.1 GCA_947627645.1 uncultured Lachnospiraceae bacterium | reverse complement strand
CCTCCTCGGACTGCGGAGACTCCGGCCTCACTTTTTTCTTCTGCATCTGCTTATTCGGTTTTTGCGTTTGTTTCATAGATCATCCTCCTTTATTATAAACACGAAACCCCTTTTTTTCAATCAACTTCTAAGAGAAACGCAAATATCTTCTTCCTGCATCTGAAAAATTGGCCGAAACGGCCGCTGACGTGCATAGAACACTTTATCTGACGTAATATAACTTATCGGAAGCTGCAAAGCGGTTCCTGTAATATATGATTATCATATTATTGCAAAAAAACAATTTTGTCAACATAAAATATATGTTATTTTATATGTTGTTATTAGCTGTAGCAATATGTTTCGTAATAAAGGCGACGCCTGACATCCGGCATCGCCCCATTCATTCGGTCTTATTCATAAGGAAGCCCTAAAGCTCCCAGCACGCTTATCCAGGAAAGCCCTGAAGCCCCCACCCGCTTATCCGGGAAAATCCTAAAGCTCCCGGCACGCTTATGTAAGAAAATCCTTCAGCCGCTTGCTTCTCGACGGATGGCGCAGCTTCCTCAGCGCCTTTGCCTCGATCTGGCGGATGCGCTCACGCGTGACGTTGAACTCTTTGCCGACTTCCTCGAGTGTCCGCGCGCGCCCGTCTTCGAGGCCGAAGCGCAACTGCACAACCTGTCGCTCACGGTCTGTCAGGGAGTCGAGCGCCGTATCAAGCTCCTCGCGCAGCATCGAGAATGCCGCGGAGTCCGCCGGGGAGAGCGCCGTGTCGTCCTCGATGAAGTCGCCGAGATGGGAATCGTCTTCCTCGCCGATCGGCGTGTCAAGGGACACCGGATCTCTCGAGATCTTCAGCACCTCGCGCACGCGGCTCACCGGAACGCCCAGGCGCTCTGCCACTTCCTCCGGGGTCGGCTCGCGGCCGAACTCCTGCAGCAGCGTCCTCGTCATGCGCAGTGTCTTGTTGATCGTCTCGACCATATGTACCGGAACCCGGATGGTCCTGCCCGTGTCCGCAATCCCTCGCGTGATCGCCTGACGGATCCACCATGTCGCATAGGTGCTGAACTTGTAGCCCTTGTTGTAGTCAAATTTGTCGACGGCCTTCATCAGACCCATATTGCCCTCCTGAATCAGATCCAGGAAAGGCATACCCCTGCCGACATATTTCTTGGCAATGCTGACCACAAGGCGCAGATTGGCTTCTGTCAGGGCTTTTTTCGCCTCCTCGTCGCCCGCCTCCACGCGCTTCGCGAGCTCGACTTCCTCATCGCCGGTCAGAAGCGGAACATTGCCGATCTCCTTCAGGTACATCCGCACCGGATCTTCCGTGCTGACACCCTCAAGGACGTCCACGTCATTGGTCAGGTCAATCTCATCGTTGTCAGACAGCAGGATATCTTCTTCCGATTCCAGAAGCAGATCGTCCGGGCCGTCTTCCTCCGATTTCACCTGCATGACATCGATACGGTTCTTCTCCAGATACTCGAAGATCAGATCCATCTTATCTTCCGTCAGTTCGATCCCCTCAAAAGCCTTGAGAATCTCATCATAATCCAACGTATTCTTCTTCGTCTTGGCCGATGCTTTCAGACTTTCCAGAATCTTTAAAAACTGCTCCTGTGCTTCATTCATCAATGATCTCTCCTCATTATCAACGCTCTTCTTAACTATTCAGTTCTTTTATCCCGCTTTTGCGGCCTCCGCAGGCTATGCCTCGGCCCGAGCTGAACGGTTTCGTACTTTTTAACATATCATTTTCGTCAAAAGCTGTCAATCTTCGCAGCAATATTGTCAGAAAAATCCTAAATATCTCATAATTTGCCGGGCGGCGCTGCGGCTTTCCCTCTATGGGGCAAGTCACTATTTCTGTTCATCCGGCGGCGGGCGGCAGCCGGTATCCTGCATCCCGAAGCGTGATCACCGGGCCGCCCGTGTTCTCGATGTACTCCCGCGTGAGCGTCACCTTCCCGATGTTGTCGTCCTTCGGAATCTCATACATGATATCCAGCATATATTCCTCGAGGATTGAGCGCAGAGCCCTTGCGCCGGTCTTCTTTTCAAGCGCCTTCTCCGCGATCGCCTCGAGCGCGCCGTCGTCAATGTCGAGCTGCACCTCGTCGAGCGCGAGCAGCTTCTGGTACTGCTTGAGGATCGCGTTGCGCGGCTCCTTGAGGATGCGCACCAGCATTTCTTTGGTCAGCGCCTCCAGCGAAAAGATGATCGGCAGCCGACCGATGAATTCCGGGATCATCCCGAAGGTCCGCAGATCCTCGACCGTCACCTTCGACAGGAGGTTCGGGTCGTCGTCGTATTTGTCTTTGAGGTCTGCGAGGAAGCCAACGGAGGCCTGCTTGTTCAGGCGCTCCTTGATGATGTCCTCGAGCCCCGGGAACGCCCCGCCGCAGATGAACAGGATATTCTGCGTGTTCACCGTGACCATCGGCACCATCGCATTCTTGCTCGCCGCGCCCCGCTCCGCCGTCCCCAGAACGCCGCACGGGACGTCGGGGCACAGCCTC
>CANQWV010000233.1 GCA_947627645.1 uncultured Lachnospiraceae bacterium | reverse complement strand
CAGCCAGGGAGCAAGCAGGCGGAGGCAGGAATGGCGACGCAGCCGGGCGAGGCGGAACACAGGGCGAAGTATCAGCCGGGGAGCAGGCGTGCGGAGGCAGGAATGGCGACGCAGCCGGGCGAGGCGGAACACAGGGCGAAGTATCAGCCGGGGAGCAAGCAGGCAGAGTACGAGCAGGCGTTTGATACCGGGCGAGACGGCGGCGGATCGCGCGAGGTAAGGATCGAGGAAAAAAGAGAGACGAAAAAGAGGACGGAAAACAGCCGGAAAGATAAAGCGAAGGATAGAGCGAAAAATAGCCCGAAGGATAAGGCAAAGGATAAATCAAAAGATAAGGCGGAGGATAAGAAAAGAAGCAGTGTAAAGAAGACCCTGGAAGCGAGTGCGCCCGGATCTTTGGATTTTCAGAAAAAGATTTCGGCACGCAGGCACGCGAAGCACAGGAAGCTGCTGCTGATCATCGCTTCTGTCCTGTTCCTGTGCTATACGGGAGCAGCGGTGTATTTCGGTTTTCATTTTTACAGCGGGACGGTGTTTTATGGCCTGGACTGCAGCTATAAAACCGCGGAGGAAGTGAAGCAGGAGGCGGTGGAGAAGCTTGACAAGTATGTGCTGGAGATTCGGGAGCGCGACGACCGGACGGAGACGGTCTCGGCGCAGCAGATCGGGCTGACCTTCGAGGGAGGGGACAGTGTAGACCGTATGATGAAAGCACAGCGTTCTTACATCTGGCCGGTGATGCCGCTGCTTGGCAGGACGCAGAATGAATCCATCGCGTTTTCTTATGACGCGGACAAGGCCCAGGAGACGATCAACGGGCTGATCTGCATGGACAGTGTGCGCTCTGTCGCGCCGAGAGACGCCTATGTGGGCATCACGGACTCCGGCTATGAGGTGGTTCAGGAGGTCATGGGGACGACGGTCGACCAGGAGCGCACAAGACAGGCCGTGCTTCAGGCGCTGGATGCGGGCGAGCTGACCTTATCCCTGGAGGAGGAAGCTTGTTATGTCAATCCGAAGCTCTACTCGGACGACGAGGGACTGAACAGCGACGCCGCGGCCATGAGCGAGCTTGCGCGCGCGCATATCACCTACGATTTCGGGGATCGCCAGGAGGTGATCGATACTTCGGTGATCGACGGCTGGATCGTCAGGCTGGACGATGGCAGCTTCACGATCGACGACGCGCGCGTGACGCAGTACGTGCAGGAGCTGGCAGCCAAATATGACACGTTTGGGCTGACGAGACAGTTCTACACATCGATCGGGACGGTGGAAACGCTCACCGGCGGAGACTACGGCTGGTGCATGGATCAGGACGCGACGATGGCGGCCCTGATGAAGGCGCTGGACGAGGGCTATCAGGGGACGATGGAGCCGGAGTATCTGTACACGGCGATGAGCCGCGATACGAATGACATCGGTTACACTTATGTTGAGGTCTGCATCTCGCAGCAGAGAATGTGGTGCTACCAGGACGGCAACCTGATTGTGGATACCCCGGTCGTCACCGGCAATCCGAACAAGGACAACGGAACGCCGTCGGGCGGGGTCTGGGCGATTGACGCGAAGATGCGCGATTATGTGCTGAAGGGGGAAGGATATACTGCCCCTGTGGATTACTGGATGCCGTTTAACGGCGACGTCGGGATCCATGATATGCAGGCGCGGGCGCAGTTCGGCGGGACAATCTATCTGAGCAATGGCTCGCACGGCTGCGTCAACACGCCGTATGAGCAGGCGCAGACCATCTACAATACGGTGTCGATCGGGACGCCGGTGATCGTGTACGAATAAGGCGGTATGGCGCCGGCGGCTTCAGAGAAGAGACAACAGAACCGGAAACAGGCGAAAGGCCGGATTGGGGGACGATTTTGGCAGAATATAAGAAGCTTTACATCGAGATTCCGGAGAAGGCAGAGCAGATTTTGCAGGTTTTGCATGAAAATGGATATGAGGCGTATGTGGTGGGAGGCTGCGTGCGGGATTCGATTCTCAGACGGCAGCCGGAGGACTGGGACGTCACGACTTCCGCGTCGCCGCAGCAGGTGAAAAGCCTGTTTCCCAGGACGGTGGACACCGGGATCGAGCACGGCACGGTGACAGTTCTGATGGAGGGAGAGACATTCGAGGTGACGACGTACCGGATCGACGGAGTCTATGAGGACTGCCGCCATCCGAAGCAGGTCACTTTCACGGGAAACCTTCGGGAGGATTTGAAAAGACGTGATTTTACGATCAACGCAATGGCGTATTCGAGGGAGAGCGGCCTGGTGGATGAGTTTGGCGGCCTGGAGGATCTGGGGAAAAGAGTGATCCGCTGCGTCGGGAACCCTGCAGACCGCTTTTCAGAGGACGCGCTGCGTATGCTGAGGGCGGTCCGCTTCGCGGCGCAGCTCGGATTTTCGGTGGACGGCGATACCGAGGCGGCGATCCGGGATATGGCACAGAATCTCTCGCGCATCAGCGCGGAACGGATTCAGACAGAGCTGGTGAAGCTTCTGATCTCG
>CANQWV010000232.1 GCA_947627645.1 uncultured Lachnospiraceae bacterium | reverse complement strand
GTTTCTGCAGGGCGGCGCGAGCCTGCAGTTTTCGATGATCCCGATGAACCTGATGAAGAACCGCGTCGCGGACTACATCATCACGGGCCAGTGGGCGAAGAAGGCCTGGCAGGAAGCGAGGAAGTACGGGCAGGCGAACGCGGTCGCATCCAGCGAGGATAAGACCTTCTCTTACATCCCGGACTGCTCCGATCTGCCGATCAGCCCGGACGCAGACTATGTCTACATCTGCGAGAACAACACGATCTATGGCACGAAGTACAAGAAGCTGCCGAACACGAAGGGCAAGCTTCTCGTATCTGACGTTTCTTCCTGTTTCCTGTCGGAGCCGGTGAACGTATCCGACTACGGCATCATCTACGGAGGGGTGCAGAAGAACATCGGCCCGGCCGGTATGGTCATCTCCATCATCCGCGAGGATCTGATCACCGACGACGTGATGGAATTCACGCCGACGATGATGAAGTTCAAGACACACGCGGACGCGGGCTCCATGTACAACACGCCGAACTGCTACTGCATCTATATGTGCGGCCTGGTGTTCAAATGGCTGCTGAAGATGGGCGGCCTTTCCGTGATGAAGGAGCGCAACGAAGCCAAGGCAAAGGTCCTCTATGATTTCCTTGACCAGAGCGGGATGTTCCACGGCACGGTCGTGAAGGAAGACCGCTCGCTGATGAATGTACCGTTCGTCACCGGGGACAAGGAGCTGGATGCGAAATTCGTGAAGGAGGCCGAGGCGGCAGGCTTTGTCAATCTGAAAGGCCACCGCAGCGTCGGCGGTATGCGCGCGAGCATCTACAACGCGATGCCGGCGGAGGGCGTAGACGCGCTCGTCGCGTTCATGAAGAACTTTGAAAAGGAGAATGGCTGAATATGTATCGATATAAATGTCTGAATCCGATCGCCGAGGTCGGGCTGAAGCGCTTCACGGAGGAGTATGAGCAGGTAGAGGATATCAAGGACGCCGACGCGGTTCTTGTCCGCAGTGCAAAGATGCACGACATGGAGCTGCCGGAATCCCTGCTGGCGGTCGCAAGAGCCGGGGCAGGCGTGAACAACATTCCGCTGGATCGCTGCGCCGAGCAGGGAATCGTCGTCTTCAACACGCCGGGCGCAAACGCGAACGGCGTCAAGGAGCTTGTGTTCGCGGGTATGCTGCTCGCGGCGCGCGATATCATCGGCGGCGCCAACTGGGTGCAGAGCCAGACCTGGAACCCGGACATTGCGGCGGTGACTGAGAAGGAGAAGAAGAAGTTTGCCGGAAGCGAGCTGCAGGACAAGAAGCTCGGCATCATCGGGCTCGGCGCGATCGGTGTGCAGGTGGCGAACGCGGCCACGCATCTCGGTATGGAGGTCTACGGCTACGACCCCTACATTTCCGTGGATGCGGCGTGGAGTCTCTCGAGAAGCATCCGCCACACCTACGACGTGGAGGATATCTACCGCGAGTGCGACTACATCACGATCCATGTGCCGCTGATGGATTCCACAAAAAAGATGATCAACCGCGACGCGATCGCGCTGATGAAGCCGAACGTGGTGCTTCTGAACTTTGCGCGCGACCTGCTCGTGGACGAGGAGGCGGTGATCGAGGCGCTCGACGAGGGCCGTATGCGCCGCTACATCTCAGATTTCCCGAACACGCTGACGGTCGGCAGGCAGGGCATCATCCTCACGCCTCACCTCGGCGCGTCCACATCGGAGTCTGAGGACAACTGCGCGGTGATGGCAGTCAAGGAGCTGATCAATTTCCTGGAGAACGGCAACATCCGCAATTCCGTGAATTATCCGAACTGCGACCTTGGACAGTGCGAGTCGGCGGCACGCATCGCGATTTATCACAGAAATGTCAAGAAGATGATCAGCCGTTTCACGGATCTTCTCTCTGATACGAACATCCACAACATGAGCAACACGAGCAAGGGCGACTACGCCTACACGCTTCTGGATCTCGACACGTCCGTTTCCGACCAGGTCGTGGAAGAGCTGCGTGCGATCGACGGGGTGCTCAGGGTTCGCGTGATCAAGTCGAATTAGGAGCTTCCCAGGAGTTTTGGGCGAGGGAGAATGAGGGAGAAGTTATGGTAAAAATCAGACCATTCCGGGGGATACGCCCGGCAGAGCAGTATGCCTCGCGTGTGGCGGCGCTTCCGTACGACGTATACAACCGCAGGGAGGCTTATGTGCAGGCTGCGAAGGATCGGCTGTCTTTTTTAAATATCGACCGACCGGAGACGCAGTTTGAAGAAGACATCGATATGTACGCGCCCGAGGTCTACCGGAAAGCCGACGAGCTGCTGCAGGAGCGCATCGCGCAGGGAATTTTCCGGCAGGACGAGGCCGACCGTTTTTATCTGTATGAACAGACCATGGACGGAAGGACGCAGACCGGCCTGGTCGCCTGCGCCTCGGTCGACGATTATCTGAAAGGAACCATCCGCTGTCACGAAAATACGCGGGCGGAGAAGGAAGCTGACCGCATCCGCCATGTGGACGTCTGCAGTGCGCAGACCGGACCGATCTTTCTGGCC
>CANQWV010000231.1 GCA_947627645.1 uncultured Lachnospiraceae bacterium | reverse complement strand
CACGCACGCTGGGACAACTGGACATGAGCATGAGCACACGCATACACATGAGAACACGAAGGCCGTGCTGAACCGTCTGTCCAAGGTGATCGGGCATATGCAGTCCATCAAGCGCATGGTCGAGGACGGGCGCGACTGCAGCGAAGTGCTGATTCAGCTTTCCGCGGTGAAGGCTGCCATCAACAACACCGGCAAGGTGATCTTGCAGGATCACATTAAGCACTGCCTTGTCGACGCGATTGAATCGGGCGACATCCAGGAGATAGAGGAACTGAACAAAGCAATCGACCGCTTTATCAAGTGAGACGGAAGAAGAACGCCGGTTGAACAAATGGATTTGTTTCATTCAGGCCGTCCTTTGCAGCTTTCGTAAGCTGACATGGGGCGGAAACAGTGACATCGGGGGTGAGGGAATGAGTTACAAGCAGATCGCAAAAATTTTACAGGAGAGCAATTATGTCGTGTGCCTGTCCGGGCGCGAGATGATCGTGGAGGATGGGATTTCTTCCATGCGGAACATGGAGACGGCCTACGCCATTGAGACCAAGTACGGCTATTCTCCGGAGGAGCTGTTCAGCGCGCAGTTCTTCAGTACGCGCATCGAGAAATTTTATGAATTTTATCAGAATGAGGTGCTGAACCAGGCGAAGGAATATCCGGGCATCTCGTTCCAGGCACTGGCCGAGCTGGAGCACATGGGCGTATTGAAGGCCACGATCAGCCGACAGCTGTTTGATTTTCCGAAACGCGCCGGATGTCAGAACGTCTATGATCTTCACGGCAATATCTACGAGAAGAATCATTGCCCGCGCTGCGGCCGGGAATATCCGATGGAGTATCTGCGCGACGCGAAGAAGGTACCTCTCTGCGAGAAGTGCCGCATTCCGATCCACCCGGGTGTGACGCTGCTTGGCGAGATGATCGACATTGGGCGGATGACGAAGGCGGCGGAGGAGGTCTCCAAGGCAGACACGCTGCTTCTCGCGGGCGCCTATATGAAATCAGAGATGGCGCAGCAGTTTCTCAAGTATTACAAGGGCCATAACGTGATCCTGATCCACTCGGGGACCGCGCACGGCGACCAGGAGGCGGATTACTTCATCAGCGAGCAGGCCAAGGTTGCCTTGCCTGCGATCATCGAGGAGCTGAAGGCTCTGAGACAAAATTGAGAAAATTGAGACAAAATAAAAAAAGTGCTTGCCAAATGGACAGAAATTATATATAATACAAAAGTCGGCTGAGGGATCAGCCGCAATGCCGGATTAGCTCAGTCGGTAGAGCGACGCATTCGTAATGCGTAGGTCGTGGGTTCGAGTCCCATTTCCGGCTTATCAGAAAAGTCCCGTGAGTACGGGACTTTTTTCATGATTTTTTCACAAACATCTCCGCCTACAGATAGCTGCGCAGATCCTTGCAGAGCTGATCCTCGATGGAGGCGAGCCTGCGGCAGATATCCTTCGAGGTATCGTCGGCGGTCGGGTACTGGTTGAGGTATTTGTGCAGGGATTTCACGCCCATATTGCAGCCGTCCGTGATCAGATCCGCGACCGTGGCGTCGCTTTTATCCATCCCAAGCTTTACGTTCGTCTTGATCCAGGACATCCCTTTCGCAACCGGGTTCGGATCCTTTTCCTCGCTTTCATAGTGGTTCAGAAGACCGTGAATCTCATTTCCCAGTTTTTCGTGATGCTCCCTGCTGTCCATCAGCAGCTGTTTCATGTCGGAGTCGCTGACGCGATCCAGCACGTCGTCGAAGGAAGCGACGGCCATTTTCGCTCCCGAATCGCATTCTTTTAACAAATGTATTGTGTCCTGATTGCCCATATCGATGCTCCTCTCTCTTTCTATTTAAAATCCTGTCCCTTTAGTCTGCGCGGTTTTGGACGCCGCTATGCATGATTTTCGAAAAAGCTTTCATAAAAAATACAATTGTCCGATGGTTTATTCTTCAAGTATTTCCGAAAAAGTTTTCATAAAAAGTTTTCATAAAAATACAAATGGCGGATGGTTTATTCTGCAAATATATGTTATACTTTTTTTAAAATTACGTATGGTATTGGAAGGGAGGGACTGGCCTTGAGCTATCCTGTATCAGATGGGACGGCGGTTGCGGGAAACAAAAAGCTGCAGGCAGCGGATTCCCGCGCCGCGGGGGACATTCTGGCGCGCGCGGGAAGGCTGGATATCACCAGTCTTCCGGTGCTGTGTTTGTTAAGCGGAGAACAGCTGAAAATGTACCGGGAAACGATGGAGACATTCGCAGAAGCGGCGCTGCAGGAGGCAGCAGAGCTGACGTCCGGCGGTTTTCCTGAGGAGGAAGACAGCCTTGCGCGCGTAAAAGGCCTGCTCGCGTTTGCGCGGGAAAAGGGAGACAGTACCATGCGCGGCATTGCGGAAAATGCGCTTGGGGATTTCTGCTTCCATACAGGCGCGTATGAAGAGTCTGTCAGACATTACCAGAAGGCGGCCGAGCCCTATGACAATCCCTGGGCGTTTTACAACCTGGCGTGGGCTTATCTGAACGGGGAGGGAGCAGATGCTGA
>CANQWV010000230.1 GCA_947627645.1 uncultured Lachnospiraceae bacterium | reverse complement strand
CACCTGCGGATCCGCGATCACCCGGTAATCAAACCAGGACTCGTTCATGATCGCGATGAGATTCACGGGATTCTTCTGCCCCGCGTTCGGAAGCCGCAGCTCCTCGTCCCCGGGCAGGTCCGCCCCGGCTGTGATCGCTTCCACCTCATCCAGGGAATAGCCCTCCGGCTCCGACAGCCGCATATACTTGGAAACCGCCAGGAATCCGACGGTCGTTCCGTATTCCCGGTACGTCTTGGCGGGATTCCACAGATTGCTGATGATGCCGAACTCCCGGTTCCAGTTGTACTGGAAATACACCACATACACCGCGGCCGCCAAAGCGGCCGCCACGCAGCGCACCAGCACCTTATCGCGCAGGCGCTTCCTGGCAAAGCGGTAATCCCCATCAAAGAGCCACATCCGGACGAGGAACAGACACACCGCCGCCGCGGAGACGATCTCCCGCGTGAGCGCAAACTGATAACCTCCCACCACATCCATGGCCGTGCCGAGGCTGAAGATATCGATGAGCTGGAACGCCTCGCCGCGGAACAGGTACACAAAGTAAAACACCAGGCTCATGCAGAAGAAGAAGATGTTCAGAAAAATCATGGACGCCTTCAGCGAATTGAAGACGAGCGTCAGCCAGATGCCAAGCACCGCGATCACATCATATCCGCCAGCTCCGTGTTGTTCACGGATTCAATCATGCCGAACAGCGCGGCCGCGTTCGCAAGGATGGCGATCAGCTGGACGGGGCCCGGCAGACGGATCTTCCTCTCCTCTCCCGCTTCCCGCCGGATCCGCCCAAGTCCGACGCCCGCTCCCAGCGCCGTCAGCGCGAAGAGAACCGGAAGCCAGCACCGGTAGATCAGCGCGTCCTCCCCTTCTCCCGGCGCGAACAAGCCGCGATTCCAGAATAAAAAAACCGCCGTAAGGCCGGCGTATCCTGTGACGATTGCCGCACGCCGCCTTAAGGCAGGATCCTCTCTCAGACTGGCAAAAAACTGCCGCATAACCTGTTTCCTCGCTTCCATAGATCTCTGCAACAGTATAGTACAAAAAAAGGCCGGACGCAACGGCGAAGATTCTTAATTTTTTACGTCTTATTTTTTCAGTGAATTTTTCCAAAGAAAAGTCTTGATTTTCCGGTGCTTTCCGGTTATACTGTCAGTATGCAGATATAGTTCATCGGTAGAACGCTAGCTTCCCAAGCTGGAGAGACGGGTTCGATTCCCGCTATCTGCTTTTTCTTATGCCTGTCTTTATCCGCCTTTGGCGGCCGTTCTGCAAAAGCAAAGTTGTCTTTTGCTGTCTTTCAATTCTGAACACTCCCGCTCATTTTTGCTTATTTTGTTGAATTGTATCAAATTTTTAATTAGTTTTGCCATTTGTATCATTGCATTTTCCTTTCGATTCGTCATATTTTGCGCTTTGTGCACAATTTGCATGTGCATTATAAAAGTTTGAAATTGTTTCCTTTTCTTCTCAAAGCGTGTATGCTAAAATCACATAATGTAATTGAATAACTTCGGTCAGAAAGGAGTCTGGAAAACCATGGATGAAAAACATGCGGAACAGATGCGGCTTCTTGGTCTCAACATTGCTTTTTATCGCAGGGCGAGGGGACTGACACAGAGCGAACTGGCTGAAGCTGTCCAGATCAGTAGGACTCACATGAGCAATATCGAAGCGCGCAACAGTCATACTTCCCTATCGCTTAACAAGCTGCTGGACATTGCCGATGCTCTTGAAGTCCCGGTAAAGAGTCTGTTTGAATTCAGAAATTGACTTCCCTGTTAGTAAAGTCTCTGATGGAGAGCATCTTCCCGAATCATCGAAAAGATTACACTAAAAAAAGCTGCCTCTGGCAGCTTTTTCTAGTGTCCGGAATTTCTCTCGCCTGTCAGCCCTCGGTGAAAGGCGGATCCGCCGGGTAGCCTCCCGCAAGCTTCTGCATGCAGCGCTCCACGGAATCTCTGGAATTGCCCCATTCCTTCCCGTGGTTCCGGTAATCGAACATATCCGTGAACCATTCGACTTCCCCCTGCAGCCGCTTCAGATTGTCGCGCATGAGCCCGAACAGCGTGGAGTAGAATTCCGTCTTCTGCTTATCGTTCAGCTTCCGCTCCGCCGTCTCCACCAGATCCGAGAAATGCGGCAGGCAGAAACCCTTTCCCCCTTTGAAGAGCGCCACGAATTCCGGATTGCTCTTATAGAGATCAAAGAACGTATCCAGGTACCGGTTGTAGTTGTTCTGGAACTGCTCGCACACATAACAGCTGGCCGTCTCCTTCGCGACCCACTGGCCGATACTGGTCTCCGGCGCGTTCTTCTCCAGCGCCGTCTTCTGCACCCGCTTGAAGAGCGAAGATTTTCCGGGCGTGAAGGCCTGCATCTGGGCTTCCAGCTCGCTGGAGAGCTTCTTCAGATGCGTGCTCAGGATGAGACCGCTTCCCAGACGGTTGCCGTAATCGTACATCATCTTGTAATGATGGCGGCAGAACCCTGTCCGGTCCGTCTGCTCCCGCAGATCCGCTTCCATATAAGAAGCCGTGGAAGAGCTCAGCGCAAAGGAGATCGCGCAACATCTGCTCGGCCGCACGCGCCTGTCTTTCGCGGATTA
>CANQWV010000229.1 GCA_947627645.1 uncultured Lachnospiraceae bacterium | reverse complement strand
CGGCCGTCTGGCCGTTCCGGTGATCAACACGAACCCGGACTATAAGTTTGAGATCGGCAAGGGCATCACGCTGCGCGAGGGCACGGACGTCACGGTGTTCGCGACCGGCCTGTGCGTGAACAGCGCGCTGGAGGCGGCTGAGATGCTCGCGGCGGACGGAATCTCTGCGAAGATCATCAACATCCACACGATCAAGCCGCTGGACGAGGAGCTTGTGGTATCGGCCGCGAAGGCGACCGGCAAGGTTGTGACGGTCGAGGAGCATTCCGTGATTGGCGGCCTGGGCAGCGCGGTCTGCGAGACCCTGTGCGCGAAGGCTCCGACCCCGGTGCTGCGCATCGGCGTGCAGGACGTGTTCGGCGAGTCCGGCTCGGCCGTGGCGCTGCTCGAGAAGTACAAGCTCGACGGCAAGGGCGTCTACGAGCAGATCAAGGCGTGGGTATAGAAGGCAGCCTGCTGTCCGGATGCGCCTGAACCGCGGCGCAAAAAGCGTTTCCGGGCATTGAACCGTTAAAAAAGATACAGAAAAAGATACAGAAAAAAGACATAAAAAGATATAGAAAAAGAGGGCAGATACGAGCGGTACCCTGTCCTCTTTTTTGACCTATGCGAAGACAAAGAGGCAGGATAAATCGACCTGCATAGGAATACATAAGGTTTGCCAGGCGCGTTTGATTGACGTTTGATTGATAGGAAAATACTTTACATCACTAAAGTAAAGTGCTAAAATAATAAAAGTAACATATTTTTGGGCTGAAAGAAAACAGGCGGACAGTTATTTTCCGGCAGGTTCAGGAGAGGGCGGGTTATGAGCAAGAAGGTCAGAACGGAAGCGGTAGATGCATTGTTTGAGGCAATTTTGTGTCTGAAGGACAAGGAAGAGTGTTATCTGTTTTTTGAGGATGTATGTACGGTGAATGAGCTGCTTTCTCTCTCGCAGCGCTATGAGGTGGCGCGTATGCTGCAGGAGAGGAAGACGTATCTGGAGATTGCGGAGAAAACCGGGGCTTCCACGGCGACCATCAGCCGTGTGAACCGCTCGCTGAATTATGGGAACGACGGTTACGACATGGTGTTTTCCCGACTTCAGGAGAAGAAAGAAAAGAAGTAATATCCGGCATCGCCCGGGCGCCGGGCAAAACCACGGGGATAAGCGCCGGCGGAATTCCCGGGAGACAACCGCATAATCAGAAAGCAAATATACCGCCGTCCTATTTGCGGTCGGACGGCGGTGTGTTCATGGAATCGATCATTTTCTCAATCACTTCTTTTTTCAGGTAAATATCCAGGCTAAGCAGACAGATAAAACAGAAAAACTGCAGGAATTCACGTTCGTCCCCGGGGACGTCGGTGAATGAGTGCGAGGCTTTGTGGTAGCTGTCCATCACGCTGCGGATCGTCCCGTCGATCTGCTCTTTTTCTATGTTGTAAATCTCCTCGTAGATATTCTGGAGATTGAAATCCTGGTCCGCGTTGAAAAAACGCTCCGTGACCGGCTCCAGGATCGCCTTGATATCGGAGAGCGGCAGAAAGCCCTTGAGGTAATAGATGAAGATCAGCACGATCATGTGCTCCCGGGAGTAGCGCTTTTTCTCCGGAGGCGGCAGGAGCTTGTTCTTCGCGTAGTTGTTGATCATGGTCTTGGTGAGGATTTTGTCGTCCTCGTAGCGCCGGGAGCCCTGCAGGTGGTCCTCCATGAAATGTGTTACCTGATCCATATATAAGTCAATGTTCGGGATATCCGAGAGCTGAACCTGGTCGGTATTTGCCATCTGCTTCAGGATATCGCTGAGAAGCCTGGTGCATTTTTGATCCATATAGAGTCACCTCATTTGTCGGGTTGAAGCCGTCCTGACCACCTGCGTGGGTTTGGAGGCCTCGTTTTTTTTTATTATAAAGTTTTTGCGGAAAGATGGCAAGAGGGGAATTTGCGCTTGCATGTGAAATGGGTATCGGGTAAAATAGAAAACGGATGCGGCCAGCCGGACGGTGGTCCGGGGAAATGGATACAGAGGAAGTGGGAAAGTGCGAAAAATGGAGTTTAAGATGGAGCGGGAGGGCCTTGTGAAGCCCGGCGACAAGATATCGGTGTCGGAAGGAGTGCTGCCGTTCAGCTGGTATTATACGATTGAGCCGGCGATCGCCATGTCCGCCAATTTTGAGAACCGTGAGCGGCTGAGCACGCGCGAGGGCGTGGTCGTCGAGGTGCGCACAGACGAGAGCGGCTACACGGTGGTCGCGGAATTTGACGAGTGAGTGCACTTTGTCTGGGCGGCAGGGCCGGGGACGAAGAGAAAACAGGAGACAGATATAGAAGACAGATATAGAAGACAGATATAAAAGGCAGATATAAAAGACAGATAAGGATGAAAGCGTATGAATTTATATGAATCATTGAATCCGCAGCAATGCGAGGCGGTGCGCCATTTTGAGGGGCCGCTGCTGATTCTGGCCGGGGCAGGTTCCGGAAAGACGAGGGTGCTGACGCACCGGATCGCCCGGCTGATCGAGGAGGAGGGCGTGAATCCCTGGAATATTCTCGCGATCACATTCACGAACAAGGCGGCGGGCGAGATGCGGGAGCGCGTGGAGCGGATGCTCGGGAACGTCGGGGGCGTCTGGGTCTCCAC
>CANQWV010000228.1 GCA_947627645.1 uncultured Lachnospiraceae bacterium | reverse complement strand
GGCCCAGTGGCTCAGTTGGTTAGAGCGCCGCCCTGTCACGGCGGAAGTCGAGAGTTCGAGTCTCTTCTGGGTCGTTTTTCTTTGGTATGCGGGGTCTTAGCTCAGCTGGGAGAGCATCTGCCTTACAAGCAGAGGGTCACAGGTTCGAGCCCTGTAGGCCCCACTTCAAAGAGGAAACAACAAGTATTTATGCCGAGATGGTTGGGTCGTAATTAATTGCATTGCCGGTTAGTTACAGAAGTGAAAATGCCGATGTGGCTCAATTGGCAGAGCAGCTGATTTGTAATCAGCAGGTTATCGGTTCGAGTCCGATCATCGGCTTTCTATATAAAACAGTATTATTTTCTATTTTACTGTGATATAATGTTATTATGGATGGGTTCCCGAGCGGCCAAAGGGGGCAGACTGTAAATCTGTTGTCGACGACTTCGAAGGTTCGAATCCTTCCCCATCCACTTGCTGAAGCAATTTGGCAATTTACAATTTCATATCGCGGGGTGGAGCAGTCTGGAAGCTCGTCGGGCTCATAACCCGAAGGTCGTAGGTTCAAATCCTACTCCCGCAACTCAGCAATGATCGAAAGGTTATCGCTGTTGATTATGCCCAGATAGCTCAGTTGGTAGAGCAGAGGACTGAAAATCCTCGTGTCACTGGTTCGACTCCGGTTCTGGGCATGCTGTTTATTCAAAAATGAATAGCAGATGGGATATTAGCTCAGGTGGTAGAGCACTTGACTTTTAATCAAGTTGTCCGGGGTTCGAGTCCCCGATGTCTCATGAAGATCCAGAAAATCGTATAAATACGCGGTTTTCTGGATTTTTTTAGTTTCCCTGAAAAAGCACATTACGGAGGAAATAAAATGAGAGTTTTGGCTGTGATCGACATGCAGAATGATTTTATCGACGGAGCGCTTGGCACGAAGGAGGCCGTGCAGATTGTGGAGTCCGTGCGGGCGAAGATCGAGCAGTATCTGGAGCGCGGGGATGTGGTGGTCTACACCAGGGACACGCACGCGGAGAATTATCTGGACACCCAGGAGGGCAGAAAGCTTCCCGTGAAGCACTGCATCCGCGGAACCGAGGGCTGGGAGATATCGGAAAAGGTGTTCCGGGAGGGCTGCCGCGTGATCGACAAGCCGTCCTTCGGTTCTTTTGAGCTGGCGGATTACGTGGGGAGCCTGGAGAATGTGGAAGGAATCGAGCTGATTGGACTCTGCACGGATATCTGTGTGATCTCGAACGCGATGATACTGAAGGCGCGGCTGCCGGAGGTGCCGATCGCCGTGGACGGGGCGTGCTGCGCGGGGGTGACTCCGCAGAGCCACGCGAACGCGCTGGAAGCGATGAAGATGTGCCAGATCGAGGTCTGACCGCGGAAGGCGGCGCCGGCGCACGCGAAAGCTCTATGGCCTGCAGGGCCGCCGGCCGCGGCGCACGCGAAAGCTCTATGATCTGCAGGGCCGCCGGCAGCCGGCGCGCGCGAAAGCTCCATGACCTGCAGGGCCGCCGGCCGCGACGCTTACGGACGACCGGTGTGGCCGGCCTCGGGGTGATCGTCCTCATAGTCGAAGACGCACCGCTCGCAGGCATTGATGATGTGGGTGTTCTGATATTTGTCATAGCGCTTGTAGGCGCGGCCGTAGGACAGATGGATGTGCCCGTGCAGGAAGAACCTGGGGTGGTATTTTTCGATCAGGCGGACGAAGACCCGAAAGCCCTGGTGAGGCAGGTCGCGGCCGTCTCCGAGCTGATAGGCCGGGGCGTGCGTCACCAGGATGTCAAAGCCGCGGTGCCAGAGCAGAGAGAAGCGGAGTTTGGCGACTCTGCGCCTCATCTGCAGCTCGGTGTACTGATCCGGACCCGGGCGGTAGCGCATGGAGCCGCCGAGGCCCAGGATGCGCACGCCCTCATGCACGTAGATTTTGTCCTCGATGCAGATGCAGCCGTCGGGCGGGATCTCGTCGTATTTTCCGTCGTGGTTGCCGCGCACGTAGAGCACGGGCGCGGTCGTAAAGGTGGCAAGGAACGAGAGATAGTGCGGGTCGAGATCCCCGCAGGAGATGATCAGATCGATCCCGTCCAGCTTGCTTTTTTCAAAATAATCCCACAGATACGGCGATTCCTCGTCCGCGATTGCCAGTATGCGCATTTCTTTACCCTTTCTTTGCCTGGAGTCCCTGCTGCGCCAGTACGGGCTGGGCCTGATCCCTCAATTCTTCTTCAGCCGGAATGGAGCCGATGATATTCTCGGCCAGCCAGTCCATCGTCATGATCTCCTCCGGTGTGAGCACGTTGTCCGGGTGCGCTTTCACGATCCCGGTCTGGGAGTAGAGGATCCCGGCGAACGGGTTGAACTCTCCTGCGCTGATCGTATTTTTCAGAAGCTCGACCAGGCGCTTGGTGCCGACGGGCAGGTTCTGCGAGCAGATGACGTCGACGACGCCGGCGGACATTCCCCACCAGTAGTTGATCGCCTTCATCGAGGTATCGTCCTGCTTCCAGGTCCCGTTCATGATCGTGCGGATCAGGCGCTCGTAAAATTTGCCCCAGTGGCAGAGCGGCATCGCGAGATTGTGCGGGAGGCCGTTCTCCATAAGATAGATCCCGAAGTAGCGGGACGCGTCCTCAGGGATGACCATATC
>CANQWV010000227.1 GCA_947627645.1 uncultured Lachnospiraceae bacterium | reverse complement strand
CGGCTCTCCAGCGTCTCCGGGTCAAATTCCGCCGTGCGGATGCCTCCGGCGGTGACCTGCGCCCCCTCCATGCCCATCGGATGCCGGTGCCGATGATGAATATCCTGAACGGAGGCTGCCATGCGGGCAATCCGGTGGACTTTCAGGAATTTATGATCATGCCGGTCGGCGCGGAGGGCTTTGCACACGGCCTGCAGATGTGTGCGGAAGTTTATTATACGCTGAAAACTCTTTTGCAGGAACGCGGGCTTTCGACGGGCGTCGGGGACGAGGGCGGGTTCGCACCGGAGCTTCCGGATGCATCCGCGGTTCTGGAGCTGATCTGCGAAGCGGTCGGGAAGGCGGGATACCAGATGGAAAAGGATATCGTGCTCGCGATGGATGCCGCCGCGAGCGAGCTGTACGATGTATCCGGGGAAGTTTACCGCTTCCCGGGCGAGAGCAGGATGAAGGGACACGAGATCTGCCGCACAACGGAGGAGATGCTTTCTTATCTGGAGGAGCTCTGCACCCGCTTCCCGATCGCGTCGGTCGAGGATGGACTGGACGAAAACGATTGGGAGGGCTGGCAGAAGCTCACGCAGAGGCTGGGAGACCGCATCCAGCTGGTGGGGGACGATCTGTTCGTCACGAATGAGGAACGCCTGCGGCGGGGGATACGGCTTGGCGCCGGCAACGCGATTCTGGTCAAGGTGAACCAGATCGGAACCCTGACAGAAGCGCTCAATGCAGTGGAACTGGCGCAGCGCAGCGGCTACCGCGCGGTGATTTCCCACCGCTCCGGGGAGACGGAGGATACCATGATCGCGGATCTGGCTGTTGCGGCGGCGGCAGGGCAGATCAAGACCGGAGCGCCGTGCAGGGGAGAGCGGGTGGCGAAATACAACCAGCTTTTGCGGATTGAGGACGCGCTTGGCCTGGCGGCCGTATACGAGAATCCGTTCGAGTCAGGCCGGCGATAGGCTTAAGGCGAAGTTTGTGGCGGCCTGCTGAAAAAAACAGTTGCATTTTGAAAACTCCTGTGATACACTAAACGCGTTGGCAATAGGAGGTGTGAGATACTGTGAGAACATTTCTGACAATTATATTTGCATTAGTCAGCGTTGCACTGACCGTGCTTGTGCTGGCCCAGCAGGGAAAAGATGCCGGCCTCGGCACAATCGGCGGTATGGGAGACACCTACTGGGGAAAGAACAAGTCGCGTTCCATGGAAGGAAACCTGGTTAAGCTTACCAAGTTGCTGGCGGTGCTCTTTATCGTTCTGGCAGCAGTGCTGAATCTGGGATTTTGACGACAGAGGGCTGATGCGGTGCGTCGGTCCTTTTTCCTGTATTGCGCAGCGCAGCTGCTCCAGGGGAAGGAGGGTTCCGGGTGGGAGGATCCATCAAGCTGGTCGCGAACAACAAGAAGGCCTATCACGATTATTTTATTGAAGAAAAGCTTGAGGCCGGGATCGCGCTCCATGGCACAGAGGTGAAGTCTCTGCGCATGGGAAAGTGCAGCATCAAAGAATCTTTTGTCCGCATTGAGAACGGTGAAGTCTTTCTTTATGGAATGCATATCAGCCCCTATGAGAAAGGGAATCTTTTCAACAAGGATCCGCTCCGTGTGCGGAAGCTTCTCCTTCACAAAAGCGAGACCAACAAGCTGACCGGCAGGATCAAGGAACGGGGATATACGCTGGTGCCATTGCAGGTGTATTTCCGGGGAAGCCTCGCAAAGGTTGAGATTGGTCTGGCGCGCGGCAAGAAGCTTTACGATAAACGTCAGGATATCGCGAAGAAGGATATGCAGCGCGAGGCACAGAAGGAATTTAAGATCCGTAATCTCTCCTGACAGCGGTTCTGCATTTCTGTGTGTCTTGTGTATGGAGATGCACAGTTTGTCTTCTACCGGACAAGGCCTGCAGAAGTTCCACAGGATAAACCGGCTAACCGGAGAGGGAAAGGTTGTTTTGCATGAAGCATTTTTCGTTCACACGAGCGTGCAGCATTTTATTGCTGATCCTGGTTTTTGCGCTGGCGCCGGCACAGACTTCCGCAGCGGCAGCGCCCGCCAAGGTCAAAAACCTGCACATGGTCTGCCATGGCGACAGATCCGTGTTTCTGGCCTGGAATAAGGCGGAAAAAGCGAGCTTCTATTTCGTTTACCGATATAACACATCCAGGAAGCGCTATGAAAAAGTGGCGAAGACTACGTTGACGCACTGCCAGGTGAAGGGGCTCAGGGTAGGGAAGAAATATCATTTTGTGGTTCAGGCCGTTCAGCTCTCACGTTCGGGACTTGCCACGCGCTCCCCATATTCCGCCGCTGTGACGGTAAAAGGGAAAAAGGTGGACGTCAAAGCGGTTCACGGACGGCGCTGGGCAGTCAGCGTCACGAGAAGCTTTAAGGCTAAGAACCTGGTGAATGGAAAGACGGTCAGCATTAAGGCAGGGACTTCGGGTCAGACAAACGCGAGCAGTCCGTCGACGATCACCTTGTTCATCAAAAAGGACAAAAAAGTGATCAAGGTGAAAACAAGCCGTTACAATGTCCGCTATGGGAATCTTGTCCTGACAAAGTCCTACAAGTATTACTCCAAGGCACAGGCCGAGGCTTTTATCAACCGGCCGGGATATTCGAGCCAGACGAAGTGGCTGATCTGGGTCAGCCAGTACAGCAGCAGCTTCCACCTCTTCAAAGGGTCAGAGGGCGAGTGGAAGCAGGTCCGCTCCGGCCCATGCGTGATCGGGACATACGGGCATACGGCTCCGGGCACCTTCCGTCTCCTCAAATACGGGACGGCGAGCGGAA
>CANQWV010000226.1 GCA_947627645.1 uncultured Lachnospiraceae bacterium | reverse complement strand
CGGAATCTCCACGTCCGGCTTCACGGAGAAGCACAGCCCATGCGCCTGCCCTGGCTCGTGGTACGGATCCTGCCCGAGGATCACCGCTTTCACCTCAGCGAGCGGCGTAAATGCGAACGCGTTAAAAATGTCGTCCGCAGGCGGGTAAATCTCCCGCGTTCGATACTCCTCGATCACTGTTTTGTAAAGCTTTGCATAATAGGGCTTGCGAAACTCTGGTTTCAGCGGGGCAAGCCAGTCGTTTGAGATGGGGGGCATGGGTATCTCTCCTTTCCTTTATCATTCGTTCTTTTAACAAAATGTATCTTCCAAATACAAAGTCCCATTTTTGTCAAATATCTGTGTCTTTGTGATATGTAATATTTTCTGATTTTTAATATATGAATCCGTCTGATCAAAGAAAAAAGTCTCTATGTATGGATTTCCGACCTGATCTATCGCAACGCCCAAATGATTGTACCCGACATTTCTCTGTTCAAATAAAATATAATCTGACTTTAGTGAAGAACCAATCAGGCAAGGATTGAAATTCACTATTACATCAGTATATGACAAACTAAGTATATTTTCCCGGGAAAAATTATCGTATCGATCTTGGATCAGCGGAAAATAAATACTTGTCCTTATAATTGCATCTGTTAAAAAACGTTGTTTTCTTATTCGGGAAATTAAGAAGCCCGCGCTGACTGTAGGGTCTGTCGGATCATTAAAGCTACTGATTAATGGAATATCTATCAGTTTTTGTAATCCTATCAGATGCGGAAAATTTCTCTTTTTCAACTTATATGAGAGTTCACTCCCATCCGAAAATTCATACCGCATTTCATATCCTACAATAGTCAAATAATCATTTAGCTTGTCCAACAATATATTATTTCTCAATCCACACTCCTATGACGAAAATGCCCTCGGCTTCATGCCAAGGGCATTTTGTCTTTTGATATACGGTTCTCTTTTCTTCGGATAACCTATTCGGTGTAAGTGAACCGTAACTTACGGTAGAACCTCCACCTATGCTTCCGAAACAACATAAGCTTCATCGGTCATTCTTATCATATTCCATTTTCATCAAAACATCAATAGTTTTTATCAATTTATCTATCATTTTTTGTCAGCTCCGCCAGCTTGAACGCAACTACCTTCTCCATATCTTTGAACGCGATCTCCACCTGAAAGCCGACCTTTCCTCCGCTGAACAAAATCTTGTCCAGCGTTCCGGCGCTCTCATCAATAAAGGTCGGAAATACCTTCTTCATCCCAATCGGAGAACAGCCTCCGTGCACATAGCCGGTCAACGGGAGCAGTTCCTTCTGCTTTATCATCGCAATGCTCTTCTCTCCGGCGGCTGCGGCGGCTTTCTTCAGATCCAGTTCCTCCGCCACGGGAATCACAAACACATAGTACTGCTTCGACGCGCCGACCGTAACCAGCGTCTTGAAGACCTGCCGCACATCCTCGCCCAGCAGCCGCGCCACCTCGACGCCGTTCGTCTCGCCGCTTTCGGAATAATCGTGCGCCTTGTACGCGATCTTCTTCTGCTCCAGCACACGCATCACGTTTGTTTTTTGTGCCATTCTATCGGATCCCTTCCATCCATTGTTTCTTCCTAATATTTGAATCAACGCATTTTCTTAAAACGAATGCGCCCTTTCCACACATCCGTCTTTCGCTTACATGGCATAATATTTTACAGCTCTGTAATCTTCTGCCAAATTACAGCGCCAGCACCAACCCTCCCAGCAGATGCACAAGGAACGCGCACACCCACGCGATCGCGCACTGCAGCAGGACGACCCGCACCGCCCATCCTGCGCCGAGCTCGCGCTTCACGGAGGCGATCGCCGCCACACAGGGCGTGTAGAGCAGGCAGAACACAAGCAGCGATACCGCTGAGAGCGGCGTCAATACTGCCTGTAAGTTCGCGGTATTTCCGAAGAGCACCGTCATCGTGGACACCACGCTCTCCTTTGCCATGAAGCCCGCGATCAGCGAGGTGGAGATCCGCCAGTCGCCGAAGCCGAGCGGCGCAAAAACCGGAGCGATGAAGCCCGCGATCCCTGCGAGGATGCTGTCCTGCGAGTCGGTCACCATGCCAAGCTGCGGGCTGAAATTCTGCAGCAGCCAGATTACGATCGTCGCGACGAAAATCACCGTAAACGCCCTCTGCAGGAAATCCTTCGCCTTATCCCAGAGCAGCTGGGCGACATTCTTCGCGCCTGGCATACGATAGTTCGGAAGCTCCATGACGAAAGGCACGGCTTCTCCCTTGAACACCGTGTTCTTTGAGATCATCGCCACGATGATGCCGACGATAATGCCCAGAAAATAGAGCCCGACCATCACGAGCGCGGCGTACTGCGGACAGAACGCCGCCGTAAAAAAGCCGTAGATCGGCAGCTTGGCCGTGCAGCTCATGAATGGCGTCATCATGATCGTCATCTTGCGGTCGCGCTCCGACGGCAGCGTCCTGCTCGCCATAACGCCGGGCACCGTGCAGCCGAAGCCGATCAGCATCGGCACAATGCTACGCCCGGAAAGGCCGATCTTACGCAAAAGCTTGTCCATCACGAACGCGACGCGCGCCATATATCCGGTGTCCTCCAGCAGGGAGAGGAAGAAAAACAGTGTCACAATGATCGGCAGGAAGCTCAGCACCGTCCCCACGCCGCTGAAAATTCCGTCGATCACGAGCGAGTGGATTGCCGCGTTGATGTGCCAGGAGGTCAGCAGCGCGTCCGTAGCCTGCGTGATCTGTTCGATCAGCGTCTCCAGAAGACCCTGCAGCCAAAGGCCGATCACGTTGAAGGTCAGATAAAAGATCAGCGCCATGATGCCGATAAAGGCCGTCAAAAAGATAAG
>CANQWV010000225.1 GCA_947627645.1 uncultured Lachnospiraceae bacterium | reverse complement strand
CTGGAAAAGACCCTCCTGCGGCAGTCGGCCTGGGCGGCGGAGCGTACGGGGGATAGTTTTACGCTGGATGTAGAATGCTCCTATATCGCGGTGCAGTACCTGCGCTCGATCCGGAAGCCGCGTCCTGTCGCGGAGGCGGTCGTGGATGGGGACAGCGCGCATACGGTTATACTGGACGGAAACTTCGACGAGGACTGGGGCGACTGCCTGGCGCTCACCGAGGTCATGAACCAGAAAGAACGGGGACATCATCAGCTGAAGCTTACGATCAAAGAGACGCACCAGGAGGAAGCCGGGCCGTTTTATCTGGTCTCTGTCATAACAGACTGACGGACGGCAGCGGCGGAAAACAATTTTTCGGGCGCTCTGGCAGCAGCCTGGAAGAATCAGAATAAAAAGCGGGAGCCCTATTAGCGGCCTGGAAGAATCAGAATGAAAAGCGGGAGCCCTATTAGCAGATTGGGAGAAGCAGAATGAAAAATGGAAGATTGACGATAGGTCTATTAGTCAGCGGAATCATGGATTCGTTTACGGAATCTGTAAGCAAGGGCGTCATGCTCGCGGCACAGAAGCGTGGTGTGAACCTTGTTGTGATTTCGTGTAAATATCTGGATCGGGATCTGTCTCAGAATGAGGAGATCATGTACGAGTACCAGTACAATACACTGTTATCCTATGCGACGAAGGAGAATCTCGACGCGGTTCTGGTGATGGCGGACTGCATCGGCTGCATGACGACGAAGGAGCGGATCATCGAAATGCTGAGCCGCTTTCAGGATATGCCCTGCGTGCTGATCGCCTCGAAGATCGAGGGATATATCAATGTATCTTACGATAATTACGAGGGAATCAAGATCGGGCTGGAATATCTGATTCACAAGCTGAACTGCAGGAAGTTCTGTATGCTGTGCGGGCCGGACGGCAATACCGACGCGAGGGAGCGCAGAGACGCGTTTATCTCTGTCCTGACGGAGAATGGAATCCGGCTTGAGGAGCGGAATTTTGTGGAGGGCGGTCTGTCCAGACAGGAGAAGGAGATCTATGACAGGCTGCTGGATCAGAATCCGGATGCGGAGGCGATTTTCTGCGTGAATGACGATTCCGCGCTTGGGCTGTGCGACGAGCTGAAGAGCAGAGGCCGCATTCCGGGGGAAGACATCTATATATTTGGTTACGACAATACGATCCCGGCGGCGAAATCGAAGCCCTCCCTGTCCTCAATCTGGGCCGCTTCCGGGGATCTTGGCCTGCAATCCATGGATCTGCTGCTGGAAGTGCTTTCGGGGGAAAACGTGAGCAGCAGGGTGCTTCCCACCAGATTTATCAAAAGGGATTCCTTTGGGACACAGATACGAACTGTGGGAGAGAATAAGGCGGAGTCGATTGATGAGGAACGGATCGATGGGTACTTTAACGATATTTTTTACCGCCTGGTTGGCGAGGAGGTCGGAGAGCGCGTAGAGCTCATCCATGAGGTCTTTGCGTCGCTGATGAACACTGCGGCGACGCTCTTTGACGACTGCAGCCTGACAGAAGAGCGCTGTGGGGATATTCTGGGGGCGGTCGACGAGTTCTGCACCGGCGATGCGCTGCAGTATGCGGACGTGGCGAAGCTGACCGATATTTTCGTGCAGCTTTACCATTCGCTCGTGTCGGCGAGACCGGAGCGCGCAGAGGAGATGAAAGCGTACGGTCTGGTGGAGACCGTGATCGAGAAACTGATCAGCGCGGTGGACGCGAAATCGATGGCTGCGCTGGAGCTTCAGATATCAGACAGCTATTCCACAAAGCAGTTCGTGCGGGACAGTATGCAGTTCGAGACGGGAAACGACGAGAGCTACGCGGCGCTTCTGAGGCGGCTGGACTGGCTGGATATTCAGAATGCGTATGTGTATGTATTTGACGAGCCGGTGATACGGCATGAGTCGGATCCGTTCTACGCTCCGGAGTACCTGAATCTGAAAGCTGTGCTAAAGGACGGGAAGGCGTATGGGATCCCTGCCACAGAGCAGAGAACAAGCTTTGCAGATATTTACAGGAACAATCAGATCGGGGCAGACCGTTATACCATGGTTTTGCTGCCGTTGTTTACCAATGAGACTTTCTACGGGGTTCTGCTGTGTGAACTGACGGATAAGGTGTTTGACAACGGGGAGTTCCTGGCGAACCAGATGAGCTCGGCCGTCAAGATGATCCGCCTGCTGAATGAGAATGAGAAGATTCAGCGTCAGCTCGAGAAGAGTCTTGTCATCATGCGCGAAAACAACATCATGCTGGATATGCTGTCCAAGTCGGATGGATTGACCGGTATTCTCAACCGGCGCGGTTTCTATACGGAAGCGGAACGCTTTCTTCAGAAGTGCAGGGAGGAAGAGGAGGAAGTGATGGTGATCTATGCGGATATGAACCATCTGAAGATCATCAACGACCGATACGGGCATGAAGAGGGAGACTATTCCATTAAGCTGATCGCCGATTATTTGAAAGAGGGAATCGGCGAAAGAGGAATCGCGGGCAGGATCGGCGGAGACGAGTTTGCCTGTATCCTGAAGTGCGGTTCGCAGGAAGCGCAGCTAGTCACCAATGGGATCAATGAGAGATTTGAGAACCATAACCGACACAGCAGCAAGCCATACAACGTCACAGTGTCTATGGGGGCGTTCCACTCATCGGGGAAGGAGACGCTGTCCCTCAATGAGATGCTTTCATGCGCGGACGAGAAGCTTTACGAAGCGAAAAGCCATCGTCCGAAGACAGTAGAGAAGATATAAAAAAATATAAGAAATTTCAAAAAAGCTGTTGACAAACAATGGAAGCTGTGTTAGTATACAAAAGCTGTCGCAAGGCAGTGCGGAACCTTGATAACTGAACAGTGAAACAACCTTGAAAATTCTAAAGAAGTTTTATTTTTAAGGAACTGACCTTTAAA
>CANQWV010000224.1 GCA_947627645.1 uncultured Lachnospiraceae bacterium | reverse complement strand
GGATGCGTCAGAAGGAACTCCGCGGTCTTATCCTTCTCCTCTTTGGAAAGAATCGAGACAGCGGCGAGCGAGGCGAAGAACGCGCCGCCCAGTCCGAGAATATTGCCGCATTCAACGGCGTAAAACCCGATCAGAGTTCCGAAATTCAGCCGGTCCATGCCGAACGCGGCGGTAAAGCTGCCCATGGAGCCAAACAATTCATTCATCGCATCCACATCTCCCCGCATCTCTGGAAACAGGGCGACACAGGTCACAAGCAGAGACGCGATGACCGCCGTCCAGATCAGGAAAGCCGTTCTTCCCTGGCGCAGCTCATGTTTTACAATCGTCATGTCCTGCCTCCCCCTTTCTCATAATAATGGAGAAAGACTTCCTCCAGGTCCGGCTCCGTGACGGTGATATCCCGAATATCACTTTGAGCGAGTGTCCGCATCAGCGCGTTCATATTGCCGCTGTACAGAAAATCCACGCTCCCCGGCGAACTGTGCACGTCTTTCACGCCGGTAAGAGAGCCAAAGTCGACGGATCCGCGAATACTGACCCGTCTGGTCCCTGTTCTCGAAAGCTCCGCCATACTGCCCCTGGCGATGATCGTTCCGTCTTTGATCATCGCGGCGTCGGTACAGTTATGCTGGATCTCTGACAAAATATGGCTTGACAGAAAGATCGTCGCTCCTTCTTTGTTTCTTTCCTTAAGGATTTCAAAGAATTCCCGCTGCATCAGCGGATCGAGCCCGCTTGTCGGTTCGTCCAGAATAAGCAGTTCCGGTTCATGCTGCAGGGCGCAGACAATGGCGGTCTTCTTGCGATTTCCAAAAGAAAGCTCCTCCACTTTCCGCGTCGTGTCCAGCCGCAGCCGCTCGCACAACAGGGCGCCCGTTTTCCCGCAATCGCGTTTTCGCAGATCGGCGGACAGCTTCAGAACATCCTTTACCCGCATACCTGGATAAAACGAAACTTCTGAAGGCAGGTACCCGGTCCGGGCCAGAATCTTCTCCCGATCCCCGATCGTGTCCAGACCGAATATCCGCGCGCTGCCCGCGCTTGGTCTGATCAGACCCAGCAGCGTGCGGATCGTGGTGGATTTGCCCGCGCCGTTGGGGCCTATGAAGCCAAAGAAGTTGCCCTGCGGGACAGTCAGATCGATCCGTTCAATGCCCCGCGTGTTCCCGTAATATTTTGTCAGTCCGTCCGTTCTGACGGCATCCATGTTCCTCACCCCTTCCGCAGGTAAATGCTTTTCCAGAACTGCATAAGCTTCGTAAAATCCTTCTCCATCTGCTTCATGTCAACGTCCCCGCGCTGCACCATTTCCCAAAGGTATCCCTCCGAGGCCCAGTACATGTCCCGATACATCTGCTGGATATCCAGTCCGGGGATAAACTGCTCCGGATTGAGATTGATCCGGAATGTATCCGCTTTGAAGTTAAAATATCTGTGATAACTCTCCTGAATCGCCGCGCTGATCTCCGCGTCTTTTTCGTAGAACGCCCTGATTGTAAAATTTGCCATGTCGGGATACCGGCGAATGATCTCCATCTTTGCCCGCATTCCCCGCTCCATGCTTTCAAACAGTTCCGCCTGTTCGTAACAGCCGTACTGCGTCAAGATCCCGATGGTCATCTCGGCGCACGTGTCCCACAAAAACAGATACAGTTCCTTCTTATTCCGAAAATAGTGGAAAAGCAGCGATTTGCTGATGCCCGCCTCCGCCGCGATCTCGCTCATGGGGCTGTTCTTATAGGAGTTTTGTGAAAATACGCGGTAACCCGCATGGATAATCGCCTGCTGTTTTTCCTGCGGCAGCGAAAAAAACTTTTCATTCATGTCTTACCTCCATTGACCATCCGGTCAAACAGATTGTATATCCATTGACCGATTTTGAGAAGGCCTTTTAAGCGTTTTTTTCACCGGCACCCGCTCCCCTCCTCGCACACCGCTTGCAAAACAGCTCCATACATGCTATAGTGATACCGGTTCATCGATTGAGCCGGCGGCGGACCGGGGGCACCACCTTCCGTCGCGATAAAAAAGTTATTGCTACCATAAGGAGGACAAGGAACATGGAATCAATGACGAGCGCCGCCTGCGGCGCAGGCGCTGTATCACAGGACTATACGACACAGATGGATGCAGCGAGAAAAGGAATCGCCACGCCCCAGATGCGGACGGTGGCTGAGAAAGAACATATGCCCCTCGAACAGCTGATGGGGCTGGTGGCGGAGGGCAAGGTCGCTATCCCGGCGAACAAGCACCACGCCTGTCTGGACGCGGAGGGCATCGGCAGCATGCTCCGCACAAAAATCAACGTCAACCTGGGCGTGTCCCGGGACTGCAAGGACTATAACATCGAGATGCAGAAGGTGATGAGCGCGGTGAATCTCGGGGCGGAGGCCATCATGGACCTCTCCAGCCACGGCGACACCCAGCCTTTCCGCCGGAAGCTGACCCACGAGTGCCCGGTGATGATCGGAACCGTGCCGGTCTACGACAGCGTGATCCACTATCAGCGGGATCTGGCTACCTTAACCGCAAAGGATTTTGTGGACGTGGTGCGGCTCCACGCGGAAGACGGCGTAGATTTCGTCACGCTGCACTGCGGAATCACCCGGAAGACCATCGAGCAGATCCGCCAGCACAAGCGCAAGATGAACATCGTGAGCCGCGGCGGAAGCCTGGTCTTCGCCTGGATGAGCATGACCGGCGAGGAGAATCCTTTCTACGAATATTATGACGAGATCCTAGAGATCTGCGAGAAACACGATGTGACGATCTCCCTCGGCGACGCCTGCCGTCCGGGATGCCTGGCGGACGCCACCGACGTCTGCCAGATTGAGGAGTTGGTGCGTCTGGGCGAGCTCACCCGCCGCGCCTGGGAGCACAACGTCCAGGTCATGGTGGAGGGCCCGGGCCACGTGCCGCTGGACCAGGTAG
>CANQWV010000223.1 GCA_947627645.1 uncultured Lachnospiraceae bacterium | reverse complement strand
GTCTGGGGCGATATGACCGAGGGCGAGCCGTTTAACTTCATGCGCGACGTGCGCCGTCACGGGCAGGACGTCACGCTCACCCTGACGATCGACCCGCATGTGACGGACGACCACCTGATCGCCATCGCCAACGACCTGCGCCCGTTCGGACGCCTGATGCTGCGCATCAACCACGAGTGCACCGGCGACTGGTTCTGCTATACCAAGCGCTGCAGCTATAAGGAGATCGGCGAGTTTTACAGCCGCTTCCACAGAATCATCAAGGAATACGCGCCGAATGTGCAGACAATCCTCTGCACCGGCGGCGTGGACGAGGGTCAGACGCAGATTGAAAAGGAAGAAGATTTCGCGCAGGCGGTGCGCGACACGGACATCTGGTCGATCGACAAATACTTTGCCCTGCACTGGGGCTGGCCTTACGACGTGGCCGAGCGCGGCGGAACTACGCACAGCCGCAGCCGGATCCGCGACGTCTTCGATTACACAAAGCGCAGCTATGAGCGCTTCCGCGAGCTCTGCGGCGGCAAGGCGAAGCCGATGGTGATGAGCGAGATGAACGCGGACGGGGACGTGACCGGACCCTACGACCAGGCGGCGATGGTGCAGGAATTCTGCGATATCCTGCGAAGCAAAGAGGAAGATACATCCTGGTTCAGCGGCTTCTCCACTTATCAGTTCCGCGACCGCGGCAGGCTCGGGCTCGAGGTTGAGGATCCGAACAACCCGGAGGTCGGGATCGAGCAGCCCCTGCTGAAGACCTACAAAGAGATCATCCACGACGAGTACTTCTGCCCGTCCATGACGATCGGCGAAGAAGTCTCGCTCCCGGCCACCCTGCGCTGGGGCGGCGCGGAGGACGCGGACGGTCTGGCGGTCCCGCTGCACTTTGAGAAAAACCCGCATTTCTGCGAGCTGGTCTTCGAAGACGACTCCAATCTAATGCTCGAGCTGAACGGCAGATGGTTCTACAAATCGCCGAAAGCGAAGACCATCGACCTGATGAGCGCGTTTTTTGAGAAGCCTCTTGCCGGGGCGTGTGACCTCACCTTGAAGCTGTTCGCGCCGCCCGCCTCCGGCGAGAACGACCTGAGCATCGAGGACGGTCTGATGAACAGCTACACCACAATTGAGAAGCTGCCGAAGATCCGCATCCTCTATGAGCCGGTGGAACTGTGATTCTCAACGGTTCATGTCATCCACCAGCTCTGCCGGCTTCACGCTCAGCTCCACCCAAGATGGCACAAACCCGCTTCTGACCGCGTTCCTCGCGGAAGGAATATTCGACCACGCGCAGCAGTAAAACGGCACTTTTTCTCTCTTTAATATCTCGACCGCAAGATTGCCGGTAAGCACCGACGCGATGCCCTGCCTTCGATATTCCGGCAGTACGTCCACGCCGATCTGCCACATGGAATCACAGTCCGCAGAGCAGCCCGCGAACCCGACGAGCTTTTCCCCGTCGTACGCCCCGACGCCCAGAACATCCAGCGCCTTTCTCCTCTCGCACAGCGCGTTGCTCCACTGCGGGAGATAAAGGCTCTCAAAATCCCGCGGGCCCAGCAGCCTCAGCTCATATCCGCATTCCCGCTCCACGAGCCTGTCCACGTCCGGCAGAAAATATTCCGCCATAAAGCACACCTTCTGCCCCGATACCTGCATCCGCTCATTCAGCCAATGCAGGTTCGGCGTCTCAAAGCAGTGATACCAAGGAAACTTATTTATGTACTCCTCCACGAGCTCCCGATATTCCTCTTTCACCGAAGCGACAATGTTGTTCCCGTACGATACCAGATTGCAGGCGATCGGCTCCTCATAGTAGGCTCTCGCCTTCGCCCCGAGTTTCGCCTCTACGACCATATGCTCACTCTTCTGAAAATCCTCCGGCGTACAGTTGATATCGATAGCGGACTGCCGCATCGCAGCCGCCAGTATCTCTTTGTTTGTCATTAAAAATTCTCACACCCACACTTCTATCCTATATTTATAACGTCCCGACTCCACTTCAAATCTGTACTCTGTTTCGGCTGGTCCGAGGCAGACGCCATCTCTTTACAGGCACTCCGGCGATTCCTTCACACGTATATACCTGCAGCTGACAACAGACCAAAGCCGTTCCTTTACAGATATTCCGGCAGTTTCTTCACCGCCGGACAGACGGCCACGGCTCCGGCTGTCTCCAGCTCCTCCCGGCTCCCGTAGCCATACAGGACGCCGACGCACGACAGGCCGTTCAGCCTGGCTCCGACCACGTCGTGCTCGCGGTCTCCTACCATGACCATCTCCTTCATATGCTCCGCGCCGACGTCTTCGATCACGCAGGCGATCACCTGCTCCTTGCGGCAGAGCTTCTCGTCCATCGATGCGCCGCGGATCAGCTCAAAATACTGTGCCAGATGGAAATGCTCCAGGATCCTTTTCGCGAATTTCTCCGGCTTCGAGGTTGCCACGAGCAAGTGCTTTCCCTGCGCGCGAAGCTTTTCAAGCACCTCCGGAATCCCTTCGTAAACGCGGTTCTCCGCCCAGCCCTTCGGCTCAAAATATTCGCGGTACAGCGGAACCATCCCCCGGGCTTCCTCCTCCGACATCCCATAATATTTCATGAAGGAATCCGCGAGAGGCGGCCCGACGAAAGCGTTCAGCTTCGCCCGGTCCTGCTCCTCGATCCCCTTCTTTTTCAATGCATAGACGACGGAATTGACAATGCCCTCCGCGGAGTCCGTCAGGGTGCCGTCCAGGTCAAACAAAATATACTTATACATATCGATGCTCCTCCTAATGCCCGGTCATTTTCCTTTTAATGACTTATCATGAAAATCTACCCGGGCTGTTTCATAACTGAATATCTCCTGATTTTATACACAGTCGAACGTTCTGTGCGGTATCCGGTCTTCTTCAGTCAAAACCGGAATACCACTCCCGCCGCCGCCGCGACGAGGAACCAGCCCGCCGAGACCGTTCACATGGAAATGCTTCT
>CANQWV010000222.1 GCA_947627645.1 uncultured Lachnospiraceae bacterium | reverse complement strand
CTGTGCTCGCTTCCAACGACTCCACGGCTCTCGGCGTTGTGAACGCTCTGGCTGCGAACTACACGGGCGAGTATCCGGTGATCACCGGTCAGGACTGCGATATCGCGAACGTTCCGCACATCGTTGACGGCACGCAGGCGATGTCCGTATTCAAGGATACGCGTACTCTGGCTTCCAAGGTTGTCGAGATGGTTGACGCGATCATGACAGGCGCTGAGGTACCGGTAAACGATACCGAGACCTACGACAACGGCACGGGCGTTATCCCGTCCTTCCTCTGCGAGCCGGTAGCTGTTACGGTTGACAACTACAAAGAGATGCTGATCGACTCCGGTTACTACACCGAGGATCAGATCGAGGGCTAATGACCTGATTTGTGAGCTGTAAATTTTACAGGCGGGCTGTTTCGCCCGCCTGTTCTACTGTTTGTTCTATTGTAATTAAATAGTTTGGAGGGAGCAATTTTGGCAAAGATACTACTTGAAATGAAAAATATCACCAAAACATTCCCTGGCGTAAAAGCACTTGACAACGTGAATCTTCAGGTGGAGGAGGGTGAGATCCACGCTCTCGTCGGAGAGAACGGGGCCGGCAAGTCGACCCTGATGAACGTGCTCTCCGGCATCTATCCGTACGGCTCCTACGAGGGAGACATCATCTACAACGGAGAGGTCTGCAAATTCCACCACATCAAAGAAAGCGAAGAAAAAGGGATTGTTATTATCCACCAGGAGCTGGCATTGATTCCCTATATGACGATCGGCGAGAATATGTTCCTGGGCAATGAACGCGGAAAAAAAGCTGCCATCAACTGGGATGAGACCTATGGGATGGCGGCTCAATATATGCAGCAGGTGGGTCTGACGGAGTCTCCGCGGACGCTGGTCAAGGACATCGGCGTCGGCAAACAGCAGCTCGTGGAGATCGCCAAGGCGCTCGCGAAGCACGCGAAGCTTCTGATCCTCGACGAGCCGACGTCTTCGCTGAACGAGTCGGACTCCCAGGCGCTTCTGGACCTGCTTCTGAAATTCAAGAAAGAGGGCATGACCTGTATTATCATCTCCCACAAGCTGAACGAGGTTTCCTACGTGGCGGATAAGATCACGGTCATCCGGGACGGCTCCACGATTGAAACGCTCACCAAGGGCGTGGACGATCTTTCCGAGGATCGCATCATAAAAGGCATGGTCGGCCGTGAGATCGCGGATCGCTTCCCGAAGCGTCCGGGCGTGAAGATTGGGGAAGTCAATATGGAGGTCGAGAACTGGACGGTACATCATCCGCTCTACAGCGAGAGAAAGGTTGTGGACGGCGTATCGATCAAGGTACATAAGGGCGAGGTGGTCGGCATCTCCGGCCTGATGGGCGCGGGCCGCACGGAGCTGGCGAAGAGCATCTTCGGCAGGAGCTACGGCACGAACATCAGCGGAAGGCTGAAACTGAACGGGCAGGAAGTGAATCTCAAGAACGCGCGCGACGCGATCCATCACAAGCTCGCGTACGTGACTGAGGACCGCAAAGGCGACGGCCTGCTTTTGAGCAATCCGATCAAGATCAACACGACGCTCGCAAACCTCGAGGAGGTCAGCGAACGCATGATCATCGACAAGGACAAGGAATATGCGGTAGCAGTTGAGTACAAGGAGAAGCTCAAGACAAAGTGCCCGACCGTCGAGCAGAACGTCGGCAACCTGAGCGGCGGCAACCAGCAGAAGGTGTTGCTGGCGAAGTGGATGTTCGCGGATCCGGATATCATGATCCTTGACGAGCCGACCAGAGGCATCGACGTCGGCGCGAAGTACGAGATCTACTGCATCATCAACGACCTTGTGGCGGCAGGGAAGTCGGTTATCATGATTTCCTCGGAGCTGCCGGAGGTGCTGGGTATGTCAGACCGGATTTATGTCATGAATGAGGGTAAGATCGTCGGCGAGCTGACGCAGGAGGAAGCCACGCAGGAGAAGATCATGGCGTGCATTCTGAAATCAAGCAAAGGAGAGTAAGCGATGGATAGCGTAAAAGTAAAAGCATTTATACAAAAATATACGATGATACTCGTTCTCGTGCTCGTCATGCTGTTCTTCACATGGGGCACGCAGGGGAAGATCCTTTTCCCGCAGAACATCACGAACCTGATCTCACAGAACGCCTATGTGTTTGTTCTGGCAACCGGTATGCTGCTGTGCATCCTGACCGGCGGTAACATCGACCTTTCGGTCGGTTCGGTCGTCTGCTTCGTCGGCGCGGTCGGCGGTGTGCTTATGGAGAATATGGGCCTTCCGGTTGCGGCGGCGGTCGTCCTGATGCTGATCCTCGGCGCCCTGATCGGCGCATGGCAGGCATTCTGGATCGCGTTCCTGCGGATCCCGCCATTTATCACGACCCTGTCGGGTATGCTGGTGTTCCGCGGACTTTCCAATATCGTGCTCGGCGGCAAGACGCTTCCGATTAAGTCCGCGACCTTCACGGTGCTCTTCGGCGGCGGCGCGAACTGCTATGTCCCGGATTTCCTGGGCGGCGGCGAGGGGCTGAACCGCGTGGCGGTGGCGGTCGGCGCGATCGCCTGCATCGTCTATATTCTGATTACGATCCGCGGGCATCTGAACCGCAGGAAGAAAGGTTATGAAGTTGGAAACGTCGCAGCGATGTACCTGAAGATGCTCATCATCTGCGCGGCAATCATGTTTGTCTCCGTGAAGCTGGCTCAGTACAAGGGCATACCGACTTCCCTGGTATGGGTGATGGTCGTCGTGCTGGTCTACGGCTACATCACGAGCAAGACGACCGTCGGCCGTTACTTCTACGCGGTGGGCGGCAACGAGAAGGCGACCAAGCTCTCCGGTATCAACACAGACATGGTCTACTTCATCGCTTACACGAACATGGGCTTCCTGGCCGCTCTTGCAGGTATGCTGACGATCGCCCGTATGACGAGCGCACAGCCGACCTACGGCCAAAACTATGAGATGGACGCGATCGGTTCCTGCTTCATCGGCAGACATGCCGAAGTTATCCATAAGAAACAAAACGAAGATAGCC
>CANQWV010000221.1 GCA_947627645.1 uncultured Lachnospiraceae bacterium | reverse complement strand
CACATCAAGGCCAGCAGGCAGGTGGAGGTGTCATACGTGAGGATGCAGGAGAGAGACCGGCTGATACGGGAGGAAGGAAGAGAAGAAGGCGGAACCAGGAAATTGCTTGCACTGATTGGCAGGAAGCTGCTCAGGGGAGATTCCCAGGAGAAGATTGCGGATGATCTGTGTGAGGATCTGACGTTAATCCAGCGGTATAGTGAGGCGCTGCAGAAATGCGAGCCGGGGTACGATATCGACGCGGCGCTGGAGTATTTGAAGAACGCGCAGAGGTAAAATTGTTATTGCTCTGGATAACTATTGCTGAATTATGTATAGCTGCATAAAAAATAACATGAAAAAACAGGAGGCAGAACATGGACATTGAATTGTTGAGAAAAGACATGGTAGCGGCGATGAAGGCGAAGGACAAGCCGCGCAAAGAGGCGATCTCGTCGCTGATCTCCGCGATCAAGAAGGTTGCGATCGACGAGGGCTGTCGGGACGATATCTCGGAGGAGCTTGCGGATCGCGTGATCCTCAAGGAGATGAAGACGGTCAAGGAGCAGATCGACACCTGCCCGGATTCGCGCGCGGATCTGAAGGCAGAGTATCAGTTCCGCTATGACGTGATCTCGGAGTACGCTCCGAAGCTGATGTCGGCGGACGAGGTGAAAGCATATCTGCAGGAGAAGTTCGCTGACCTGCTTGCTACGAAGAACAAAGGGCAGATCATGAAGGCGGTCATGGCGGAGCTCAAGGGCAAGGCGGACGGCAAGGTGATCAACCAGGTTGTGGCGGCGCTTTGCAGCTAAACAGTACCAAAACACAAGCAAGGCTACAGAAGTAAGACTACAGAAACAAGGCCACAGAAGCGAGAGCTTAGAAACGAGGATGCAAAAAAGCGCGCTGAAACAAGAGCGCAGAAATAAAATCAGCGAAATAAGAACAAAGGAGGCAGCAAGGATGCAGGAGACAAGACCTTTCGTTCCGTGGGAGATGATGCGGGACTTCATGGAGCAGGTATTTCAGAAGGAAGGAGTGCCGGAGGCGGACGCGAAGGTCTGCGCCGAGGTGCTCTTAGAGAGTGACCGCCGCGGCATCGAGAGCCATGGATGCAACCGCTTCAAGCCGATCTACATCGATCGCATCGACGCGGGCATCCTGAATCCGGTGACAGAGTTCGAGGTCGTGCGGGAGACGCCGACTACGGCGGTCGTAGATGGGCACAACGGCATGGGCATGGTCGTCGGGACGAAGTCCATGCAGATGGCGATCGACAAGGCAAAGCAATACGGCATGGGCATGGTGGCCGTGCGCAATTCGACGCACTACGGGATTGCGGGCTACTACGCGACGATGGCGACGAAAAACAACATGATCGGCATCACGGGCACGAACGCCCGCCCGTCGATCGCGCCGACCTTCGGCGTGGAGAATATGCTTGGGACGAACCCGATCACTTTCGGGATGCCGACAGACGAGGAATTCCCGTTCGTGCTGGACTGCGCGACCTCGATCTCCCAGAGAGGCAAGATCGAGTACTTTGCGCGCGCCGGGCTGCCTACGCCCGCGGGCATGGTGATCGGCCGCGACGGCCAGCCGATGACAGACAGCGAGGACATCCTGAACGCGCTGAATGAGAAGCGCGCCGCACTGGCGCCCCTGGGCGGGATCGGCGACGAGCTCGCGGGATATAAAGGCTACGGCTACGCGACCGTGGTGGAGATCCTCTCCGCGGCGCTGCAGGCCGGCAGCTATCTGCGTATGCTCTCCGGCTTCGACGCGGCCGGCAACAAGATTCCGTACCCGCTCGGCCATTTCTTTATCGCGATTGACACGGAAGCCTTCATGGGCGCCGACTCCTTCAAAAAGACCGCCGGGAACATCCTGCGCGAGCTCCGCGCCTCCGAGAAAGCGCCGGGCCACGACCGCATTTACACGGCAGGCGAGAAAGAATACGAGATCTGGCAGTTCCGCAAGGACAAGGGCGTGCCGGTCGGCGAGGCTGTCCAGAAAGAGCTTACCGGGCTGCGCGACCGTTTCGGGCTCACACAGTTCCGGTTCCCGTTCGAATAATCCTGCGCAGAGACTTTTGCGCCTTTGCTAGATTCGGGCATCTGGTCAGACCATGATCGGATGCCCGTTTCCTGTAATTTTAAACAATATACTCATTCAACGCGCAAGCTTGTATAAGGCAAGCTGATTAAGACTCACGCCCTCTTTTTGCGCTTCAATAGCCAGCCTTTGATGTAAGGATTTTGGAAGTCTTACAACGAATCTCCCACTGTATTTGTTTGCAGACTCCGGCGTTGGTATCGGCAAACCGTTGTCCAGTTTTACCTCAAGATAGCCCTCCATTGCCTCGGTGAGGCTCTGGTATAACTCCTCCAGTGTGTCCCCTGTACTCTGGCAGCCGTCAAGCTCGAGAACTCTGCCAAAAAAGTAATGTCCGCTCTCGTCATCCATCTCCTGTACCAGCCTCGTATAAGGCAGTTTCATATAATCTTTCAGTTCCATTCTTCTGCTCCCCTCTGTCTGTCATGCTGTGCATAGATGAGAAAATTATTCCCCTATTCTATTCAGCACATCCATCACATAAGCCTTTTTTAAAGGATTTTCTTGCTTTATTGTTATCAAATCGCCAGTTTCCTTATTCAAATAATGTTTATGATTTCCCTTTTGCCTTGCCGGAATATAACCGTATGCACTTAAAACCTTTTCGATCTCTTCCGGTCGTATTCCATTTGGCTGCCGCTTCATTTTTTCAATCAGTTTGGCTATATTTGGCACTATATTTCCTCCTTATATTTAATAGTATCATATATAGTATCAAATGTCAAATCCTTTGACTTGCACTATATATTTTATGTTGACAAAAATAAGTTTATGACTATAATATAAATATGATATAATACATCAGAAGACAATTTCTATTTACTTCGAAATTCGACGGTTATTTCAACCATTTATTCCGGAAGTTGATTGAAAAAATTACTTTGAAAGACTATAATAAGGAGGATAACTTATGAAACAAACGCAAAAACCGAATAAGCAGATGCAGAAGAAAAAAGTGAGGCCGGAGTCTCCGCAGTCCGAGGAGG
>CANQWV010000220.1 GCA_947627645.1 uncultured Lachnospiraceae bacterium | reverse complement strand
GATACCAAGGTCACTGCTTTGGAATCCGACATGACTGTCGTAAAGGACAAGGTCGATGCCCTCGATACCAAGGTCACTGCTTTGGAATCCGACATGGCTGTCGTAAAGGACAAAGTCGTTGCCCTCGATACCAAGGTCACTGCTTTGGAATCCGACATGACTGTCGTAAAGGACAAAGTTGCTGCCCTCGATACCAAGGTCACTGCTTTGGAATCCGACGTGACTATCGTAAAGGACAAGGTCGTTGCCCTTGATACCAAGGTCACGAAAATTCAGCTGACCCAGGAAAGCGACATTCTCCCAAGACTGCAGAATATCGAAGCGTGCTATATTGATACATACAAGAGATATCTGCAAGATTCCGAGCGAATGGAGACAGCCTTTGAAGATATCGTGGTGCTGAAAACGGTTGTCGCAGATCACAGTGAAAAATTGAAGTACGTAAGTTAGGATATGAAATCACAAAAGAAAAAACAGGTACAGGTCCTCACCCTCTGTCTGGACTTTGTACCTTTTTATTTTTCCATATTTTCGAAAAATCCTTGTGATTTCCGCATTTTCCTATATAATGGTTAGTTAGAACATCAAATCATATTACATCAGGAGGATACAGGAATGCCAAAGAGAACGGATATTCACAAGGTGCTCATCATCGGCTCCGGCCCCATCGTGATCGGCCAGGCGTGCGAATTCGACTACTCCGGCACGCAGGCCTGCAAAGCGCTGCGCAAGCTGGGCTACGAGATTGTGCTGGTGAACTCCAATCCCGCCACGATCATGACCGACCCGGAGATCGCGGACGTCACCTACATTGAACCCCTGAACGTAGAGCGTCTGGAGCAGATCATCAGCAAGGAACGCCCCGACGCCCTACTACCGAACCTGGGCGGACAGTCGGGATTGAACCTATGCGCGGAGCTGAACAAGGCAGGAATTCTGGACAAATACAATGTGAAAGTGATCGGCGTGCAGGTGGACGCGATTGAGCGCGGCGAGGATCGCATCGAGTTCAAAAATGCCATGAACGCTCTCGGCATCGAGATGGCGCGCAGCGAAGTAGCCTACAGCGTGGACGAGGCGCTCGCTATCGCGGACAAGCTCGGCTACCCCGTAGTGCTGCGCCCCGCCTACACGATGGGCGGCGCGGGCGGCGGCCTGGTCTACAACCGCGAGGAACTGAAGGTGGTCTGCGCGCGCGGCCTGCAGGCGAGCCTTGTGGGACAGGTGCTTGTCGAGGAATCCGTGCTCGGCTGGGAGGAACTGGAGCTCGAGGTCGTGCGCGACGCGGACAACAACATGATCACCGTCTGCTTCATTGAAAACATCGACCCGATGGGCGTCCACACGGGAGACTCTTTCTGCTCCGCCCCGATGCTCACGATCTCCGAGGAGACGCAGAAGCGCCTGCAGGAGCAGGCCTACCGGATCGTCGAGTCCGTGCAGGTGATCGGCGGCACAAACGTGCAGTTCGCGCACGACCCGAAGACCGACCGCATCGTCGTCATCGAGATCAACCCGCGCACCTCGCGCTCTTCGGCGCTGGCCTCCAAGGCGACCGGCTTCCCGATCGCGCTGGTCTCCGCGATGCTCGCCTGCGGACTTACCCTGGCGGACATCCCCTGCGGAAAATACGGCACGCTGGACAAATATGTGCCGGACGGCGACTATGTCGTGATCAAGTTCGCACGCTGGGCATTTGAGAAGTTCAAGGGCGTGGAGGACAAGCTCGGCACGCAGATGCGTGCGGTCGGCGAGGTCATGAGCATCGGCAAGACCTACAAGGAAGCCTTCCAGAAGGCAATCCGCAGCCTGGAGACCGGGCGCTACGGCCTCGGCCACGCGAAAAATTTCGATACTCTCACGAAGGAACAGCTCATGCAGAAACTGATCACGCCGTCCAGCGAACGCCATTTTGTGATGTACGAGGCGCTGCGCAAGGGCGCGACCGTAGACGAGATCCACGAGACCACGCACGTAAAGAAATGGTTCATCGAGCAGATGAAGGAGCTGGTCGAGGAGGAAGAGCTGCTGCTTCAGTCCAAAGGCTCCCTGCCCGCAGACGAGCTGCTGATCGCCGCCAAGAAAGACGGCTTCTCGGACAAGTACTTAAGCCAGCTGCTGGAGATTCCGGAGGCGGACGTCAGAGAGCGCCGCATCGCGCTCGGCATCGAGGAGGCCTGGGAGGGCGTGCACGTCAGCGGCACGCAGGATTCCGCCTACTACTACTCTACCTACAATGCGCCTGACAAGAACCCGGTGAACACGGACAGGCCGAAGGTGATGATCCTGGGCGGCGGCCCGAACCGCATCGGTCAGGGCATCGAGTTCGACTACTGCTGTGTGCACGCGTCGCTCGCGCTCAAGAAGCTCGGCTTCGAGACGATCATCGTCAACTGCAACCCGGAGACGGTGTCTACCGACTACGACACCTCCGATAAGCTGTACTTCGAGCCGCTGACCCTTGAGGACGTGCTCAGCATCTACAAAAAGGAAAAGCCGCTGGGCGTAATCGCGCAGTTCGGCGGACAGACGCCGCTGAATCTGGCGGCGGATCTGGAAAAGAACGGCGTGAAGATCCTCGGCACCTCCCCGTCTGTCATCGACCTGGCGGAGGACCGCGACCAGTTCCGCGCCATGATGGACAAGCTGGACATTCCGATGCCGGAATCCGGCATGGCGACCACCGTAGACGAGGCGCTCGCAATCGCCGCGAAGATCGGCTATCCGGTGATGGTCCGCCCGTCCTACGTGCTCGGCGGACGCGGCATGGAGGTCGTCTACGACGATGAGAGCATGACCGAATATATGCGGGCCGCCGTGGGCGTAACCCCGGACCGGCCAATCCTGATCGACCGCTTCCTGAATCACGCGATGGAATGCGAAGCAGACGCGATCAGCGACGGAACGCACGCCTTCGTGCCGGCCGTCATGGAGCACATCGAGCTGGCCGGCGTCCACTCCGGCGACAGTGCCTGCATCATCCCGAGCGTCCACATCTCGGACGAGAACGTGGCGACGATCAAGGAATACACCCGCAGAATCGCGGAGGAAATGCACGTGCGCGGTCTGATGAATATGCAGTACGCGATCGAGAACGGCAGGGTCTTCGTGCTGGAAGCCAACCCGCGCTGCATC
>CANQWV010000219.1 GCA_947627645.1 uncultured Lachnospiraceae bacterium | reverse complement strand
CAACTACGTCTCGTCCTCCTTCAAGCAGGGGGAGAAGCTCGGCGAACTCGGCGGCTCGCTGCAGCTGCTGGGCATGGGCGGACGTATCAGTATCTTCACCTCCCAGGAGGGCTTCGGCTTCGCAGGCATCGTGGTGGCGCTGATCGGCGTCTCCCAGCCGTTCGGCGTGCTGCTGGCAGGTCTGTTCTACGGGGCATTGACCTACGGCGGCGGCAAGCTGAACCTGGTGAAAGCGCCGACGCAGGTGGTGGACATCATCGTGGGAACCGTCGTGTTCTTCATCGCGATCTCCAGCATCTTCGGCGCGGTACGATATCTGAAGAAGAGCCCGCAGAAAGGAGGCAGTAAATCATGACAGCGATCATCAATGAATTGGGCGTTATCCTTTATGCAACACTGCTCTATACGCCTCCGCTTCTGTTTGCGGCGCTCGGCTCCTGCTTCTCCGAGGTTTCCGGCGTGGTGAACATCGGTATGGAAGGCATGATGGCGGCAGGCGCCTTCTCGGGCTGTGTGGTCGCCCACTTTACGGGAAATCCGTGGATCGGCTTCCTGTGCGGAGGGCTTGCCGGCGCCTTGTTCGGAATGCTCCACGCGCTGGCGACGGTCCGGCTGGGCGCCGACCAGACGATCTCCGGCACGGCGATCAATTTTCTCGCGCCCGGCGTCGCGATCATGACGGCGAAGGCGCTGTTCAACTCGACCGACACCAGGCCGCTGACGCCGACCGCGAAGATCCCGCTGCTGTTCAAGGGCGCGTTCGACACGACGACCGTGTTCGGCACCTTTATGAAAAATGTATTTACAAACTACGCGACGACGTATCTGGTCTTTATCGCGGTCTTCGTAGTCTGGTTCATTTTCTACAAGACGCGCTTCGGCCTTCGTATGCGCGCGTGCGGCGAGCACCCGCAGGCCTGTGAGACGCTCGGCATCAACGTGCTGCGCACCAGGTTCCTCTGCGTGACGATCTCCGGCTTCCTGGCCGGCCTGGGCGGCGCGTGTGTGACGATGGCGATTACGAACCAGTTTCGCCCGATCTCGATCGTAGGACAGGGCTTCATCGCGATCGCGGCCGTGATCTTCGGAAAATTCCGCCCGCAGGGCGCGATGCTCGGCTGCCTGCTGTTCGGCTTCTGCACCGGGCTGAAGGTCGTGCTCGGCAACTCCAACATCGTCTCGGCACAGTTGATCTCGATGATCCCGTACGTGGTGACGGTCATCGTGCTGATCCTGTTCGTGGGCAAATCCCATGTGCCGGCGGCCAACGGCAAGCCGTTCGTGAAATCGAAGTAGTGTATATTTCTAATTTTGTCTTTTAAAGAAAACGGGGCTGTGGTATAATTCTAAAAGATTATACTGTGGCTCTGTTTTTGCATCCCCTGTGGGACAGTGAAGCTGCTCCCTCATCCAGCGGGGACAAGAATTACAGGGCAAAATCCCGGGAGGACAGGATCGGATTCGTGATATTAAAAATGCCGCAAAGGAGGAAAGAAGCATGGCATATAAGGAGAAAAAGAGGTGGGCGTTCTTCGGCCTGCCGTGGACCTTTACCACTTACACGATCGAGGACGAGATCATTACGGTCAACTCCGGTTTTCTGAAGCGCGTCGAGAACGACTGCTATATGTACAAGGTGGTCGACGTGCGCCTGGAGGTAAGCCTGATCGAGCGCATCTTCGGGCTGGGAACCGTTCACTGCTTCAGCGGCGACATGACGAACCCGGATCTTCGTCTGCTGCACATCAAACGCGCGAAGGAGATCAAGAACTATATCCTGAAGCAGTCCGAGGCGGAGCGCCTGAGGAGGAAGACGCTCAATATGCAGAGCCTCGACGGAAACCCGGACGTCGCGCAGGTGGACAGCTGCGACCTGTAGAGGGCGGGCGGCTGCATAGAGAGACAGAATTTATAAGAAACATACAGATGCCGGACGGCGTATTCAGGAGAATATGCGCGCTCCGGCTTTTTTTCGTTCTGGTCCGCACTCTGTTTCACCCCGGATGATGCTTTGCTATAATCATACAAGGGAACCCAGAGACTATGAAAAACAAAGGAGGAGCAAGCAATGAGTACAATGGTCATAACCCAGGATATGCTGGATATGTTTGGCAGGGATCTGCGCATAAATGAAAAAAGCCCGTACACGGTTCAAAAATATCTGTACGACGCCAAAGCCTTCCTGCAGTTTGCGGGCGAACGCCCGCTCACGAAAGAGCTCGTGGTGGATTACAAGCAAAGCTTGGTCAGATCCGGGAAATACAGCGACGGCAGCATCAACTCGATGCTCGCCTCCCTGCGTGGGCTGTTCCGCTTTCTGAGCCGGGCCGACTGCAATGTCACCAGCATCCGCACGCAGGAGACGCCATACTGCCCTGAGGACGAGAGGGTTACGATGGAGGAATACCAGAAGCTCGTGGATGCGGCGGGGAGGGGCAGCCGCCTGGAACTGATTCTGAAAGTCCTGGTGGGGACGGGAATCCGGATTTCCGAGCTGAGGTACTTCACCGTGGAGGCACTTAAGAAGAAAGAGCAGTACGTGACCATCCGGGTCTCCTGCAAAAAGAAAAGCCGGGAGATCCTGGTCCCGGACAAGCTGCGGAACGAGCTTTTCGCCTATATCAGGAAGCATGGGATTACACAGGGCGCGATCTTCTGTACGCGCAGCGGCAAACCAATCGACCGGAGCAACCTCTGGAAACAGCTGAAAGCCCTGTGCAAAAAGGCAGGCGTCGACGAGGGCAAGGTGTATCCGCACAACATCCGTAAGCTGTTTGCACGGACATTTTACGAGCTCTCCCACGATCTCGCGCAGCTGGCCTGCCTGCTTGGCCACAGCAGCGTCAACACGACGATGATCTATATCAAGAGGACAGAGAGCGAAGTCCGCACGAAAATAGACAAGGTCATGGAAAAGCTTCAGCATGGCAGGAAAAAAGCGAAGCACGGCGCGGGAAAAGCACGAAATGGCGCGCGAAAAGCGAAACGCCGTGCAGGAAAAGCGAAACGCCGTTCGGGAAGAACGAGATAAGGCGTGGGAAAGCAAAAAAATACCACATTATCTGTATAATGTGGTGAAACAAGTAAGCAAGTATCATTTCAAAACCTGAGTTTTGAATTATGATAGCACTTTCAAA
>CANQWV010000218.1 GCA_947627645.1 uncultured Lachnospiraceae bacterium | reverse complement strand
AGCGGGTTTGCCGGGGCATTGACCAATCCCTGTGAGGGCGTCCGGATATTCGAGTTTTCATGTGAATTAAACACGAAGTCTATTAAGAAGCATACATCTAGAAAGGAAGGTACCATGAGCTCATTACTTTCGTTTCCAGTCGTCGTCAGCGCGCTGGAGCTCGGCTTTATCTACGCGCTGGTTGCGCTGGCCCTGTTTCTGAGCTATTCGATTCTGAACATTGCCGATCTGTCGACAGACGGCTGCTTCACACTCGGCTGTGCCGTGGGCGCGCAGGTCGCGATCATGGGGCATCCGGTGCTTGCGCTGTTTGCGGCGATGGCGGCGGGTGTGTGTTCCGGCTTTATCATGGCGTCGCTGCAGACAAAGCTCGGCGTTGAGCCAATCCTGGCCGGGATCATCGTGAATACGGGCCTGTATACCGTGAATCTGGCAGTAATGGGCTTTTCTTCCAATTTATCTATCTTTAAAACGGATACGATCTACAGCCTGTTCAAGAACCTGCTCGGGAGCGACTGGTACCGTCTGGTTGTATCGATCATCATCGTCGTGATCGTTTGCATACTGTTGGCGTGGTTTCTTGGCACCCGGATGGGACTTTCGATCCGCGCGACCGGCGACAACGAGGATATGGTAAAGGCCTCCAGCATCAACCCGGGCTTTACGGTCACCGTCGGCTTGTGCATTTCCGGCGCGATGACGGCGCTGTCCGGCTGCCTGATTGGTCATTATCAGAAGACTTGCGACATAAACCTCGGTACCGGCATGGTGACGATCGCGCTGGCAAGCCTGATCATCGGCGAAACGCTTGTCGGCAAGCACAGCGTTCTCCGCAGGATCGTGGGCGTAATTCTCGGGAGTTGTCTGTACCGTTTCGCAATCGCGATCGCGCTGCGGCTTCATGTTCCGGCGGAATGTCTGAAGCTTGTCTCGGCGGTGATCGTGGCGATCGCCATCGCCTCGCCGTACCTGAAGCAGCAGATCGCGTTTCAGAAAAGAAAGCTGACGTCTGCCTCTTCCGCGAAAGGAGGGGACGGCGTATGCTGAAGCTGACAAATGTGAGAAAAGTATTCAACGCCGGGACGGTCAACGAGAAGGTAGCTTTAGACGGCGTGAGCCTGACTGTGAACGATGGGGAGTTTGCCACGATCATCGGAAGCAACGGGGCCGGGAAATCGACGCTGTTCAACTGCATCGGCGGCAGCTTCTACGTGGATGAGGGCAGCGTGTTTCTCGACAACCGCAACATCACCTACATCCCGGAATACAAGCGCGCGGTGGAGATTGGCCGTCTGTTCCAGGATCCGATGAAGGGCACGGCCCCGCACATGAGCATCGAAGAGAACCTGGCGCTCGCTTATCTGCGCGCTTCGAAAAAGACGTCCGTATTTTCGCGGATCTCCAGCAGAGAGCGGGAGATGTTCCGGGAGAAGCTTGCCCTGCTGAATATGGGGTTGGAGGATCGCCTGAAACAACCGGTAGGACTGCTCTCCGGCGGACAGAGACAGGCGCTCACACTTTTGATGGCGACGCTGGTTCCGCCGAAGATCCTGCTGCTCGATGAGCATACGGCGGCGCTCGACCCGGCGACGGCCGACAAGGTGATCGAGCTGACGAAGAGGATCGTGGAGGAGAACCACCTGGCCTGCCTGATGATTACGCACAATATGCACTCAGCGCTCGAGATGGGCAACCGCACGCTGATGATGGATTCCGGGCGGATCGTCCTGGATATCAGCGGCGCAGAGCGCGACGGGCTGACCGTGGACGGGCTGCTTGAGAAATTCAGCGCCGGGGCCGGCAAGGAGCTCGACAACGACCGAATCCTGTTCTCGAAGGTGGAGTGACAGGAAAGCAGACGATAAAAGAACCGATTATTTTAAAAGGATGCAAGGGATATTTTTATAGAACGTTTTTGGTTCAACTGATGAACAGGACGCCGAGCGTACCGGGTCCGCAGTGGCTCGAGATCACACCGCCTGCCCGGGTTTCCAAAATCTCGTCGAAGCAGTGCAGCCCTTCGAGATATTCGCGCACCTGCTTCACGATCCCTGCATCGCAGCCAGAGTGCGTGATGAACACTCGATCCTGCATCGCCTGGCGCAGTTGGGACTCCATATCTTTTGCATAGTGCAGGATGACCCGGTCTATGCTTCCCCGATATTTATTTCCGGGTTTCATCGCTCCGTCGGTCACTTCAATTCTGGGATGCAGCTTCAGGGCACTGCCAGCCAACGCAGCCAGCCCGCTGCACCGCCCACCCCGATAGAGATAGGTCAGGGTGTCGACGACAAAGCTTGCCCGTACTTTTGGCTTGAGCTCTTCCATATTCTTTGCGATTGCTTTGGCATCCATGCCCTTTTGCGCCTGGATTGCCGCCTGCACCGCGAGCAGACCGATCCCGGTGGAGAGATTTCTGGAATCGATCACGGTGATTCGATCCTCCGCGTCCAATTCCTGCGCGGCCAGCCGCATGACGTTTGCAGAGGCCGACATCTCCGAAGAAATGGAAAAACAGACGAGCTCGTCTCCAGACTTCACATAAGGTTCGAACAGGCCGACCGCCTCCTCAATCGACGGCGCTGAGGTCTTCGGAGTTGTTTTGTGCGCGTCCGCCCATTTGTAAATTTCTTCTGGCGTGAGGTTTACCCCGTCGTTGAATTCCTCATCTCCCAGCAGGATATGCAGAGGTAGGATTGAGATATTATATTTCGCAAGCAGGTCTTTTGACAGATCGCAGGTACTGTCGCAAATTATTCTAGTCATCTTTTCCCTCTTTTCTAATTCTTCATAATTTATTGCTTCGTATTTGGTAGCTCATCAGCTGGCTTTTCGGACTTTCCCTGGCATTTGGTGATCCCGGAAATGCCGACCAAAACTCATACTGCTTATTATACGCTTCATGAGTGCGCCAATCAATGGGATTATTGAGGACGAAAAGGCAATTTGAAAATAAGAAATTTGGGCGGAAAAATTTTTTGAAAAATTTCTTGAAGAAAGTGTTGACAAAGCTGGGAATACGTGATATATTATCAAAGCTGTCGCGAAAGAGACGGCAAAACAAAAGGAACCTTGATAACTGAACAGTGAAACAACCTTGAAAATTCTAAAGAAGTTTTATTTTTAAGGAACTGACCTTTAAA
>CANQWV010000217.1 GCA_947627645.1 uncultured Lachnospiraceae bacterium | reverse complement strand
CCTTATTATAGTGCTCCGGCGCGGCGCAGGGAACCGATCGTCATCTCCTCAAGCTCCTCAAAGCTGCAGCCTTCCTTTTCACGCTTCAGGTATTCCCTTGTCATCTGATTGCGCAGGGTGCGCACCGGGTGTCCGGTCGACCGGCCTGTCACGGCCGTGCCGATATCCTTCGCTTTCAGCACGCTTTCCTTGTAATTCGGGTGGATCACACATTCCTCCGCCACAAGAAAGCGCGTACCCATCTGCACGCCGTCCGCGCCAAGCATCAGCGCTGCGGCAAGGCCGCGTCCGTCCCCGATACCGCCTGCCGCCACCACCGGTATCCGCACGGCATCCACAACCTGAGGAACCAACGCCATCGTCGTCGTCTCGCCGATATGTCCGCCAGACTCGCAGCCCTCTGCGATCACCGCATCTGCCCCCGCACGCTGCATCATCTTAGCCAGCGCCACGGACGCCACCACTGGAAGCACCTTGATTCCCGCTTCCTTCCACTGTGCCATATAGGGGCCCGGATTTCCCGCACCGGTCGTCACAACCGGAACCTTCTCTTCTGCTGCGATCGCCGCGATCTCCTCCGCGTACGGGCTCAGCAGCATCACATTGACGCCAAAAGGCCGATCCGTCTTTTCTCTGGTTTTCCGGATCTCCGCCCTGACATAATCAGCCGGCGCATTCGCCGCCGCGATGATTCCAAGCCCTCCGGCGTTCGACACTGCAGAGGCCAGGCTGCTCTCCGCCACCCAGGCCATCCCTCCCTGAATGATCGGATACCGGACGCCGAGCAGCTCTGTCAACGCTGTCCTGATCATTCGTCGATCCCCTTTCCGGCCAGATAATCCATAACAGACTGAACTGTCGTCAGGCCCTCCAGCTCCTCCGCCGGAATCTCGATGTCGTACTCTTCCTCCAGCGCGCTCACAAGCTCAAACAGATCGAGGGAATCCGCGCCCAGATCCGCCTTAAAATCCGCCTCCGGAACCACCCGGCTTTCCTCTACATGCAGCTGCTCCGCTACGATTGAAATCAATTTCTCCAACATAATTTTCTCCTCTTTTCCGCAATAATAATTTATGGCTAATATTCCTCCATAAAGTAAGGAATTACCCATCTGATCACTACATTCCTCCGCTTTTCAGTCAGCGGCACAAATAATGATGAAAATATTATCGTCATGCCGTCTCCATCATTTCGCATCCAGCACACCGTGTGCTGGAAATGGCTAAAACAAGGCGCCGCACAGCGACGCTGCTTGAATTTATTTTATCTTCATTCCGTCCAGAAATACGCCAAAGGCATAACGGAAACCGCGCACAGCCTCGTCCTCAGGCAATTCCCTTGCGAGCGCATCCGCATTGTAGCCACGAATGAAACACCAGATGGCGTAGCTCATCGTTTCGGAATCCAGATCCGCTCTGGCAATGCCGCGGCTCTTGCCAAGTTCGATAAGCCCGCAGATCCGCTCCTGCCACCAGCGGTAATTCTCCTGCGACGTACTGTCCTGAGCAAAGACATACTGGTTCATGCCGGACTTCAACTTATACGAGAGCGTCAGCGTTCCTGCGGCAATGTCCGTAATCTGCCCGAAAAAATCCCCCTCCGGATCAAAACGGTCCACAATGCTCTGGCGCATTCTGACAGCCATATCCCGATAGACGAGAGCAAGTACCTCCTCCACATTGTGAAAGCGGTTGTAAAAAACTCTGTTCGTCACATTCAGCGCCCGGATGATCTTCCGCACTGTGACGTCCCCTGCCCCTTCGCTCATGGCGAGCCTGGCCGCCTCGTCCACGATCCTTGCGCTCATCTCGTCGTGAATGAGCGGTTCACTCTCCGGCATATCTTCACTCCCTTTCAGCACAGTGTGTGCTGAGAATATAGCACAATAATATCCCAATGTCAAGCGGGATATACATGGATTTTTCGGATTTTTCGGCGGCGGATGGCAGGTTTAATCCTTTGTGCAAATCGTTGATGTACCCAGTCCTGAACTTTTGTCAAAATTGTCTACTTGAAATTTGGCGGGTTTTCGACTACAATATGAAAACAACGTGTGGCATTTCAACTGCGTAAATCCGGTTGGAAACCACACGTTTTTTATGTAACTGTAACGTATAGCGTGTGGCCATTGGCATAAATCCAGCTGATAACCGCACGCTATATTATTTTTTGAAAGGATGGGAATTTCATGGAAGAAAAAGCAAATCAGTTTCTCGGGGAGGAGCGTATCAGCAGGCTGATGCAAAAATACGCGATTCCCTGCATTATCTCGCTGCTGGTAGGCGCCCTCTACAACATTGTCGACCAGATCTTTATCGCAAACGCTTCTTATCTCGGCTCTTACGGAAACGCGGCAAATACGGTCGTTTTCCCGCTGACGGTCATCGCGCTCGCAATCGCCGTCATGATCGGAGACGGCTGCTGCGCGTTTGTGAGCCTCCGTCTCGGCAGGAAGCAGCCGGAGACCGCCAGAAAGAGCGTCGGCAATTCGATCATCATGGTGATTGCCTGCGGTCTGGCTCTCTGCGGGGTTTATCTGCTCTTCAGCACACAGATCATCGCCATGTTCGGCGGAACCGTAAACAAAGAAACCTTCCAATACTCGAAGGAATATTTCTTTTATATTACGCTCGGCATTCCGTTTTATATGTTCGGGCAGGCGTTGAATCCCATTATCCGGGCGGACGGAAGTCCACGCTTCGCGATGGTATCCACACTGGCCGGCGCGGTAATCAATATCATCTTTGATCCAATCTTCATCTATGCTTTTCGCTGGGGAATGATGGGCGCTGCCGTCGCCACCGTTTTCGGTCAGGTCGTGACCGCCGCCCTCGCGGTCTGGTACATCACGCACATGAAGCTGGTAAAACCCGCAAGGCCGGACTTTAAGATAGACGGCGGAATCTGCCGGAAAACGCTTGCGCTCGGCGTCACCAGTTTCCTGTCTCAGATCTCCCTCGTGGCCGCCATGGCCGCGATCAACAACATGATCCGGAAATACGGGGCGCTCGATCCGGTTTTCGGGCGGGAACAGTACGCGCAGATCCCGATGGCGGTCGTCGGCATCGTGATGAAGTTTTTCCAGATCGTCATCTCCATCGTCGTCGGCATGGCCGCCGGGTGCATTCCCATCGTCGGCTTTAATATGGGCGCCGGAAAGAGCAGACGCGTCAGGGAGCTTTTCACCAGG
>CANQWV010000216.1 GCA_947627645.1 uncultured Lachnospiraceae bacterium | reverse complement strand
AGCGGGTTTGCCGGGGCATTGACCAATCCCTGTGAGGGCGTCCGGATATTCGAGTTTTCATGTGAATTAAACACGAACTTAATTTATTGCCATTCTAATGCATTTCTAATGAGAATGCAAGCGAATTACTTCTGCACAATCTTTATATTTTCTGTCCCGAAGATCTCCTCCAGCCGCCCGATCATCTCCTCGTCGGCCTGCACGGTCCAGTTGTCGCCAAGCCTGCGAACCGCCCGCTCGCTGCGCACATAGATCGCCACATGATCCTTGCCCTCCGAGTGGCGCAGCAGGTCAAAAAGCTTCTGCTCGCGCGCCTGGTATTCCTGCTTGTCGGCAAACTGCACCCAGAGCTCCCGCGAAGTCTCCCCAAACGGCCAGATCTTCTCGCAGATCAGCTTGCTCGGCTTGTCCTCCTCGCAGCTCACCCGCCCGCGCACGAACACCTTGCTGTCCTCTCTCAGCAGATCGTGATTCTTCTCATAGCTCTTCGGAAACACGATCACTTCCACATTGCCGACCAGATCCTCAATATTCAGAAACGCCATCGTCTGATTGTTCTTGGTATATTTGATCTTACTGCTCGTGATCATCCCGCCGATGACTGCGGTGCTGTTGTCTATAACCTTCGAAGTCCCGGTCTCTTCGTCCAGCGCAAAATCCGCGGTCACATTCGTGATCCCGCGCCGCCACATCGCCTCATACTTTTCGAGCGGATGCCCGCTGACATAGATGCCGAGCACCTCCTTCTCGTAGGCGAGCAGTTCTTCCTTGTCGAATTCTCCGACATTGGGAAGCGGTATCTTGTAATCCGTCCTCTCCTCGTCGCCCATCAGGTCGAACAGCGACATCTGCCCGGAAATCCCGCGTTTCTTCTCATGCACGATCTGATCCAGGATATCGCTGTACACCTGCAGCATCTGCCTGCGCGTCGCGCCGAGGCTGTCCATCGCGCCCGATTTGATCAGGCTTTCAAACGTGCGCTTCGTGACATCCTTGCTGCCCGCCACGCGCTCAATGAAATCCGAAACATCCCGGTAGCGTCCGTGCGCCGCGCGCTCCTGCACGATCGTCTCGATGACCGGGCGGCCGATGCTCTTGATCGCGGAGAGCCCGTAACGGATGTTCTTTCCATCCACCGAGAAATTGCCCTCGCCGACATTGATGTCCGGCGGCAGGATGCCAATCCCCATCTGGCGGCAGGTCAGCGTGTACTCCGCCACCTTGGACGGGTTGTCGATCACGGAGGTCATCAGCGCCGCCATGAATTCGACCGGGTAATAATATTTCAGGTACGCCGTCCGGTACGACACCACCGCGTAGGCCGCCGCGTGCGACTTGTTAAACGCGTACTTCGCGAAGTCTGTCATCTCGTCGTAGATCTTGTTCGCCGTGCGCTCGTCGATGCCGTTCGCCACGCAGCCCGGCACGCCCTCCTCCGGGTTGCCGTAGACAAAGTTCTGTCGCTCCTTCGCCATCACGGCCGCCTTCTTCTTCGACATGGCCCTGCGTACCAGGTCGCTGCGCCCGAGCGTATAGCCGCCGAGGTCGCGCACGATCTGCATGACCTGCTCCTGGTAGACGATACAGCCGTAGGTCGCCTCCAGGATCGGCTGAAGCTGCGGGCAGTCGTAGGTGATCTCCTCCGGGTGGTTCTTTCCGCGGATGTACTGCGGGATGAAATCCATCGGCCCCGGCCGGTACAGCGAGATGCCTGCGATGATATCCTCGAGACTCTGGGGCTTGAGCTCCTTCATGAAGCTCTTCATCCCCGCGCTCTCGATCTGGAACACGCCGTCCGTCTTGCCTGTCCCGATTGAATCGAGCACCGCCTTGTCGTTGTAATCAATCTCCTCCATCACGATCTTTTTTCCGCTGCTCTTCTCGGCGAGCTCCACAGCGTTCTGGATCACCGTCAGCGTGCGCAGGCCCAGGAAATCCATCTTCAGAAGACCCAGCTCCTCGAGCGTCGTCATCGTGAACTGAGTCGTGATCGTCCCGTCTGTCCCACGCGAGAGCGGCACATACTCGTCGGCCGCCTTCTGGCAGATCACGACGCCCGCCGCGTGTATCGACGTGTGGCGCGGCAGGCCTTCGAGCCTCTTCGACATATCGATGAGCTGATGGATCTTATCATCCGTCTCGTACATCGTGCGCAGCTCCTGGCTCATCGTCAGCGCCTTGTCGATCGTGATGTTCAGCTCCTGCGGCACCAGCTTGGCGATTGAATCGCAAAGGGAATAGGGCAGATCCATCGCCCGCCCCACATCGCGGATGACGCCGCGCGCCGCCAGTGTACCGAAGGTGACGATCTGCACGACGCGGTCCTTCCCGTATTTGCGGACGACGTAGTCGATGACCTCCTGCCTGCGCTCGAAGCAGAAGTCGACGTCGATATCCGGCATCGACACGCGCTCCGGGTTCAGGAAACGCTCGAACAGCAGGTTGTAGCGGATCGGATCGAGCTGCGTGATGCCCAGCGTGTAGGACACGATGCTCCCGGCCGCCGAGCCGCGTCCCGGACCCACGCTGATGCCGTGCTCCCGCGCGTAGTGGATGAAATCCCAGACGATCAGGAAGTAGTCGACATAGCCCATCTTCTGAATGACGGAGAGCTCATAGTCCAGCCGATCCCGGTGCGACTCGGCCTCCTCGCCGTACAGCCGTTTCAGTCCCTCGTCGCAGAGCTTGTTCAGATACTCCCAGGCCGTGTACGGCGCGGGCACGTCGAACTGCGGCAGCTTCGTCACACCGAATTCAATCTCCACATGGCAGCGCTGCGCGATCTTGTATGTATTTTCAAGCGCCTCGGGAGCATAGGGGAAAAGTTCCGCCATCTGCCCGGGCGATTTCACATAATACTGCCCGCCCTCGTAGCGCATACGGTTCTCGTCCGTGAGCGTTTTGCCGGTCTGGATGCACAGCAGGATGTCGTGCGCTTCCACATCGTCCTCGTAGGTATAGTGGACGTCGTTCGTCGCTACGAGTGGGATCCCCGTCTCCCTGCTCATGCGCAGAAGCTGCTGGTTCACCAGCTTCTGATCCGGAATGCCGTGATCCTGCAGCTCGAGGAAAAAATTGTCCGCCCCAAAGATCCCGCGGTATCTCAGCGCGATTTCCTTCGCCTCCTCGTACATTCCGCGCGCCAGATAGCGCGGCACCTCGCCGGCCAGGCAGGCCCCATGATACATTGACGTACCATTTCAAATGTCAGGATGCCGCCT
>CANQWV010000215.1 GCA_947627645.1 uncultured Lachnospiraceae bacterium | reverse complement strand
TTGGCGAATGCGCAGCATGAGCTTAGTGCCGCTGCGTGACCGTAACGAGCGGAAGCGGGTTTGCCGGGGCATTGCCAATCCACTGCACGGGCGGCTGTACAGCAAAGAAAGCAAGAATCTTTCATGCTCTCAACGCACAGCCCGACAAAAGGGACTTGCGGTGTCAGGGCCAACCGTAGAGGGCCGTCGGTGCTTAGTGAGCGCAAGCGAACTTACGCACCGCTACGTGCCCGACACGAGCGGGAGCGTGTTGTGCCCTGACATTGCAAGCCCTTGCAGGGCGTTCGAGTAGCCATTATGGATAAAATATGCTGTGCACTATACACGAATACCTCTCAGCGCGTCGACAGGAAAACCCATTCTCTCGCGCCCGACTCGTCCGCCGGGTACTTCTGCATATACTCCTTCGCCTTTGCCTTCGCAGTCGCAAAATCCTGCTTCTTCTCGTACGCCACGATCTCATTAAAATACAGTTCCTGCTTGTCCCCGGAGTCCAGAGAAAGACCTTCCGCGATGTAGGACAGCGCCATATCGTAATCGCCGCTCGAGAGCGCGCAAAGAGCCAGCCCATTGCAGGCTGATGTGCTTTTTCCGGATTTCTCCTCGATCCTGTGATACACGCCCTGCGCATGCACATAATCCTGCAGCGCCAGATAGACCCGGCCCATCAGATACATGGCCGGCTCATACTCCGCCTCCACCGGGCCGGTCAGCTGCCGCTGCGCCTCCTCATAGTTCTCCAGATAATAATATATCCTCCCGCGGTTGTAATAATGCTCCGTGTCCTCGCCCTGGATCGCCAGAGCGCTCTGCAGATATTCGCTGCCAAGCCCCGAAAGATTTCTCTCCCGGTAGCATTCATAGATGTCCAGATAAAGGTCGTAGCTGTCCGGATTCAGGGCGGCGGCAGCGTCAAAATCAGCCTGGGCCTCCTCCGGCATATCGTCGTGCAGACGGCTCGCCCCGCGCAGGAAATACGCGTCCCCCGACTCATTCTCCGCGAGAATTTGATCGCAGACAGCCTCCGCCTCGTCGTACTCTCCGCCCCGGTAGTGCGCGGTCGCCAGATACAGCTCGACATCGAGCACATTATCCTCCATCCTGCTGTCCGCAGAATCCAGAGCCGCCTCAAAAGCCCGCGCAGCCTCCTTGTACTGCGCAAGCTCCATATAAGCCATGCCAAGCCCCCGGTAGGCCAGAAGCTGCTGTTCCCCATCCCGGGCCGCCTCCGCAAAAAGCTGCTGGGCCTGCTCGTATTCGCCGTCTTCCATCGCCTTCTGCGCCGCGAGCGTCTTCGTCCCGGTCGCGCCGCCCATCGCGCAGCCGCCGACGGCAAGCGCCGCTGCGATCACGATCGCTCCCGCGGCTATCCTGCAATTCAATTTTCCCATAGAAATTCCTGTCCTCATGAATTGATCCATTCCGCTCTGATCAGATGATCAGGGATCTCTCGCCAAAGCGGCACTGCCCGATCATCCGTCGCCAAAGCAAACGCACGTGCGCAGGCTCCCACAGCCTTGTGCTTCTGTCCGGCACGGCTCATTGCTTTCCTCGACATCTTACCATAAAAAAGACGAACAGTAAATCCCCGGAAAATACTTCTGTTCTTTCCCGCCGATCTATGGTAAAATCAGCCATATATGTTTTTTGCGGAGGCTCAGGTTATGAAATATTCCCGTATCTTATTGACAGCAATCCTCGCAGGCGCTTTTTTGTCAGGCAGTCTTACAGCGACAACCGCCAAAGCGTCTGACGTCGATCTTCAGATTGTGGCAATCGAGGTAGTTCCACAGCCTCAGGCCAATCAGACCCCGGATACTGTCCAGGTTACTCCGAAAAATCCCCAGCCCGGTCAGAATGCGGAGACTGGCCAAGCCCCGCAGCAGGATCCCGATAGCTCCCTGCAGATTGAAAATCCAGCTGCGCAGAGATTTGGCACAGCGTCAACCGAGAAGGCTGCCGACACCGAGACAGAATCAGACAAAAGCAGAACGCCCGAATCCGGAACCACGGCAGGCAAGGCAGAGCATGAAACGCAAAGCAAGACAGAAACGGAGAAAGAAGAAACAGAAGCCGTGACAGAGACGGAAGGCACGGCAAAATCCCAGTCAATAACAGAAGATTCCGCAGACCTTGAAGGGAAAGGCAGTGCGGATTCTGAGCCAGACGGCGAATCCGGGCGCGAGACGGAAGCCGTGGCAGAGACCGAGGCAGAAGCCGAAACAGAAAGCGAAACAGAAGAAGCCGCGCAGCGCGCACCGCAAAAGCTGTACGAGATCGCAAGCGCACTGGACGACAGCTATGTGCTGGATATCCGACACTGCACATTCTATGATACCGACAGCCGGATTCCGCAGTTATATCGTTCTCTAAACGTCGATCAACAGAAGTTCTACCTTGATCCGCTGCCGGACGGTTCTTCCCGTATCTGCGTCCTGCACACGGGCGAAGCGCTGACCGTCTGTCCGGACGACGATTCTGTCCGGACGGCGCCCGTGGAAGCTCCAAAGGATACCGAGGCATCTTCCGCCCAGTCGTGGACCGTGGAGAGGACAGATAACGGCTGCTGCTATATAAAAAACGAGACGGGGCAATACCTGACGCTCGACTCCCTGCGCCCGTACTCCGGAGCTTCCCTGGTTCTTGAGGACTTCAGCGGAAAGCGCAATCAAATGTGGAAGCTGAAGTTCACAAAAAGCGGCGCCGAGGCCTGCGCCGACACCGACCTCGTCAATCCCTACGGCGAGGACGGCCCATACGGCAGCCTCCGTCTCTCGCTCCTGTTCGGCGAGACGCTTGAGACGATCACCGCCGACGATCTCGCCGCTCAAATCTCGGAGAACAGGGAACATCAGCTGGTGCTTGACAGCGAATTTCTCAATGCTTTCGTGGCGCGGCTCGCCGGGAAATATGACACGCAGGGACTGCCGAAGCTTTTTCGTACCAGCCAGGGGGAAGTGATCACGCTGTACAAGGGGGACTTCGGGTGGAAGCTCGACACCGCAGAGACGCTGGCCCTGCTCAGAAAAAACCTCAAAACCAACCAGGTCAGGTTTCTCGCTCCCGTGTGGGAACACAGGGGCTGGTCGCTCGACAGCAGCGATATGATCGGCGACAGCTATGTGGAGGTGGATCTCACAAACCAGAAGGTTTTTCTCTACAAAGACGGTGAAAAGCTGCTCGAGACGGACTGTGTCTCCGGCACTGAAAACGACCCGGAGCGCAAGACCCCGGGCGGCGTTTACAGCATTTACCGTATGGTCTCCCCGGACACGCTCGACGGGCCGGG
>CANQWV010000214.1 GCA_947627645.1 uncultured Lachnospiraceae bacterium | reverse complement strand
CAGGTTCTGAAGCGGAGTGCGGTACAAAAGCACAGAGACTGCCGTGACGGCCGTGCAGGCCAGCGCAAGCCGCCACTCAAAGGCGGGCTTCTTTTCCTCGATCCAGCCTCCGAAGAGGAAGAATGCAAAGTAAGGAATGCAGGGCACTGCCGGCTGGAGATCAGAGCCAAGGAAAGAGGCCATGAGCGGATACAGATCCTGCCTGGTGCGCAGCAGCGCCCCCAGAAGCAGCAGCGCTCCAACGAGCAGCATACTCTTTTCTCTGCCGGCCAGCTTTGCAAGCGGCTCTTCAAAAAAGCGGGCAAGCATCAGCGCAAGCGCGAGGGATAAAAAAACTGCCGCACCCGCCGAGAGGCGGATCAGGGAAAACGTATCCGCCAGGATCGTAAGAAGCGCCGACCTGTCTTCCGTCAGGAATACGACAGGCCAGTTTGCAAGGATCTCCTCTGTCAGGGCGAACACAAAATAGCCGAGGCAGCATCCGGCCGCCGCACGTCCCAGCCACCCAAGATGCGCCTCTTTGGTCCCCATGCGCCGTTTTCTGTTGCTGCAGTATCCGGCAAGGAAAAAAAAGCCCGGCACAAATACCCAGTAAAGTGCCATATTGACCGGATTTACAAAGCGGGCGGCAGGGTCTGCGAGCTTCTGCATCGCCAGAAACAAGAAATAGCTGCAGATCAGCAGAAACCCCATCTCCTCGTCACAGCGGTTCTGCCGGATCACTGTCATCTTCTTCATCAAATGTTATCTCCTCTATAGTTGCTTAAACAGATTCGCTTTCGATTGCGCAGCACCGGATTTCACGCCGCACCCTCCTGTCCGGCATCATGCTTCAGCGCATTCGCCGATCGCGTCGCGCCGGATTTCACGCTGCATCCTCCTGTCTGGCATCATGCTTCAGCGCATTCGCCGATCGCGCTGTGCCGAACGCTCACAGCCCCAGAATCCTCGTCGCGATCTGAAAATAGATCACCAGCGAGATTGCGTCCACGATCGTCGTGATAAACGGGCTGGCCATAACCGCCGGGTCGAACCCCACCTGCTTCGCGAGGATCGGCAGGACACAGCCCACGATCTTCGCGACAACCACCGTCACCACCATCGTGAGGCAGACAACCAACGCCACCTGCATTCCCACATGGTCGAACAAAAGTAGCTTGCCATAATTCACCACAGCAAGCGTAATCCCGCAGAGCACGGCCACGCGGATCTCCTTCCAGATCACCCGCAATGCGTCCCGGAACTCGATCTCTCCGAGCGAAATACTGCGGATGATCGTTACGGACGCCTGTCCGCCGGCGTTTCCCCCGGTGTCCATAAACATCGGAATATACATGGTCAGCACTGAGTAAGCGGCCAGAGCGTTCTGATAGCCCTGGATGATCTTCCCGGTAAACGTCGCCGAAATCATCAGAAATAAGAGCCAGGGAATGCGCTTCTGGAAAGTCTCGAATACCGAGGTCTTCATATAAGGCTTGTCGGTCGGCGTGATCGCCGCCATCATCTCGATATCCTCCGTCGCCTCCTGCTCGATGATGTCCATGACGTCGTCGACCGTGATGATGCCGACGAGACGGTTCTCGCTGTCCACGACCGGCATCGCGTCGAAATCGTACTTCTGGAACTGATGCGCGACCTCCTCCTGGTCCATCATCGTGTTGATCGTGATGACATTTTCCTCCATCAGTTCCCCGATCTTCGCATCCGGCTGGCTCAAAAGCAACATCCGCAGCGAGATCGTGCCGCGGATCTTGCGGTTCTGGTTGATCACGTAGCAGGTGTTGATCGTCTCCTTGTCAATCCCGGTCCGGCGGATCCGCTCGATCGCCTGCCCGACCGTGTACTCCTCCTTCAGGTCGACATACTCGACCGTCATCACGCTCCCGGCGGAATCCTCCGGGTACTGGAGCAGATGGTTGATATCGCGCCTCGTCTCCGGCGTCGTCTGCGCCAGAAGCCGCTTCACAACCCCCGCCGGCATCTCCTCCATCAGGTCGGAAGCGTCGTCAGCGTACAGATTGTCGATGATGTTCGCCGCCTCGCGCTCCGTCAGCGAGGTGATGATCTTGCGCTCCACCTCGATCGGCAGGTAAGAAAACACATCCGCGGCAATCGCCTTCGGCAGGATGCGGAACACCTTCAGCTGGTCGCTCTCAGAACCCTCCAGTTCCTCCAGCATGGAGGCGATATCCGCCTCGTTCATATCCATGACCTCGCTACGGATCCTGGCGTATTGCTTATGTTCGATACACTCCTGTAATGTCTTGATATCCAACATGACAAACCTCCTTGTGTGCAGTTTTTATGTGGGGATCAGGCCCCGATGCGTCCGCTGTGCCCATCTTCGTCGTACTTCGCGTCATAAAAACCACCACCTTTCCCTTGCCCTGTCAGAATCAACTCTTTTGAAGCTATCCTTCGGAACTATTTTTTGAAACTATTTTTTGAAGCTGTTCTTTGAAACTATTTTTGAAACTTTTTTGAAGCTGTTCTTTGAAACTATTTTTTGAAGCTATTCTTTGAAACTATTTTCGAAACTATTTTTTGAAACTATTTTTGAAACTATTTTTGAAACTATTCTTTGAGAATATCCTTTGAGGATGCGCTATAAAATGTCCTTTATGAATATCCTTCCGGAATATCGTCTGAGAATGAAAAAGGCTGTGCAAAACCGGATACCCGATCCTGCAACAGCCCAGATCGCCTGAAGCACTGCCGTTCACTCCCCGCCAGGGAGAGAAACGTCCGAAATTATTCCTCTTCCAGATCCAGGGTCTCCATAAAATCGTCAATCGCCGCAGTATCCACGGTGTAGGTCGGCTTCTCCACTGTTGTCGTATCCTCCGGATTCAAGGTACGGTATACCGAAAAACCTACCCACGCTACCATGACGAGCGCTACCAGCGATACGCCTGCCTTCATCGCCATCATCTTCTGCTTTTCTTTCTTGATGATCTGCGCGCGATTGCGCTTCTCCTCCTTATAACGGTCAACCTTCGCCTGACTCATGTGTATCTCTCCTTCTGTTGTGTCAAAATTCTCAATTAAGAATAGTATACACGTTTTCCGCGAGATTTCAAGTTTTTTCTTATATTTGCAAGTATTTGCACCATGTTTGCCCCTGGCCTGCCGCCGGGCACCGAGGCCGGATTTACTTTTTCCAAGCCTAAATCACGACAATGATGCCGCCGTCGCTCGCGTACAGCGTGGAGATCCCGCCCGTATCCAGCAGAATCACGTCCTTCACGCGGATCCGCTCCAGGATCGCATCCCGCACCATCTCGCCGCGCGGAAGGTTATTGCAGTGC
>CANQWV010000213.1 GCA_947627645.1 uncultured Lachnospiraceae bacterium | reverse complement strand
ATAGCAGTAACAGCCCTTCCCCTGCGTGCGTCCCATCACGAGCAGGTCGAAATCGTCGTCCTCGATCAGACAGCGCTGGAACATGATCTCCGCGAAATCCGCCTTCGACATTCCCGCGGGAATCTTTTTTTCCTCCTGCACCCGATGCTCATCCTGCGCGATCTCCTCGCGGACATCGCCGAGAGTCATCTCCACTTCCACGCCGAGCACCTCGTTGAGATTCGAGTTCGCGTCGGCGTCCACTGCCAGGATCGGCGTTTTGCCCATCCTGCACATAGTCTGGATCAACAAACCGGAAAGCGTCGTCTTGCCGACTCCGCCCTTCCCGGCAACCGCTATCACATGCGACATTGTATGCCTCCTGAAAATCATCGTGATCTTTCATTTCGAACAGCAGGCGGCCAGGCTCTGCCAGGCGCGTTCTGTTCGTATCTTAGTCGTCCACGCAGTCGATCTTCACGACTCCGCCTGTCAGATCCGCCATCGCGAGCGTTCCCTCCACGGTCTTCTGCTCGCCCATCACATCCGTGAGCGTGATCTGATCGCCGTGCACCTCGACCTTGCTGACATATTCAAGAATAATGCTGTCCGGAACATTTGTCCGGTACGCCGTTGCAAGGCACATATCGTCCACCTCCAATTTATGAATTCTCTTTCACCATGGACAGCGCAAGGCTCAGATAAAGATTTCCCTTCTGGAACTCATCGACGGCTTTCTTGATCTGCTCCGCCGCCGCGCCCTTGCCCTCCGCCTGAAGCTTTCCGGCCACCTGGTCAAGCTCCGCCGCGTGGTGCTCATTGTGCTTCAGCATATAGTCCAGCAGCGCTGTCATCTTATCGCCGGGCACCTCTGCAGCGCCGTGCGTATGAGAATGGCCCTCATGCTCATGCCCTGCATGTCCGCAGCCGCCGCAATGACTTCCACAGTCGGCAGCTTCACCCGCGTGCCCGGGGCAGTGCCCCTGCTCTCCCTCGTGAACGTGGTCGTGCTCGTCCTCGTGTCCATGCTCATGGCTATGCGGATGCGTATGCTCATACGTGTGTGTATGCGTATGTTCATGCTCATGTGAATGCGGGCAAAGATTGCCGTTTTCATCCTGAATCAAATGCATATCTGATCTCCTTTGCGCAAAATGTTTGTTATTTTTTTCACATTTAAAAATGCTCTTTCACATTTGGGTGCATTATAACACATTTCGTCATATGCTACAAGAACAGTGTTGTATTTTTTTCGAAACTTTTCACATTGCCAACTTTTCAAGAAAACTTTTCACTTCACGGCTTTTCCCTTTGCCGAAGCTTTTCATCTTTTTTCATCTTTTGTCATCTTTCCTATATTCTTGCGCTCCTTTCAAATCGTTTCTCTGCGCAACGGTTTTGACCGTTCATATATGCTTCAATTTATCATATTATTATTATAGAAACATCATTTTAACGTTGACATTCATTTTGGATTATGCTATTGTGTACTTATCTGGAATTCACCGGCAATTCTGCCGCCCTTCCCTTACAAATGATAAGCATGAACGATAAATGAAGAAATGATGTTGATTTGACAAGGAAAATATCCACGTTTTCACTGGTAATTTCTCGCTCCGTGTGCTAGACTTAAGCCAGATAGACAATGTCCCGAGAAGAGCGCTCCTCAGAAAGATACGTCTGGGCACAGCTGTTCCGGGCCACCACATGGGAGGGCGCTGTGTGCCAGTGGCACACGTTCAGCGCCGACCGAACCGGGAGGTGAGACATCAAAATGCTGGCAGAGAAAAACGAAGCAATCCAGGAAGCATCTGCACACCTGCATATCCTTACCGAAGATGAAAAGATTCGCCTGCAGTGCGAAGCTCGAGAGATGTACGAACACGACATAGCAACAATACGCAACGAAGGCAGGTCAGAAGGCAGGTCAGAAGTTAACCAGCTTACCACCTACCTGATCCGAGACGGCCGCATGGACGATCTGACGCGTTCCGTCTCCGACGAGGCTTACCAGGCGCAGTTAATGAAAGAATACGGGATCATTCCCACAGAAAATCAGTAAATAGTCAACTTTATGCTTTTAACATATAAACAGAGTACAAGAACCGGGACAGCCCGATCAGCAGTCCCGGTTCTCTTTTCTGAATGAATTATATTTCAATCAATTGTTATTCTGCTTTCAAGATACACCTGCCGGACTTCTCCCCGCAGGTTCCAGACTCCCAGCGACTTTCCCTGGTTGCTGCCCTAATGGTTCATAATCCTCTCATTCGCTTTTTCCAAAAATTCATAGGAATCTTTTGGTTTGAGTGCTCCTCCGGCAGCCTGTTCAAGGGCATTGTCGTCTAACTCACACTGCCCCCCCCGCTCCGGTTTTTCGCTTTCCTTGATTTCTTTGATTTCTTTGTTTTCATCCTTCATGAATCTGTTCCTCCTCCTTAAAATCTTATAGTTCTTTTTATTTGCTTATTTTGCGAAACTGCGGTCAAGCTTATTTTGCCAAGCTCCGGTCAAGCATCCCCAGAAGGCGGATCAAAACGGGCGCTCCTGCCGTGATATAGAGGATCAGCACAAACTGCTCCAGCGCCTTGCCGATCCCGCCCGCGACCGCTCCGGTGATCAGCGGAGCCGCGTACGTCTTCAGAAGCTCGTAAAACGCGATGCAGACGACATAGCGGAGCACACGGAAGTACCATTTTCCCTCCGTCTCGAATTTAATGAATCTTCTCTCCAGGAACCATCCCACGATGAACCCAAGACCCATGCCGGCGTTCTTGAAGGAATCGATCGGCATCTTGGCCGGATCCACGATCACCTCGCCCGCCGCGTCGTAGTCTACCGGATACCCCTTCAGGGAAGCGTAGACGACCAGCAGAATGCAGAGCGCCGCGCCCGCGAGCAGGACGATCCAGTCTTTTTCAGGATTTTGGTCTACCCAGTCGAGCAGTCTGCGGAACGCGAACAGCAATACGACCGCCAGGACAATGGAGACGATCACATCCTGCGGCGTGTGCACGCCCAGATAATTGCGCGAGAAGCCGACCAGCAGCACCAGGACGACCATAAGAACCCGGAAAACCTTCGGGTATTTTTTGTTGTACGCAAGTCCTCCAAAAAAGCTGGTGGCGTTCGCGGAATGACCGCTCGGGAACGAATAGCCCGTGGCGTCTGCCATCGCCTCCGATACCGGCATCACGCGCGCGTCGCGGATCCACGGCCGGTACACACAGGCAGTGATCTTCAGGAAACCGTTGATCACGCGGTTATAGTAAAAGGTCAGCATCAAAAAAATGCCCTCGCGCTTGTCAACGCACCAGTAGACAAACGCCACGAGGAGCGTGACGATCGACGCCTCGCCAAGCTTTGT
>CANQWV010000212.1 GCA_947627645.1 uncultured Lachnospiraceae bacterium | reverse complement strand
AAACATCCGGCCGTTTCCGCCCTTGATGATGCGCTCGATTCCCAGCATGATCAGCGGGAGCATCGCGATGCTGTCCAGCCACATGAGGTTGAAATAATAACCGATCACAAAATTGCTCAGCGCGAACATCATGCCGAACACGACCGGGAGGTAGTCCCGCTGCGGATCCCTGCGGTGCAGGTACCAGGAAAAGCAGCCGCCGCACAGCCCGATCTTGAACAGGATCACAAAATCCATGAAATCGCAGACATTTTCCCGCGGGATGAACGCCATCAGGAAGTTGAGCGGGCTCGCCATATAGTAGGCGTAGGTCGACCAGAAATTGTAGCCGAGTCCTCCCGAGAACGAGTACAGCAGCGACTGGCTGTTCTGCAGCTTTCCGTGGAAATCCGTATAAAATGGAAGATACTGGTGCAGCGAATCGATGATCAGCACCGTGTTATCGCCGAACGGCCACATACCGAACGCGAAAAACCCGGCCGCGGCTACCAGCGCCGACAGGACGAACCCCGCCAGGAAAAATCTCCTGCCGCGCTTTTTTTCCGCCAGCGTCTCCGCCGCAGCAGCCTCGGAGTCCTCGTCCCTGAACACCACAAAACGACTGATCAGATAATTCAGCACCATGATCACGACCTGGATGATCAGCTTCGCCACCATATCCTGCACGCCCCAGACGCTGTTCAGCAGCACAACGCCGAAGACCTCCACGACCATCGTGCCAAGGCGCATCCCGATAAAGCTCGCGGCCTCCTTCACAAGCGCCCCAAAGGACGGCGTCCTGTGCGCAAAGACGAACAGCTTATTCACCACGTATGCAAAAAGGATCGACAGCAGGACGGCCACCGTGTTCGCCGCCGTGACGTTCAACCCGATCAGGCTGCGCATCACATACGTGAGGACCAGATTCACTCCGGTCGTGCAGCAGCCAAAGAAAATATAGCGGAAGGCCTGGTTTTGTACTAATTTTTTCATAATGTACTCCATAACAATTTTATTTCATTTGCCCGGGAACTTCTTTCCCGTAAATCTTACCGGACGACCATGCTCACATGGCGCTGTTTTTCAAAGGGAGATCTCCTCATGGCAATGGAACGAATAAATGATCCGCTCCTTCACCGGACGCCCGGTCAGCTTCTCCAATGCACGCGCGTAATAGTCCAGCTGAGCCTTGTACTTGTCCACGAGCAGCTGCGCACGCTCCACCCGGTCTGTCTTGTAATCGAGGAGGACGATCTCTTCTCCCTCAAAAAAGTAGGCGTCGATGATCCCCTGCACAAGCACCGTCTCTTCCGGGCTGTAACTGCTGCGGATCTCACTGGCCGGCACGCCGAAGACAAACGGCTGCTCCCGGAACAGCTGCCCGGCAAGCGCGGCCCGGTGCATTCTCTGCCCGATCCCGCTCTTCAGAAATATGCTGACATCCTCCAGCGAGAGCGCCGCCGCCTCTTCCCCGGACATTTTACCACAACTTATCATTTCTTCCAACTGTATTTCCAATTCCGATATGCACAGAGCGTCGCCGCCCCCTGCTGTCTGATCCCGGCCAGCTTCACGGCGGATGTCCGGCTCTGGCAGATGCAAAGTATCCTTGCCGTCCCCCGCTGTCTGATCCCGGCCAGCTTCACAGCAGACGTCCGGCTCTGGCAGGCGAAGATAGTTCAGGTTCTCCATGAACGCATGGTAGACCGTGCCCCGCGCCGCTCCGGTGACCGGCTCCTTCTCCTTCCGGAAATCCGGAATCAGAGGGATCACTGTCTCCTCGCGGTACAGCTCTGCCGCATCTTCCTCCTCCGGCAGATGCGACAGCTTTTTCAGCTCGGAGACCGACAGCTTGCCTGGGATCGCGGCGTTCGCTTTGTAGGGATACTCGGAGTGGAACACTCTCTGCAGATAGTCGCGGGTCTCCCTGTCATAGCAGACAGACGTGTCGAGCTCCAGAAGCTCCCGCAGCTGAAGCGTCGCCGCGCTGTCCTCCACGCGTTGTCCCTCCTCTTCCTCCTGAACCGTCACGATCCGCATACAGAACGGGGCAGCTTCCACCGAGAAAGACCCGTGGGTGCCTCCTTCTTTCGATTGCTCCGCCGCATTTCCTCTTTGCCCTTCCCATTGTCCTGATCCATGGCCTTCACTTTGCTCTGCTCCCTGGCCTTCGCTTTGTCCCGCTCCCTGGCTTTCACGTTGCTCTGCTCGCTGGCATTCCGCCTCGCCGCCTGCCGCCTCAAACAATCCCGCCGAGGCCGGATGCCGCAAAAGCGCCGGCATGACCCAGTCCAGATAAGTGGAAGCCGAAGAAAGCCAGGCGTAGGAAAGCTGTTCGCCGCGATACATCGCCGCAGTTCTCCAGCGTTCCAGCTTTGCCTCGATGTCGCTCACGCTCCCTGTCAAAATCAGTTTCTCCTTCGCACGCGTCATCGCCACGTACAGCACGCGGAGCTCCTCCCCGAGATTCTCCCCCGCCGTCTTCTGCTGGATCGCCCGCTTCAGAAGCGTCGCCCGCCGCGTCCGGCGCTCCGCGTCCACAAAATCGCAGCCTATGCCAAACTCCGGGTGCATCACCAGCCGGCTTCTGACGTCCGTCTCGTTGAACTGCTTGCCCAGCCCGCTCACAAAGACAATCGGGAATTCCAGCCCCTTGCTCTTGTGGATGCTCATGATCCGCACCACATCAGCCGCCTCGGACTCGACATTGGCCTCCCCGTAATCCACCTCATATTTTTTCAGGTTTTCGATATAACGCACAAAATGATACAGGCCGCGGAAGCTCGTCGCCTCGTATGCGATCGCCTTTTCCACCAGCATATCGAGATTCGCCTTCCGCTGCCTTCCCGCAGGCAGCGACTCCGCGTACGCCCCATACCCCGTCACGTCCAGGATCTCCCAGAGAAGCAGGTGCACCGGCGTGTGGGCGCACTTCCCGCGGAAGTGTCCAAACGTCGCAAAAAACCGCTCCAGCTTCTCCCTTAGACGCGGGTTCTCTCCCGAAGCACGGTATTCCTGGCAGCAATCATAGAAATATTTTTTGTGGGAGAAGACACGCAGTGTCGCGAGCTCCTCGTCGCTGAAGCCGCCGATCGCACTGCGCAGCACGGCCGCAAGCGGGATATCCTGCACCGGGTTATCCAGAATCTGCAGATACGCCAGCACCGTCCGGATCTCCACAGTCGAGAAATAGCCCTTCTGCGAGCCAGTCACGCACGGAATACCCATGTCGGCCAGCACCTCGCCGAAGGTCTCGGCCCAGCCGCTGACCGTGCGCAGCAAAATCACAATATCCCCCCAGCGCACCGGACGGTAGCGCTCCTCCTCTTTGTCCCAGACAGTCGCGGTTCCGACCATCTCCCGGATGCGGCGTCCGACAAGCGCCGCCTCCGCGCGCTGCCGCTGCCCGCTCTCCGCCTCCAGCAGCAGAAGCTCCGAGCCGAAGCGAA
>CANQWV010000211.1 GCA_947627645.1 uncultured Lachnospiraceae bacterium | reverse complement strand
GTGCTCGGCATGGGATTAAAGGGCAACGGCACGATTCCGGCTGTCTATTCCGAGCGCATCCGTCTGGCCAAGATGGCGGGTATGCAGATCATGGAGCTTCTGAAGAAGGACATCCGTCCGCGCGACATCATGACGGAGAAAGCCTTCATGAACGCGCTGACGGTGGACATGGCGCTCGGTTGCTCGACGAACAGTATGCTGCACCTCCCGGCGATCGCGCACGAGGCGGGCGTGGAGCTGGACGTCGACATTGCGAACGAGATCAGCGCACGGACGCCGAATCTCTGCCACCTTGCGCCGGCGGGCCCGACCTACATCGAGGATCTGAACGAGGCTGGCGGCGTGTACGCGGTCATGAATGAGCTGACGAAGAAGAACCTGCTGAACCTGGACTGCATGACAGTCACGGGCAAGACAGTAGGAGAGAATATCGCAGGCTGCGAGAACAAGAACCCGGATGTCATCCGCCCAATCGACAACCCGTACAGCGAGACCGGCGGACTGGCAATCCTCAAGGGCAACCTTGCCCCGGATTCCGGCGTTGTGAAGCGCTCTGCGGTCGTGCCGGAAATGATGGTGCACGAGGGTCCGGCGCGCGTGTTCGACTGTGAGGAGGACGCGATCGCAGCGATTCTCGGCGGGAAGATCGTCGCGGGCGACGTCGTCGTGATCCGCTACGAAGGGCCGAAGGGCGGCCCGGGTATGCGCGAGATGCTGAACCCGACGTCGGCGATCGCCGGCATGGGGCTCGGCTCCTCGGTGGCGCTGATCACGGACGGTCGTTTCAGCGGAGCCTCCCGCGGCGCTTCGATTGGACACGTCTCTCCGGAGGCGGCGGTCGGCGGCCCGATCGCGCTTGTCGAGGAAGGCGACACGATCCGCATCAACATTCCCGAGTGCAGGCTTGAGCTCGCCATCAGCGACGAGGAGATGGCCGCGCGCCGCGCGAAGTGGCAGCCGCGCGAGCCAAAGATCAAGACCGGTTATCTGGCGCGCTACGCATCGCTCGTGACCTCCGGGAACAAGGGCGCGGTGCTGATCAATCCGTTGGATCGGAAATAATTCGTGCTTAGTTCATGTGAAAATTCAAATATCCGGACGCCCTCGCAGGGATTGGCCAATGCCCCGGCAAACGCGCTTCCGCTCGTTACGGTCACGCAGCGGCACTAAGCTCATGCTGCGCATTCGCCAAGTGCCGGCGGACCTCTACGGTTTGCCTTAGGCATTGCCAATCCACTGCACGGGCTATGCATTAAACACGAAGATAAATATGTTTATACAGAAAAGGATAAGAAAGGATAGATAAAGGATGAAGTTGAACGGTTCGGAAATTGTGATCGAATGCCTGAAGGAACAGGGTGTGGACACCGTGTTCGGCTATCCGGGAGGCACGATTCTCAATATCTATGACGAATTATACAAGCACAGCGGTGAGATCCGCCATATCCTGACCTCGCACGAGCAGGGCGCGGCCCATGCGGCGGACGGCTACGCGCGTTCGACCGGGAAAGTCGGCGTCTGTATGGCGACCTCCGGCCCCGGCGCGACGAACCTGGTCACCGGCATCGCGACGGCCTACATGGATTCGGTGCCGGTGGTGGCGATCACCGCGAACGTAGCCGTGACGATGCTCGGCCGCGACAGCTTTCAGGAGATCGATATCGCGGGCGTGACAATGCCGATCACGAAGCACAGCTTTATCGTCAAGGACGTAACGAAGCTCGCGGACACGATCCGCTGGGCGTTCCAGATCGCGCAGGAGGGGCGGCCCGGCCCGGTGCTTGTCGACATCACGAAGGATGTGACCGCGGCCACGACGGACTACGAGCCGATGAAGCCGGAGCCGATCGTTCGAAGCAGCGAATACATCCGCGAGGACGACCTTGAACAGGCGGTGAAGCTCATCAACAAGGCGAAGAAGCCGTTTATCTTCGTCGGAGGCGGAGCCGTGATCTCCGGTGCGCAGGAAGAGCTGGAGGAGTTCGTGAACAAGGTGCACGCCCCGGTCGCGGATTCCCTGATGGGCAAGGGCGCGTACAACGGACACAACGAGCTGTACTGCGGAATGCTCGGAATGCACGGGACCAAGGCCTCCAACCTCGGCGTGACCGGCTGCGACCTGCTGATCGCGATCGGCGCGCGCTTCAGCGACCGTGTGATCGGCAACGCGAAGAGCTTTGCAAGGCACGCGAAGATCATCCACATCGATGTGGATCCGGCAGAGATCAACAAGAATATCGCCGTGGATGCCTCGATCATCGGCGACGTGAAGGAAGTACTGAAACGCCTGAACGCGCGCATCGAGGAGCACCGCCACGACGAGTGGGATGAATCCGTCACCGCTCTGAAGACAAAATACCCGCTGAAATATAACACGGAGGGTCTGACCGGCCCTTATATCGTGGAGGAGATCTACCGTCTGACGAAGGGCGACGCGATCATCGTCACGGAGGTCGGACAGCACCAGATGTGGGCGGCGCAGTACTACAAATATTCGAAGCCGCGCACGCTGATCACCTCCGGCGGCCTTGGCACGATGGGCTACGGCCTTGGCGCGTCGATCGGCGCGAAGGTAGCCAACCCGGACAAGACAGTCGTCAACATCGCAGGCGACGGCTGCTTCCGCATGAATATGAACGAGATCGCGACTGCGGCGCGCTACAATATCCCGGTGATTCAGGTCGTCGTCAACAACCATGTTCTGGGCATGGTGCGTCAGTGGCAGACACTGTTTTACGGAAAGCGCTACTCGCAGACGGTTCTGAACGACGCGGTCGATTTCGTGAAGCTGGCCGAGGCGATGGGCGCCGAAGGCATCCGCGTGACGAAGAAGGAAGAGTTCTCGCCGGCGTTTGAGAAGGCGCTGTCGCTGGGCAAGCCGGTTGTGCTCGACTGCATCATCGACTGCGACGACAAAGTATTCCCGATGGTGCCGGCCGGAAAGCCGATCGAGACTGCATTCGACCAGGACGACCTGAAAGAAAGCTAAAGCTACGAAGACATGGCGGTTGATATGCGATTATTTGAGATGATATTGAATAGAGGCTCTGGCACAGAGCCGATGAGGAGGATATGAAAAAATGGGAAGAGTGTATAATTTTTCGGCAGGACCGGCGGTTCTGCCGGAAGAGGTGCTGAAGACAGCGCAGGCGGAGATGCTGGACTATCACGGCTGCGGGCAGTCGGTGATGGAGATGAGCCACCGCTCAAAGGTTTTCGACGACCTGATTCACGAGACGGAGGCGGATCTGCGCAGGCTGATGCAGATCCCGGACAATTATAAAGTCCTGTTCCTGCAGGGCGGCGCGAGCCTGCAGTTCTCGATGATCCCGATGAATTTGATGAAGAACCGCGTCGCGGACTACATCATCACGGGGCAGTGGGCGAAGAAGGCCTGGCAGGAGGCGAAGAAATACGGGCAGGCGAACGCGGTCGCATCCAG
>CANQWV010000210.1 GCA_947627645.1 uncultured Lachnospiraceae bacterium | reverse complement strand
GGGCAGCCCGATGCGGCGTGGCTCGAGGGGCTGCACGCCCTGCCCCCACATCTTCGCGCCGCAGCGGTGGAACTCGTCCAGCACGATGTAGTCTGGCTTTATGTCCATGAGCTCGTCTTCCTGCATCAGCATGAGCCGCGCATAGGTGAGGAATCGAATATTCGCAGGTGGGGGTAGCGCCGTATTAGCATCGGCGGAATCGTCCGTCGCGCTGTTTGCCGCGCTATCTGTTACTCCAGCCCAGATGCGCTCGTCTCTATCCTTCATGGCTGTGGCATTCTTCGCGCTGCTCACCCCTCCACCCGCCGCCCGCCAGTTTTCCAGCTGCGTCCGGAAGATATATTCCGAAGGCGAGAGCCAGCAGACGGTCTTGTCCGGGAAGTCCTCGCACAGCTTGAGGCCGATGAAGGACTTTCCCGTACCGGTCGGATGGATCACGGCCGCGCGGCCTTTTTCCTGAAGCATGGCTCTTGCCGCTTCGTATGCCTCCTGATTGTGCCTGAACAATACCGCTCCCATAGCGACTTTCCTTTCCGAAAAGACCGCGCCAGTTCTCCATGTTCTGGAGCCGCATTGTACATAAAAGTGTAATGAAGTGTAGCATTTCATTACGGGATCTGCGTTTTTGTCCGTATTTATCGCTGTTTCCGGTTTTTTACTGACCAGAATTTTGACGGCGAATAGATTTTGTTCCCTGAAAAATGAGAAGTGTGAGAAAGCCCGAAAATACGGAATAATTCCTGCTTTTTTTGACCAGAATCCTGACCAGAATTTTGACCATAAATAGAGTCAGAATGTCTTGAAGAAAACGAAGGGTCCATTCGAATTTGTCTGAAAAAAGACATTTTGAAATGAAGTTTGCGTTCAATAGAATTGGAAAATTTTTTTCTTACGCTGAATCTGTTGACATTTGCACGCTCAAGTGTTAGAATTCGACCTAGTTTAGGACATATAAACTTTATAAATGGCGCTCTGACCGCGCTGACCAGGTAATGAAATGCTACACTTCATTACTTTTTTTGTCTAAAAATTAACGATCCCTGACAACAAGCCGTAAAACTTGCTGCAGGGATCGCAGAATACAAAGCAAATTTGTCTCACCCGCCCAGCGTCCGCACCGCCGCAACCAGCTCCTGCGCGAGCGAGATCATACTCTCGCTCTCTTTCCCGGAGGCCTGCGTTTTTGGCCTGGCGTACGTGAAGTATGGGTTTGTCTCGATCGTAAAGCGGAGTCGGCCGCGGTAGTATTTGAGCAGGCCGTCGATGCGCGTCGTGTCGATCTGCGCCTTCTCGTACATGACGATCCGAACCTCGTCGCCCTTCTGTGTCAGCTCCGTGATGTAGGCCTCGTGCGCCTCCGCACGCATCCGCGCGATCGCGAGCAGGTTCTGCACGGAGCGCGGCGGCTCGCCGAAACGGTCCATCAGCTCCTCGAGCATATCGTCGTACTCTTCCTCGTTCTGAATCGCCGCAATCCGCTTGTAGACGTCGAGCTTCTGAATCTCGTTGCGGATGTAGCTATCCGGGATATACGCGTCCACATCCAGGTCGATCTCCGTCTCATAGCTCTCCTGTGTGACGCCCTGCCCCTTGAGCTCCCGAACAGATTCGTTCAGAAGCTTGCAGTACAGGTCGTAACCGACCGCCTCCATGTGGCCGTGCTGTTCGCTGCCGAGCAGGTTGCCCGCGCCGCGGATCTCCAGGTCGCGCATCGCGATCTTGAAGCCGCTGCCGAGCTCCGTGAACTCACGGATCGCGGACAGGCGCTTCTCAGCGACCTCCTTGAGCATCTTGTTGCGGCGGTACATCAGGAACGCGTAGGCCGTGCGGTTCGAGCGCCCGACGCGCCCGCGCAGCTGGTAGAGCTGTGCAAGCCCCATCGTGTCCGCGTCGTGCACGATCATCGTGTTGACGTTCGAGATGTCGAGCCCCGTCTCGATGATCGTCGTCGTCACGAGCACGTCGACGTCCCCGTTGATGAAATCATACATGATCTGCTCGAGCTCGCGTTCCTTCATCTGCCCGTGCGCGAACGCCACCTGCGCCTGCGGGACGAGGGAGGCGATCGTGTTGGTCATCTCCACAATGCTGTTGACGCGGTTGTAGACATAGTAGACTTGCCCGCCGCGCGCCAACTCCCGGCTGATGGCCTCGCGCACCAGCTCCTCGTTGTACTCCATGACATAGGTCTGGATCGGCACGCGCTCCTGCGGCGCTTCCTCGAGGACGCTCATGTCGCGGATCCCGACAAGGCTCATGTGCAGGGTGCGCGGGATCGGCGTCGCCGTCAGCGTCATCACGTCGATGTCGCTCTTGAGCTGCTTGATCTTCTCCTTGTGCGCCACGCCGAAGCGCTGCTCCTCGTCGATCACCAGGAGCCCCAGGTTTTTGTATGCAATGTCCTTCGAGAGCAGGCGATGCGTCCCGATCACGATATCGACCATCCCGTTTTTGAGTCCCTCGATCGTCTGCTTCTGCTCCGCGGGCGTGCGGAAGCGGCACATCAGGTCGACGCGCACCGGGAAATCCTTCATGCGCTGCACAAAGGTGTTGTAATGCTGCTGTGCCAGGATCGTCGTCGGAACAAGATAGGCCACCTGCTTGCCGTCCTGCACCGCCTTAAACGCGGCGCGGATCGCGATCTCGGTCTTGCCGTAGCCGACGTCCCCGCAGATCAGACGGTCCATGATTTTTTTGCTCTGCATATCCTGCTTGACGGCCTCGATCGCGAGCAGCTGATCCTCCGTCTCCTCGAACGGGAACATTTCCTCGAACTCTCTCTGCCAGACCGTGTCCTCGCTGTAGACGAAGCCGTCCTTCCTCTGGCGCTCAGCGTACAGCTTCACGAGATCCTGCGCGATCTCCCGAACCGCCGTGCGCACGCGCGTCTTCGTGCGGTTCCACTCCTGCGTCCCGAGCTTGTTGAGCTTCGGCGTCTTCGCGTCGCTGTCCGCATATTTCTGGATCACGTCGAGCTGCGTCGCAGGCACATAGAGGTTGCTCCCGCCCGCGTACTCGATCTTCATATAATCCTTGGTGACCCGGTCTACCTCCACCTTCTCGATGCCGCGGTAGACGCCGAGCCCATGGTTCTCATGCACCACGTAATCGCCGACCGAGAGCTCTGTAAAGCTCTGGATCTGCCGCCCTTCGTAGCGCCTGTGGCGTTTCTTTTTCTTCTTCTGCTGCCCGAAGATATCGCTCTCTGTGATCACGACAAACTTGATCAGCGGATACTCGTACCCGCGCTGCGCGTTTCCGTAGGTGACCAGCACTTCGCCCGGCTGCACCTCGCGCATGGCGTCCTCGGTATAGAAGCTTGTCAGCCCCTCCTCCAGCAGATCGCCTGCCAGACGGTTTCCCCTCGTCCGGGAAGCCGCCCAACAGCTCCAGCTCATGTGTATTCGCGCGCCCATGATGCTCATTGGCGGCATAATCGTGTCC
>CANQWV010000209.1 GCA_947627645.1 uncultured Lachnospiraceae bacterium | reverse complement strand
ACGAACAAGGCGGCGGGCGAGATGCGGGAGCGCGTGGAGCGGATGCTCGGGAACGTCGGGGGCGTCTGGGTCTCCACCTTCCACAGCACCTGCGTCCGGATTCTGCGGCGGTACATAGATTTGATCGGTTACAGCACAAATTTTACGATCTACGATGGGGACGATCAGAAGAGTGTGATCAAAGAGGTCTGCAAGCGCCTTGAGGTGGACACCAAGATTTTCAAGGAGCGGCTTTTCCTCGGCGCGATCTCGTCGGCCAAGGACGAGCTGGTGGGTCCGGAGGAGTACGCGCGCAGGGCGCAGGGCGATTATCGGATGGAGAAGATTTCGCAGGTGTACCGGGAATATCAGGCGCAGCTGAAGAGCAACAACGCTCTGGATTTTGACGATCTGATCTGCAAGACGGTCGAGCTGTTTGAAAAGGTGCCGGAGGTGCTGGACTCGTACCAGGAGCGGTTTCGCTTTATTCTGGTCGACGAGTACCAGGACACGAACCACGCGCAGTTTAAGCTGGTCAGCCTGCTCGCGTCAAAGTACCGCAACCTCTGCGTCGTGGGCGACGACGACCAGTCCATCTACAGGTTCCGCGGCGCGAACATCGGCAATATCCTGAATTTTGAAGAGGATTTTCCGGATGCGAAGGTGATCCGGCTGGAACAGAATTACCGCTCGACGCAGAGCATTCTGGATGCCGCGAACGAGGTGATCCGGCACAACGAAGGGCGCAAGCGCAAGACGCTCTGGACCGCGAACCCGGACGGGGAGCGCGTGAAATTCCGCCAGTTCATGAACGGTTATGAGGAGGCGGAGTATGTCGCCGAGAAGATTGCCGGGACGGTGCGAAAGGGTGAGTGGAGCTATGGAGACTGTGCGGTTCTGTACCGGACAAACGCCCAGTCGCGCCTGTTCGAGGAGAAATTTCTGCTGGGAAATATTCCGTACAAGATCGTGGGCGGCGTGAATTTCTATGCGCGCAAGGAGATCAAGGACGTCCTGGCTTATCTGAAGACGATCGCCAACGCAGAGGACGATCTGGCGGTGCGCAGGATCATCAACGTGCCCAAGAGGGGCATCGGGCAAGCTTCCGTCAGCCGTGTGCAGGAGTACGCGATCGCACATGGGACAAGCTTCTATGAAATGCTCAGGGATGCGGACAAGATTCCCGGCGTCGGGAGAACCGGGCTTAAGATGCGCAGCTTCGTGGAGATGATCCAGGCGTTTCGAAGCAAGGCCGAATATTTTACCATAAAAGAACTGATCGAGGACGTCCTGGAGGTGACGGGTTATGTGAAGGAGCTCGAGGCCGAGGGGACGGAAGAGGCGGACGAGCGTATCGCCAACATCGACGAGCTGCTGAACAAGGCCGCTGCCTTTGACGAGGAGTTTGGCGGGGAGGAAGAGCCTGACGGAGACAGAGAAAACAGTCGGTCGCTTCTCGATATGTTTCTCGAAGAAGTGGCCCTGGTCGCGGATATCGACGATCTTGAAGAAACTCCGGACCGCGTGGTGCTGATGACGCTGCACAGTGCGAAAGGGCTGGAGTTCCCGGTCGTCTTCCTGGTCGGCATGGAGGATGGCCTGTTTCCGAGCTATCTGAGTATCTCGTCGGACGATCCGACGGAAATCGAGGAGGAGCGCAGACTCTGCTATGTGGGAATTACGCGGGCGAAGCGCGAGCTGACGCTTACCTGCGCACGGCAGAGGATGGTGCGCGGCGAGACCCACTACAGCAAGGTTTCGCGCTTCGTGGAGGATATTCCGGATAAGATGCTGCTAAAACAGGATACGTTCAAGGAGACAAGACAGCAGGAACGCCCCGCCCGGGTACGGCAGCAGAGCGCTTACCAGCAGGCGAGGGCGGCGTTCCAGGCGAAGGTGTTCGTGCCGCAGCAGTTCCAGGTGAAGAAGGCGGAGGCGCTGGACTATGGCGTGGGCGACCGCGTGCGGCACGTCAAATTCGGCGACGGCGTCGTGAAGGCCATCGTGGAGGGCGGCCGGGATTACGAGGTCACCGTCGAATTCGACCGTGTCGGCCAGAAAAAGATGTTTGCCTCGTTCGCAAAGCTGGAGAAGGTATAGATGGGCTTCAATCTGCACCGGCTTCGGCTTATACCCGGCCCTGGCCTGTATCCGGCCCTTGAAAGACAAGTCTGCAAAGCTTGTTGGATGATGTTTTATGGTCGAAAAATTATTGGCTGGATTTGCGGCTGAATTTTTTGAAAATTGATATAGTAAAAAGTATGAAGCTGTGTTATACTAACAGAAACTTGTGGAAATTCCATAGAAAGGACGTGTGACCTATGAATAAATTTGATGAGTTTTTAGCGGCGCTCCAGAAGAGAGAGGACGAGAAGCGGAAGGATACCGTGCTCTGGCTTCTCGCGATCATCGGTGCGGTAGCGGCGGTTGCAGGTATCGCGTATGCGGTTTACCGTTATTTTGCGCCGGATTACCTCGAGGATTTTGAGGATGATTTCGACGATGACTTCGAGGATTTCTTTGAGGACGACGATTTCCCGGAGATGGACGAGGAGAAAACGGACGACAAGGCGGCCGAAAAGGAAGAGCCGGCTAAGGCAGAACCTGCCAAGGAAGAGCCAGTCAGGGAAGAAGAATCCGAGGAAGAAGAGGACGAGGAATAAGGCGTCCTCCCCGTGGAAGCGGCCGAACTTCAAGAAGAATCCGAGGAATAAAAGGACGAGGAATAAGGCAGACGCTGTGAGAAAGCAGGGAGCGTTCATCCCTGTTCGGCAAGTCGGCAGCAGGCTTGCGAAGGACAGCGGATAGCCGGCAATAGAGCTGTCATAGACGACGTTCAACAGGCTGATCACGAATCAGCCGGAAATGGCAGCGGATCGATCAGAACAACAGAGGAGCTTCGCAAAGTAGGTTCTTATATTTTGCGGGGCTCTTTTCATCATTATTTTAAGCTGCCGGACGGGCCGGTCTTTTTACCGAATTCAAGGAATATGGACGATAAAATATTGCAGCAGAAAGGGACAGCATGAAAAAGGGACAGATAGCAGAGGGCGTGGTTGAGCGCGTGGATTTCCCGAATAAAGGAATCATTCGGACGGAGGAAGGAAAAGTCGTTGTCAAAAACACGATACCGGGACAGAGCGTCCGCTTCGTGATCAACAAAAAACATGGAAACCGGGCGGAAGGCCGGCTGCTTGAGGTGCTGGAGCCGTCCCCGCTCGAGCTGCGCGCACCGGCGTGCAGCCTTTTCCCGGATTGCGGCGGCTGTATGTACCAGACGATGCCCTACGAGGAGCAGCTTGCCATGAAGAGCGCTCAGGTGCGCGCGCTGATCGAGCCGGTGCTTGTGGAGGCCGGGCAGGTGAAACTGTCTGCTGCCGATTATACCTTCGACGGGATCAAGGGCAGTCCGCAGGAGTTTGCCTACCGCAACAAGATGGAATTCTCGTTCGGGGACGAGGTGATGTCGCTTTTAAAGACCACGGCGAAAAAGTACGGAC
>CANQWV010000208.1 GCA_947627645.1 uncultured Lachnospiraceae bacterium | reverse complement strand
CTCTCTCCCGCGATCCTCTCGTGGCGCTCATACGGGACTTCCGTGCTTCGAAAGCCGATCAGCGGGATCATGCCGCGCAAGTAGATATTGACTTCCCGAAAGCCCTGCAGCTCATTCAGCACACGGTTCGACAGAAGCCGATAATCTGCGTGGTTAAACACGACCTCTACGCCCATCCAGGACAGCAGGTGATAAAAGGACTCCGCGGTAAAGCGCTTGAAAAAGGTATCGGAAGTCCTGCGGCTCCTCACGCCGTACACAATGTCATACCCCTCGTGGAAACGCCGGACCATCTCTTCCATCGCGTTCGGATCGTCCTGCCCGTCGCAGTCGATCGAGATCGTGATATCGCAGCGATCCTTCGCCTCCATCAGGCCGGCAAGTACGGCGTTCTGATGTCCGCGGTTCCTGCTCTGCGCGATGCCAATGTAATGCCTGTCCTTCTGCGCAAGCCCGCATATGATCTCCCAGGTGCGATCTTTGCTCCCATCGTTGACGAAGAGGATGCGGCTCTCCTCGCTGATCAGCTGTTTCTCTGCCATATCATGAAGCTTCTGCAAGAAGACCGGAGCCGTCACCGGAAGTACAGACTCTTCATTGTAGCATGGTATGACAAGATACAAAACACAGGGCTGTGCCATCGGCGGAACCTCCTTTCGGCCTGAATGCTGCGGTTATCCCCACACAGAAATGATAAAATCCCGGTAAAACAGTAAAATGAATTTTTCACTTCACGCGAAAATTATAAGACAAGCCCTCCGGAATGTCAATCATGAGACGCTATGATCAGCGCAGTGTTGGCGCTAACTTAATGCCATTGCGGAGTGAACAGTAACCTATTAAAGCTATGAGGAAGAAATTTAATGTGAATTCTATTGTAAAGATGGATGGTTTTTTGTATAATTGAAATGCGTCAGATATCATAGATTTTTAAAAATCGAGGTGGTAAGGTGTCGGACGTAATTTATTTCAAGAAAACTGGGCAGCCGGGAATCTGAACGTCTGCAGGATCATCAGTAAAATGCGTCTTTTTGATACGGGAAACGGAGGATGATCTGTGAGAAAATTAGCACTAAGTGACGAAATTTTACTCAGTATCGAGAAGCCTGCCCGCTACATCGGCGGGGAGGTCAACTCGGTGATGAAGAAGAAGGACGAGGTGGCGATCCGCTTCGCGATCTGTTTTCCGGACGTGCTAGAGATCGGGATGTCGCACCTCGGGATACAGATTTTGTATGATATGTTCAACCGGAGGGATGACGTCTGGTGCGAGCGGGTTTATTCGCCGTGGGTGGATCTGGACAAGCTTATGCGCGAAAGGAAGATTCCTCTGTTTGCGCTGGAATCGCAGGATCCGATCCGGGAGTTTGACTTCCTTGGGATCACGCTGCAGTACGAGCTGTGCTACACGAATGTTCTGCAGGTGCTTGACTTAAGCGGGATTCCCCTTCTGGCGCGGGAACGCGGCGATGATTGTCCGCTTGTGATCGGCGGCGGGCCGTGCGCGTACAATCCGGAGCCGCTTGCGGCGTTTTTTGATCTGTTCTACATCGGGGAGGGCGAGACGGTCTACGATTCCCTGTTTGACTTGTATCTCTGCTGCCGCAAGGATGGTTATTCCAGGCAGGATTTCCTGCGGCGGGCCGCGCAGATTCCGGGCATCTATGTGCCGTCCCTCTATGAGGCGGCTTACAATGAGGATGGAACGATCGCGTCCTTCGCGCCGATCGGACCGGATATCCCAGCCGTAATCGAGAAGCAGGTGCAGATGGACATGACGGCCGCACCGTACCCGGAGGCGCCGGTCGTCCCCTTTATCAAGGTGACGCAGGATCGCGTTGTGCTCGAGATCCAGCGCGGCTGTATCCGCGGCTGCCGTTTCTGCCAGGCTGGGATGATCTATCGCCCCCTGCGCGAGCGCAGCTTGGAATGTCTGAAAGGATATGCAAAGAAGATGCTTGCGAGTACCGGGCACGAGGAGATTTCCCTGAGCTCTCTGAGCTCCAGCGATTACAGCGAGCTGCCCGGAATCGTCAACTATCTGATTGACGAATTCCAGGATGAAAAGATCAACATTTCCCTGCCGTCTCTGCGCATTGACGCATTTTCGCTCGACGTCATGAGCAAGGTGCAGGATGTGCGCAAGAGCAGTCTTACCTTCGCGCCGGAGGCCGGCTCGCAGCGGCTGCGCGATGTGATCAACAAGGGGCTGACGGAGGAGGTCATTCTTCGAGGAGCGGACGAGGCGTTCCACGGCGGCTGGAACAAGGTTAAGCTGTACTTTATGCTGGGACTTCCAACCGAGACGGAGGAGGATCGGAAAGAGATCGCGCATCTGGCAGAGAAGATCGCCGAGAAGTATTATGAGATCCCGAAAGATCAGCGCAATGGCAAATGCCAGATCACAGTCAGCACATCGTTCTTTGTGCCGAAGCCGTTCACACCGCTGCAGTGGGCGAAGATGTTCGACCCGGGCGACTATCTCGGCTTTGCGAAGACGGTCAACCATGAGATCAAGGCGATGCTGAACCAGAAGAGTATCCGCTACAACTGGCACCATGCGGATGTGACGCTGCTGGAGGGCGTGTTCGCGCGTGGCGACCGCAGGATCTCCGCCGTGATCCTGGAGGCGTACCGGCTCGGGGCGCTGTACGACGCCTGGACGGAGTGCTGGGATTATGACCGCTGGCTGCAGGCGTTTGAGAATACCGGGATTGACATGGATTTCTATACGAAGCGGGAGCGCGGGTTAGACGAGATTCTTCCGTGGGATTTCATTCATATCGGAGTGAGCAAGGAGTTCCTCAAAAAGGAATGGCAGAAGGCGCATGAGGAAACCGTGACGCCGAACTGCCGCGAGAAATGCTCCGGCTGCGGGGCGGCAGGGTATCATGGAGGTATCTGCACCATGCGCCGCGCGTGAGTTCAGAGATGGTCAGATACGGCAGACCTATATGGGAAGATGCTGTTGAGATATGCGAGGGTGCGAACGGTCTGTGAGACGTTTTCAGGATAAATGTGGAAGATGAAATCGGCAGGGAAAGAAAAGCAGAAGGAGTTCCAACATTGAAAGTGAGAGTAAAATTCTCCAAACAGGGGAATATGAAGTTTATCGGGCATCTTGATGTGATGCGCTATTTCCAGAAGGCAATCCGGCGCGCAGGCATTGACATCGCGTACACGGAGGGTCTGAGCCCTCATATGATCATGTCGTTTGCGTCTCCGCTTGGCGTTGGCTTGACGAGCGACGCCGAGTATATGGATCTTGAGCTGCGCACGCCGATTTCATCCAAAGCTGCGATCGACGCGCTGAATGCGGTCGGCGTCGAGGGGATCGAGGTGACCGGCTTCTATGAGATCCCGGAGGGAAAAGCAAACAAGGCGATGACGCTTGTGGCCGCAGCGGATTACATCGTACGCTTCCGGGAGGGATACGAGCCGGAAAAGCTTTTGCACGAACCGGCGGGTTTTAAGATATAACGGGGTTTATATGGT
>CANQWV010000207.1 GCA_947627645.1 uncultured Lachnospiraceae bacterium | reverse complement strand
GGTGGGAACGGCGCAGTGTCTGGTTGACGGCTGTGTGTATGCCGAATATCCGATCCGGGCCCTGGAAGAGGTTCCGGAAAGAGACTTCTGGTTCTGCCTGAGACAGACCACTGCGCTTATGCTGCTGTAATCTGAAATATTATGCCGCCGGCGGCCATGGCTGCCGGCGGTTTCCTGCTGTCTGGCTGCCGACAGTATGAGACCCTGGAAACGCTTTGGAACCGCTTGACGAAAAAGCTTGCAATTTTGGGAGAAAGAGGATAATATATACTCGGCAGAAATTGGTTTACATTATTATATAGCGATGGAGGGCTGAAGAATGAGTAATACAGCACAAAGCTTAGCGGGCAAGAGGATCGCTTCCTTGCTCGACGAGAACAGTTTTGTTGAAATCGGTGGATACGTCACTGCCAGGAATACTGATTTCAACATGCAGCAGACAGAGACGCCGGGGGATGGCGTAGTCACAGGCTACGGCTTGATCGACGGACATCTGGTCTATGTTTACAGCCAGGATTCATCCGTGCTTGGCGGAACGATTGGAGAGATGCATGCGAAAAAGATCGCGGGCATTTACGATATGGCGCTGAATATGGGCGCGCCGGTGATCGGGCTTCTGGACTGCGCAGGTCTGAGACTGCAGGAGGCGACGGATGCGCTGAACGCGTTCGGCGAGATCTATAAGAAGCAGGCGCTTGCGTCCGGTATCGTTCCGCAGATTACGGCGGTGTTCGGCAGATGCGGCGGCGGGCTGGCGATCGTGCCGGGACTTACGGATTTCACTTTCATGGAGGGCTCGAAGGCAGAGCTGTTTGTGAACGCACCGAATGCGCTGGACGGCAATGTCAAGGAGAAATGCAACACAGCTTCCGCTCAGTTCCAGAGCGAGGAGGCGGGCCTGGTTGACTTTGTCGGCACGGAGGACGAGATCATGGCGCAGATCCGCGAACTCGTATGTATGCTTCCGGCGAACAATGAGGACGATCTTTCCTATGAGGAGTGCACGGACGACCTGAACCGCGCTTGCGAGGATCTTGCGAACGCGGCGGGCGACACGACGATTCTTCTCTCCAACATAGCAGACGATAATAACTTCGTCGAGGTGAAGGCGGCTTACGCTCCGGATATGGTAGCCGGATTTATTCGTCTGAATGGCACGACGGTCGGCGTAGTGGCGAACCGCACGGAAGTTTATGACGAGGAGGGGACGCTCAAGGAGTCCTACGATTGTGCGCTCAGCGCGCGCGGCGCCGAGAAGGCGGCAGAGTTTGTGAATTTCTGCGACGCGTTTGAGATCCCGGTGCTTTCCCTGACGAATGTGGCGGGCTTCAAGGCGACGAAGTGCTCCGAGAAGCGCATCGCGAAGGCGGCGGCGAAGCTGACGGCGGCGTTTGCGAATGCGACGGTGCCGAAGGTGAACGTGATTATCGGCAAGGCGTTCGGCAGCGCTTACGTGGCGATGAACAGCAAGGCGATCGGCGCGGATATGACGTTCGCGTGGAGCCAGGCGCAGATCGGCATGATGGACGCACAGCTCGCGGCGAAGATCATGTATGCGGATGAGGACGCAAAAGTGATCAATGAGAAAGCAGCGGAGTATGCGGCGCTTCAGTCCAGCGCGCTGGCGGCGGCGAAGAGAGGTTATGTCGATAATATCATTGAGGCAGAGGACACCAGGAAATATGTGATCGGCGCGTTCGAGATGTTGTTCACGAAGAGAGATGACCGCCCGGCCAAAAAACACGGAACCATTTAAGCGAGGTGAATCACATGAGGCATAGATTAAGTGCAATTTTGCTTGCAGCGAGCCTTGGCTTGTCTGTCTTTTCCATGGGAGTTTCTGCGGATGAGACGGAGAGCGAGCTGCAGCAGGCAGTAGAGGAGATGGCACAGGAAGAGACGAACCTCGAGGAGGAGGCGGACGCCGCTGAGACTCCGGGCGAAGCTCAGACTGAGGCTCTCTCGGAGGAAGAGCAGCTGAAGGCGCAGCTTTCCTCGATGCTGACACAGATCGGCGCATGGACGGATGAGCAGATCGCGGCGTACATCGACGGCAACGACGCTACAAGCGCGGCGATTGCGTCGAACTGGAAGTCTGTGAAGGATGAGCTTGGCGCGTTCGTGGAAGTGACGGATGCCGAGATGGAGATGACGGAAGACTCCTTCCAGATTGTCGGTCATGCGAAGTACGACAAGCTGAATGACAAGACCGATGTAGTTGTGACCTACGAGGCGGATATGACGACGCAGGCGGTCACGCTGAACTGGGAGATTGACTATCCGCTCGGGACACTGATGGTGCGCGCGGCTTTGAACACTGTGATGGGACTCGGCATCGTGTTCCTGACACTGCTGTTTCTGAGCTGGCTGATCGGCAAGCTCCACTACATTCCGGAGCTGATCGAGAAGATGAGCAAGAAGGAAACTCCGGAAGCGGCGGCTTCGATCCAGACGCCAGTTCCGGCGATGGAGACTGTTGCAGTGGAGGAGGATCTCACGGACGACCTGGAGCTTGTGGCTGTCATCACGGCGGCGATCGCGGCGTCCGGCACGACATCCGGAGATGGTTTTGTAGTTCGTTCAATCAAAAAAGCAAATAAAAGAAACTGGCAGAGAGCCTAAATACAGGAGGAAAGATTCATGAAAAATTATACGATCACGGTAAACGGCAATGTATATGATGTTACAGTAGAAGAAGGCACAGGTTCCGCGGCTCCGGCAGCGGCTCCGAAGGCAGCGCCGAAAGCGGCTCCGAAGGCAGCACCGGCACCGGCGGCAGCTCCGGCGGCGGGCGGCGCAGGCGCGGTGAAGGTAGCGGCTTCCGTGCCGGGCAAGGTATTTAAGGTTGAGGCGAGCGTAGGCCAGGCAGTGAAGGCCGGCGACAGCATCGTGATTCTCGAGGCAATGAAGATGGAGATCCCGGTCGTGGCTCCGCAGGACGGCACCGTGGCAAGCATCGACGTAACCGTAGGCCAGGCAATCGAGTCCGGAGACGTCCTCGCGACCCTGAACTAAGCGGCGGCAGTAACTCGATGCTGCGGGATCCGACCCTGAAGGCAAGATCCTGCGGCGGCGGAGGGTTCTGAACAGACATTGTCTGAGAATACGAACTGGGAGGTTAAAAAATGTCTTACATTACAAATACATTGTCCAATCTTCTGGATCAGACAGCATTCCTGAATCTGACATGGGGCAACTATGTCATGATCGCGGTGGCTTGTGTGTTCCTGTATTTGGCAATCAAGCATGGATTTGAGCCTCTGCTTCTCGTTCCGATCGCGTTTGGTATGCTGCTCGTCAATATCTATCCGGATATCATGGCGCAGCCGTACACGGATGTGAACGGCATCGAGCACGCAGGCGGCCTGCTCCATTATTTCTACCTGATGGACGAGTGGAGTATTCTTCCGTCCCTGATCTTCATGGGCGTCGGCGCGATGACGGACTTCGGCCCGCTGATCGCGAACCCGAAGAGCTTCCTGCTCGGCGCGGCGGC
>CANQWV010000206.1 GCA_947627645.1 uncultured Lachnospiraceae bacterium | reverse complement strand
GCCTTCATGTTCTCGCCGTCCTGGTTCCATCTCTGAAGATCCTGCGTCGGCATCGCAACACCGATCGTCTCGCCCTCAGCGCTTACCGTAAGGCCCATCATCATGGTAGCCGCGGCAACTGCTAATAAAACTTTCTTGTACATGTTACATCTCCTCCTTTTTTTGATATTGTTCTTTGTGAGATGCTTGTATTTTAGCACAATAGAATCTGGACATGTTTGCATTTTTCTGTAAATTTTTAACTAGCAAAGAAATCTCCTGCACGAAAACAGGAGATTTTTGCGACAAGATTGTGCTATTCCGATTCTGTGCGGTTCACATTCAGGTACACTTCCTCCTCCGTGTGGAAACCGCTCTCAATGATCGTTTCATCCATGTTTTCCTTCGTGACGGCGACCGGGTCGATGCTGTAATACGGCACATCATACTCCCCGTCGTCGATCGTGCCGAGCCCCTCCAGCTCCTCGCGGAAGCCGTCGATCTGCTCCGGCAGCTCATTCTCTGACATTCGGTTTTCATCGAGCATCTTCTCATAACCAATCGCACAGGCAAACTCGGCCGCCCACATCGCGAGCGTCTCCACCGACTTGTAGACTGTCATATACTGCGTTCCCTCAACGATCCGCTGGCAGGCCGACAGCTCCGCGTCCTGCCCGACCAGCACGACCCTGCCGGCAAGGCGGTTCTCCGCGAGCGCGCGGAATGCCTGACTCGCGAGATCGTCGTTGCCGCACATGACGCCGACCAGATTGCGCGGCGTCGTGGCAAGCCCTTCCTCCACCGCGTCAAAGGCAAGCTCCGCCAGCCAGTTGTCGCAATACGCCGAATAGACGACATTCAGCCCGCTGTCCTCGATCCCCTCAAGGAAGCCCTTCTGCACCATCGGGACATTATTGTCCGCCGGGGAACCGTAGATTGCGAAAATGTTTCCACCCTCCGGCAGCGCCTCCGTCATCGCTTCGGCCATCAGCGTCCCGACCATCTCATTGTCAAAGGAGATGTAGAGATCCGTGTCCGCCTTCGAGATGAGCCGGTCGTAGCAGACCACGCGGATGCCCTCGCGCTTCGCCTCCGTGATCACATCCGTAAGCTGCTCCCCGTCGACCGCGATGACGGCGATCACATCCACGCCCTTCTTGATAAAATAGCGGATCTGCGAGATCTGTTCCTGTACGTCGCCGTTCGCGACCTGCACGTTAACGTCCGCGCCCAGCTCCTGCGCTGTCATGACAAAGAGATCCCGATCCCGCAGCCAACGCTCAATGACAAACGAGTCGAAGCTCATGCCGATCTGCAGCTTTGCAGCTTCCTCCTCGGTCCGCTGCACCTCCGGCTCCTGGCGCGCCGCAGAGCAGCCGCCCAAAAAGAGCAGGGCCACTGTCAAAACCGCCAGGAACAATTTGTAATATCTTCTTTTCATTTTCATAACCTTTCCCTGTACTCGCTCGGGGTGACGTCTTCCTGCTTCTTGAAGATCCGGCTGAAATAGTTCGGATCGCTGTAGCCGGACATCAGGCAGATCTCCTTGATGCTGAGCTCCGGCCGCTTCAGCAGCTCCTTCGCGTGCGCGATCCGCACCCGCGTCAGGTACTCGATGAAATTCTCCCCGGACTCCTCCTTGAAAAGCTTGCTGAAATAGTACGGGCTGATGTTGACAACCCGCGACACCTCGTCGAGCGAGAGCTCCTTGGAGAAGTTCTCGTCAATATAGGTCTTGGCGCGCGAGATCACGCTCTCGGACTGCTCCTCCCTGCGCGCGGCGCCCTGCCTGCACACGGCCTCCAGCTTCTGCAGGAACCACTCGCGCAGCGCCGTGTAGTCCGGGCAGGCGAGCACTGACGCCAGATAGTCCTTCCGGGAATGAAAATCATACTTCTCAATGTTGCCGTTCATGAAACCGTCGCGCTCCGCCCAGATCACAAACTCCAGAACCTTCAGCTGAATATCTTCCTTGTCGTCGTAGTAGTTGCGGATCATCCAGTCAAAGAACTGGTTCGCCGTCTGGCGCGCGCCATCCCAGTCCGCCCGCGCGACCTGCTGGAACAGCCTGCGCTCCGTGGCGTCTGGGTAATCTCCGACGTATTCCCCTCGCGCGGCCAGATCGTCCACATGCGCCACACTGCTTGTGCTCTGGGCGAGCGCCCGGTACGCGTCGCCGTAAGAGAGCTTGAGCTCCTCGATCCGATACGTCTTGCCAATGCCCGCGCGGAACTTCGCCTCGAAGCGTCCGCCCAGCTTCCGCACCATATGCCTGGCCTGCTCGATGATACGGATGCGCTGCGCGTACTCCTGCGTGTTCTCCTCGCAGGGAACCGCCAGCACGACGCGGTTCGTCATGATCGGCCCTACGATGCATCGGAAGAATTCCTTGCAGATTGCGCAAAGCTCCGGGTAGAACGCCTGCGCCCGCACGCTCATGCCGACCGGAGCCGTCAGAAGCCCCTCGCCTTCCTCATCCGGCTGCCCGAACTGGATCAGCATCACGTATGCGTATTCCTGCTGGATATCCAGAAGCGAGCGGTAATACGACAAGTCGCTCGAATTACCCTCCTGCAGGATCATGCTGTTCACGAAGCCGTTCTCGACGATCGGGATGACCGTCTCCAGCTTCTCCTGAATCTTCAGACTGTCGCTGCGCTTCTTGCGTTCCGCGTCAATCTCCTTCATGGCGCGCTCAAGCACACTGACGACCAGCGCGCGCTTCACCGGCTTCGTCAGATAATCCAGCACGCCGAGATTGATCGCCTCTTTCGCGTAATCGAACTTGTCGTACGCTGTGATAATGATGAACTTCGTCTGACTGCTGAACTTCTGGATCTCCTTGATCGCCTGGATGCCGTTGATGCCCGGCATCTGGATGTCCATGAACACGATATCCGGGCGGAAGGTCCCGGCCAGCTCCACAACAGCGCGGCCGGTCCTGGCAAACTCCAGTTCGCACTCGTTGCCGAAATTACTCTCTATGATATTTTTCAGGGCGTCCCGCATGATACCCTCGTCGTCCGCGATCAGGACTCTGTACATTTTGTTTCCTCCATTTCATACAAAACCAACACTGCAGCAAGAAATGCTCCTGCAAGCCCTTTCCAGAGGCATTTTCCATTCTTAGTCAGCTTACTCATCTGGACGCTCCCGCGAATCTTTCCCGGAAATCCCCTGCTCTTGTGCGGCCGGCAGCTGCATCCGCACCTCCGTGCCCTTGCCCGGGCCGTCGCTGTAGATCTGCAGCAGCCCGCTGCGCCCGAAGAAAAGCTCCAGGCGGTTGATAACGTTGTCCAGGCCGATGCCAGTCGAATCCCCCGTCGCATCCCCCGTCTTCGGGCGGCGCTCCAACACCTCCCGGATCTGCTCCTGCGTCATTCCCTGTCCATTGTCGCGAATGCTCACGATCAGACAGTCGCCGCCGCGCTTCACGGAAAGCCAGATACGGCCTTCCCAGTCCACCTCGCGAATGCCGTGATTCACCGCATTCTCAACGATCGGCTGCAGGATCAGGCTCGGGAGCCGCACATCCTCCACC
>CANQWV010000205.1 GCA_947627645.1 uncultured Lachnospiraceae bacterium | reverse complement strand
CGGCGCGCTCCAGACCACCTGATCCCTGCCGCAGTAGGCGCTGCGCTCGGTATCGTGCGAACCATAGACATAGACGCGCTTCTCGCCCTTGTACTCAAAGACGCGCGGTTCGCCGTCCGGGACATGCTCCCAGAGCGGCAGGTAAGGGTTTGCAGATTTCAGTCGTTCTTTCATCGCGGTTCTCCTCCGTAGATTATGAATATAGCATTAGGATTGTTTCTGAAGCAACTATTATGGATTATATCCAAATCATCGAAAAATGTAAACAGTTTCCAACGGTTCTGTCGGAAACCCATAAAAAATACTGACAAATCTGTCAGTATTTATATATACTCAAAAATACCTTGAATCGCGTCAGATACGTTCATCATTTCAGTCAGAGGCAATCTGCCCATTTTTCGATAGCCCCGGACGGACAAATCCAGCAACGCAAGTTTTTCACAGTGAATATATCCCTCCGTATTTTCTGCAGACATCCATATGTGCAGAGGTCCCGGCCCGGAATTATGTATGATCGGACATCCTATAATCTCGCCGCTGGTATTGAAAAAATCTTTGCTGGCAACCAATACTGGATGTTTAATGCCTTCAATTTTCAGAATATCTCCCTGATGCAGTCCTTCCATTACCAAACCTCTCGCCCAACAGGCTCTCCCCAATCATATTCGCCGTCAAGCATAAGTTTCCCGTCAAATTCTGCCGCTCTTTCTTCCAACGTTTTATGGCGAAACGGTTTCGTCAAAGTAATAACGCCATCGGACACCTTAACGTCCAGCACTTCATTCAAAATAATCCCCGCACGTTTCAACACTTCCTTTGGCAGTCGAACTCCCTGACTGTTTCCCCAAACCTTTACCTGAGCCTTCATAGAAAACCCTCCCATCGACTGGTATATACATAGTATAGCCCAAATAATAAAAATTATCAAACATATTTTGCGGCATCATTCAGCAAAACTGCAGTGAAGCAGCTCCCCCTCTCCATATCGCGGGCCGTCAGCATCAGGATCGGAAGCTGGGACGTTTCCCGGATCTCCCTGCAGAATGTAATCCCGTCGCCATCCGGAAGATTCAGATCCAACAGGATCGCATCCGGCTTTTCTGATTCCAGCAATTTTCTTGCAGCCGCAAGCGTTCCGGCATGAACAAGCATTCTTATAAATACTCAATCGGCAGCGCCAACAGATTCTCTCTCAGGTAAGTTTTCCGATCGATCAGGCAGAGAATAACGCCCATGCCTCTTTTCTTTCCCGGGATTTTATCCAGCACTGGATTCGTAGCCGCCATATCGGCTCTCGGATTCCCGCTCATCTTGATCTCGATCGGATATAAAACGCCGTCCTCCTCTATGATCAGGTCGATCTCGTTTTCGGACGTCAGCCTTTTGTCTCTGCCCCTGTAATAGAAAATGCTGAATTTGTAGTCCTTTCCTTCATTTGCGTAAGATTTCAGAATCTCCGACACCACAAAAGTCTCGAACATACTGCCTGCTACTGCAGAGCATTTCAGCGCGTCTGCCGTCAGCCATCGAGTCAGATAACACGCAAGCCCCGTATCCCGGAAATATAATTTCGGAGTCTTGATCGCCCGGCTTAAGGCGCTCTGACTGTATGGCTGTAAAAGGTAAACGATTCCCGTTCTCTCCAAAATCGAGATCCAGTTCTTGATCGTCGGTTCGCTGACGCCCGTCTCACTTGCTATATTAGCATAGTTTAAGATCTCTCCGGTTCTTGCCGCAACCGCGGTCAGAAATTTGGTAAATGTAATACCATCGCTCGAAATCAGTTCATTCACATCTCGTTCAAGATAGGTGGACACATAGGAAGAATAATATTCCTGCCAATCTCTTTCCACATCATATAATTCCGGATAAGAGCCCTTGTGGATCGTCTGCCAGAGATCCCTGTACGGCTTGATTTCCTGTTCCCGCTCTCTTATATAGTCTTCTGTCGGAATAAAATGCCGGTTGAATTTAATCCCATGTATTTCCCGCAGAGAAAGCCCCAACAACTCAGAGATCGACACTCGCCCCGCAAGCGATTCGCTCATCCCTTTCCTAAGCTCCAATTTTTGCGAACCCGACAAAAGGAAGCGTCCTCTTTGATCCGATTCGTCCACGATCATCTTGATCTCTTCCAGAATCGTGCTCTCTTTCTGGACTTCGTCAATAAACAAAGGGCATGGATGGTTCAGGAAAAAAAGGCGGGGTTCTTCCTTTGCCTGTAATCTGGTCAGCCTGTCGTCAAAATTGACTCTGTTAAATTCCGGAAATTCATGCCGAATCACCGTAGATTTGCCAACCTGACGGGCTCCGGTCACCAGAACACATTTGCTTGATCTTACTCGCTCTTTTAAAACTCTCGCGATCGCTCTCTCTATATATGACATGATATCCCGCCCTTTCTGCGACAAATCTAAAGTTTAACTTTATTATAGTCGCTTCTGGGCGGGATATCAAGATTCTTTTTAACAAAACAAACGTTTTCTCAATCGCATTTTCCATCGGGTGATCCGGTTCGAGGAAATCTCTACTCCTCCGCGCACAGCGCGTGGTTGTTCACGCCGTCCACCCAGAGCTTCAGGCGTTCGACCTCGTAGACGCGCAGGATACCGGAGAGCTCCGCCTCGTCCGGACAGATCTCCGGGAAGAGATTTTTCCGCCCTTCAAAGTAATCCCGCTGGTAGCACTTCGTCCTGTGATCCCCGAAGATCGCGCCGTAGAAGATCTCCGACTCGACCAGATCCTGGAACATATGGCTACCGTAGCTCAGCTCCGGCATATATCCGGCGCGGTTGTCCGTGACCTCACAGATCGCGCAGAAACCGGAGATGTCAACAAACTTCACCGGCACGCCGAGCTCCGGCGACGAGGTGCCGATGCGCCCCGGCACCGTGAGCAGAATATTTTTATTTTTGCCCTTGTAGTACTTGTTCACCGCCCCGATCGCGTCCGCCACACGCGGCTTCTGCGCGTACGGGAACTCGTAATACTCCTTCGGCTCCACCTGAATCACCACGTCGATCTTCTTCGCCATCGACTGTCCCATCGAAGATTCCGTGATTTCGAAAAACGTCCGCTCCTGGCTCACCTCCGGCATCTGGGTGCTGACCTCGTCCTTCCCGACGTAGAGCGGCCGGCACTGCAGGAGATTGACGACGAAATCGTCGCCCTGGCTTAAGTTCACCGTGTACTCGATGTCCACCGGATTGTCGTACGCCTTCTGCAGTTCATGCAGCATTTTCTTCATCATCGAGGTGAATTTCCGGTTCGCCAGCAGGCGCTGACAGCTCACGAAATAGATGTCCCGCGGCCGGCCCATCTCGCGCAGGCGGTCCTCCGCCTCGTAGTCGTGCTCCAATACCACATTCTTGTACCACTGCGGAAGATGCGGCAAAAGCTCCGCGAGCGCAACCTCCTGCGTCCGGTTCTCCGCCATGTTGATCACATCGATCTTGTGCTGGGAGAAGCGGTGCTTATCCGCGATCTTCACAAGCATCGTCACCTCCGGCCGGTCCAGGTTCACGAGGCGCGGGCGTTCATCTT
>CANQWV010000204.1 GCA_947627645.1 uncultured Lachnospiraceae bacterium | reverse complement strand
CAAAGCTCGTCTCCATGGGATATGTAAGGGAGTATTCCGCCTCCATCGCGCGGATCACGTCGTTCGTCTGGTAGGCCAGCGACTCCAGCGTCGCCCGGACGATGTGGTATTTGTTCACGCCGCGTGTGATGCCGACAATGCAGCCGCGCGCATACTGATCCCAGTACGGAGCGCCGAGCCCGGTAAACGCCGGAACGACATAGCAGCCGTTCGTGTCCTGCACGCGCCCGGCGATCCACTCCGTGTCCGGCGCGGAATCGATCAGGTGCATCTCGTCGCGCAGCCACTGGATCGCGGCGCCCGCCACGAAGATCGAACCCTCCAGCGCGTAGGTCACCTTGCAGCCCAGCCCCCAGGCGATCGTCGTCACGAGTCCGTTGTCGGAGAACACCGGCTTCTCCCCGGTATTCATCAGCAGGAAACCGCCCGTGCCATAGGTATTTTTAACCTCTCCGAGTTTGAAGCAGGTCTGCCCGAACAGTGCCGCCTGCTGGTCGCCTGCCGCTCCCGCGATCGGGATCTCGCCGCCCAAGAACTCCGGCGCGCTCATTCCATAAATCTCGCTCGACGCCGCCACCCGCGGCAGCATTGTCTTCGGAATGTCCAGCTCCCGCAGGATGTCGTCGTCCCACTGAAGCATGTTGATGTTGAAAAGCATGGTGCGCGACGCGTTCGTGTAATCGGTCACGTGTACCGCGCCCTTCGTCAGCTTCCAGATCAGCCAGGTCTCGATTGTGCCGAAGAGCAGCTTCCCGGCTTCCGCCTTCTCCCTGGCTCCCGGCACATGATCCAGCAGCCATTTGATTTTTGTCGCAGAGAAATAGGCGTCGATCACAAGCCCGGTCTTCTGCCGGAAGGTCTCCGTCAGCCCGCGCTCTTTCAGGCTGTCGCAGTACTCCGCGGTTCTGCGGCACTGCCAGACGATCGCGTGGTGGATCGGCACGCCCGTCTCCTTATCCCAGACGATCGCGGTCTCGCGCTGGTTCGTGATCCCGAGCGCCGCGATGTCCGCGGCTGTCGCCCCGATCTTTGACATCGCTTCGACCGCCACGCCGAGCTGCGTCGACCAGATCTCGTCCGCGTCGTGCTCCACCCAGCCCGGTTTCGGGAAATACTGCGTGAATTCCTTCTGCGCCACGCTGCAAATCCTGCCCTCGCGGTCAAACAGAATACAGCGGTTGCTCGTCGTCCCGGCGTCCAGCGCCATAATATAGTTTGGCATACGTACCTCCCCGGATTGCTTTTTATATGTCTTTATTCTATCAAAAACTATTCCTTCTGAAAAGCACGAAATATCCGGCAAAACGACTCTCTCGAAGATAAAGTCAGTCCAAATATAACATATGCACTCAGAACGATTTCTCGAGTCTGCGAACCATCTCGTCCACGTCCGACTTCTCAATAATCAGCGGCGGCACGAAGCGGATCACATTGCCCCCGGCGCTCATTACGATCAGCCCGTTCTCCAGAGCCTTTGAAACAATCTCGCCAACCGGGCGGCCCTCCACGACAAGGCCCTGCATCAATCCCATGCCGCGGCGCTCAGTCAGAAAATCATACTTCGCGGCCAGCTCGTCGAGCTTCTGCTCCAGGTACGGCGCGATCTCGTTGACATGGCCGATCACGTCCAGCTCCTCAAACAGATCGAACACCTTCGAGACTGCCGCGCAGGCCAGCGGGTTGCCGCCGTAGGTCGTCCCGTGGTCGCCCGGAACGAGCGACGCCTTCGCGGTCTTCTCATTCAACACAAACGCGCCCACCGGAATGCCGCAGCCCAATGCCTTCGCGCTGGTCATGACGTCCGGCTGCACCCCGTACTTCTGCCAGGCGAACCAGCTGCCGCAGCGTCCCATGCCGCACTGAATCTCGTCAAAGATCAGCAGAATGTCCCGTTCATCGCACAGCGCACGCAGGCCTTTCAGGAATTCCGGCGTCGCCGGATGGATGCCGCCCTCGCCCTGTACCGGCTCAAGCAGGATCGCACAGGTCTTCTCGTTTACCTGCGCCTTCACGCCCTCCAGATCATTGAAATCCGCGAAACGGATGCCTCCGATCAGCGGCTTGAACGCCTCCTGATAGTGCAGATTTCCCGTCACAGACAGCGCGCCCATGCTCCTCCCGTGGAAGGAATTGTTCATCGCAATGATCTCATGATCCGTGCTCCCGTCCTTCAGATAGGCGTACTTCCGGGCCGCCTTGATCGCGCCCTCGATCGCCTCCGTACCGCTGTTCGTAAAGAATACCTTGTCCATCCCGCTTTTCTTCACCAGCTTCTCGGCCGCGTCCGCGAGCGGCACGCTGTAGTAAAGATTCGAGATATGGATGATCTTACCAATCTGCTGATTCAGCGCCTCTTCATAGGCCTTGTTCCCATAGCCGAGCGCAAATACCGCGATCCCGGCTCCAAAGTCCAGATATTTCTTTCCGTCGACGTCGGTGAGCCACACGCCCTCGCCGCTCTCCAGCACCGCCGGGAATCGATTGTACGTGTGGAGCACATACCGCTCCGCGCGTTCCATGTATTCTGTCGATTTCATATTTTCCATTCCTGCCCTTCCGCCTGTTTTTCTATGCCAAACAATCCGTGCATTTATCTTTTCTTGATAATATAGTGCTTCCGCTTTTTACCGTCCAGGCTCTCACTCTTTCCATATCTTTCAATATGATTCTCCCTGCTCATAAATAATGAAAGATACCCATCAACACGATTCGGTTTATTGCTTTCATCTCAAATCTCCTTCAGCAGACTGTCAGAAACTTCGTACCAACAGTTTACACGTCGTAGCGCTCCTCGTCGTCCCCGATGATCGCCGTGCCGATGCCTTTGTTCGTGAAGAACTCAAGCAACAGGCAGTGCTCGATCCTGCCGTCGAGGATATGTACCCGGGATACGCCGGATTCGATCGCACTGATGCAGTTCTCGAGCTTCGGCAGCATACCGCCGCCCACATTGCCGCTCTTTAAAAACTCCTTCGCCTCCGGAATCGACAGTTCGCTGATCAGAGAAGAATGGTCGAGCGGATCGCGGTACACTCCCTCGATGTCCGAGAGGAACACAAGCTTCGCCGCCTTGACCGCCGTCGCGATCGCGCAGGCCGCGTCGTCCGCGTTGATGTTAAACGAATGGTACTCGTCGTCCGAGCCAACCGGACAGATAACCGGGATAAAATCATTGTCCAGCAGCGTGTCCAGCAGGCAGGTGTTGACCTCCTTGATCTCTCCGACAAAACCGATGTCCTTGCCGCCGGAGAGCTTTTTGTCGACGCGCAGGACCGTACCATCCTTGCCGCTGATGCCGACTGCCTTCAGGCCCACCTTCTCCATCATCGAGACGAGGCCCTTGTTGATCTTGTTCAACACCATCTCCGCGATCTCCATCGTCGGCTTGTCGGTCACGCGCAGGCCATTCACAAAATTCGTCTCGAGGCCGACCTTGTTGATCCACTTCGTGATCTCCTTGCCGCCCCCGTGCACGATGATCGGCCGGAAGCCGACCAGCTTCAGCAGCGCCACATCGCGGATCACGCTCTTTTTCAGTTCATGATC
>CANQWV010000203.1 GCA_947627645.1 uncultured Lachnospiraceae bacterium | reverse complement strand
GCCGCGCTTGCCTCCACGCTGCCCTTATCCGCCCTGTGGCGCTTCGGACATGAGTGCCTGGGTGCTGATGGGACTTCCGGCGTCCGTATATGCGCTGGGACTCGGCCAGGTGTGGATCCCGGTAGGACTTGCCATCGGCTACACTCTGAGCTGGATTTATGAGGCTCCGAGGCTTCGCCGTTTTTCGATCGTGGCCAACGACTCCATCACGATTCCGCAGTATCTGACCAACCGTTTTCTGTCGAAGTCAAAGGCTCTGCAGATCCTCTGTGCCGTGGTGTTCCTGGTGGCGTACACGATTTATGCGGCGTCCAGCATCAAGGCGTGCGGGACTTTGTTTAACACGGTGATCGGGATTGACGCTACCGTGGCTATGTACCTGGCGGCGATCATCATTATCGGCTACACCTTCCTGGGCGGCTTCTCCGCCGTGTGCTGGACCGACTTTTTTCAGGGCATGCTGATGCTGGGAGCCATGCTGATCGCGCCCATTTTCGCGGCGGCTGCGCTGGATTTCTCCGCGACGGAGGCGATGCCGGAGGGTTACTGGAACGCGTTCGCAAACTGGAAGGATATCGTATCCGGACTTGGCTGGGGCCTGGGATATTTCGGGATGCCTCATATTATCATCCGTTTCATGTCCCTGAAGTCCCAGAAGGATCTGAAGAAATCCGCGAAGATCGGTATCACATGGACCGTGATCATCGTGATCTTCTCGGCCATCATCGGTATCGTAGGGCGTATGTTCCTGGGCTTTGACGAGAACATCAACAGCAATTCTCTGGTATTTATCGAGATGGTGCGCCGGATCTTCCCGGGAGTCATCTCCGGCATCCTGCTTTCCGCAGTTCTGGCGGCTTCCATGAGCACGGCCGACAGCCAGCTGCTCTCCGCGGCCAGCGCGTTCGCGAGCGATGTGTATAAGCCGGTGTTCCGCAAGAATAAGGCTTCCGACAAGGAGATGCTTTGGGCCGGCCGGCTGGTTGTTCTGGCGATCGCGGTGCTGGCGCTGATCCTGGCCTCCAACCCGAACGCGGGCTCGATCATGGATCTGGTGTCCAACGCCTGGGGCGTGTTCGGGGCTGCCTTCGGTCCGGCGATTATGCTGAGCCTGTTCTGGAGACGCTTTAACTTCAAGGGCGCCGTGGCCGGAATCCTGGTGGGCGCCGTGGTGGATATGGCGTGGCTCGCATTCCTGGCTTCGACCGGAATTTACGAGATCATCCCGGGCTTTGCAGCCAGCCTGATCGCGGCTGTGGTCGTTTCCCTGGTTACCGGGGAGCCTGAGAAGAAGGTGGAGGAGCTGTTCGACAAGGCGGTCGCCTACGAAGAGTAGAAGAAGTGGAGCAGGGGTGCTGAGCGCCAGTGGCGCTCGTTTAGCACCGACCGGAGCGGAGCGTAGCAAGGAACAATCCGTATGGTATCATTTGACCTCAATATCATTAAAAAAAGGAGGGAACCTGTCGCGTGCGGGTTCTCTTCTTTTGAACTGTCGGATGGGAAGACGACTGGGGAACTGTGGCGAAAAATTTGAACTGTCGGATGGGGAAGACGGCGGGAAAAATGTGGCGAAAAATTTGAACTGTCGGATGGGGAGACGACTGGGAAATTATGGCACGAAAAATATGGAGACAGACGGTCGCCCCGCAGAACGCGGGGGAGATGCTGGGAAGCTATCTGAAAAGAGTGTGCGGGTTTACCAGGGCGCAGATCCGGAGCATGAAGTTCCGCCCGGACGGGATCGTGGTGAACGGCCGGCGCGCCCGGGTCAACACGATTCTGTGCGCAGGGGACGAACTGGAACTGTGCCTGGAGACGGAGGAGAGAACTTCAGATTTTGCCGGTTCGCAGGGAAATGTCGGTTCGCGGAAAAATGCCGATTCGCCGGGCAAGGCCGGTTTGCCGGGCAATGCAGGTTCGCAGGGAAATGTCGGTTCACAGAGAGGTGCCGCTTCCGCGCAGCTGCGGATTCTCTATGAGGATGAGGACCTGATTGCTGTCTGGAAGAAGGCCGGACAGGTGACGCATCCGGCGCACGGACATTACTCGGATACACTGTCCAATCTGCTGCACACGTATTTCGAGGAAAAAGGGGAAAAGAACGTGATCCGCAGCATCGGACGGCTGGATAAAGATACGAGTGGGATCGTCGTGTTTGCGAAAAATCAGGTGGCTGCGCAGCGCCTCTGGCAGCAGAAGAAGCAGGGCATTTTCCGGAAGGAGTACCTGGCACTGTGCGAGGGGAGCTTTCTGGACGGGGCCTGGCGGAAGATCGATGCGCCGATCGCCCCGGCGCCGGGCGAGCTTATGAAAATGTGCGTGTCCGCGGAAGGGAAGCCGGCGGTGACTTATTATCAGGTGATGGAACAATACGAAACCTGTGCGCTGCTGCGCGTGCGGATCGCGACCGGGCGGACGCACCAGATCCGTGTGCATATGGCGTCCATCGGGCACCCGCTTGTCGGGGATGCGCTCTATGGGGGCGGTGCGGCAGGCGGCATCCCGGCCAACTGTTTTGCGGAGGCCTCCGGTGCAAGGCTGTGCGCATGGAGGGCGTGGCTGCGGCAGCCGTTTACCGGGGAGGAGATAGAGCTCGGAGAACCGGGTATTTTTTAAAAAGGTTTTGCTGCATGGTTTGCCTCATAGCGGGCACAGCGGACGGAGAATGAGACGGAGGAAACTATGGAATCTCAAAATGCGAAGGAAGACCGCACATTTGCGGAGAGATTGAAAGAACTGGATGACGGGGAGGCTGAGCTGCTGCTCTGGGACAGGATTGCCAGCCTTCAGGGCTCAGTTTTCCGGACCTCCGGCAGGAATGGCGCGGGCGGTGTGGAGTTCACATACAGTGTCAGGAAGGATAAGAACGGCGGCTGGTGCGGGGAACTGTTCGTCAGCACCAAGGAGAAATCGATCACCAGGGCGACCGTGATGAAAGCGTATCGGAAGGCCGTGGAGCTTGACGGAGTGGTGTCCGGGCCGAAGAAGCTGGGGACATTCGGGGCGAGCTATCTTTACAGCATTTTTGCGCGGCTGGGCGTGATCAGAAGCGTCACTGCGGGCGCGGAAAAACTATGAAGAGAGCGCGGCTGGTCGACACGATCTGACAAAAGGCCTCATTGCACCTTCCGGGCGGATATGCTAAAATATAGAAACATGAGCAATGCACGGGGGTTTTATTTATGGAAATACAATTATGGCGTGAGATTTTGACACCATATGATCTTGCAGTGAAGGAGCTGATCGTCAAATTTGAGCACTTGATTTACGAGCACAGGAGCAGGGGCCTGTATTCTCCGATTGAGCAGGTGACGGGGCGTGTGAAGACGGTCGCGAGCATTTTGGATAAGGCGCAGAAGAAGAACATCCCGGCGGACAGGGTCGACGAGATCGAGGAGCGCCTTCTGGACATTGCAGGTGTGCGGATTATCTGTCAGTTTGTGGAGGATATACATAAGGTGGTCGAGATCATCCGGAACCGCACGGATATGGAGGTCATCAGCGAGCGGGATTACGTCACCCACATGAAGGAGAGCGGCTATCGCAGTTATCATGTGATCGTCTACTATGTGGTGCAGACGCTTGACGGGCAGCGCAGGATCAAGATG
>CANQWV010000202.1 GCA_947627645.1 uncultured Lachnospiraceae bacterium | reverse complement strand
TGCTCAAAGCCTCTATGTTCATTCTGAAGGATCTCTGAAAAATCCAGTACCGTAAGGCTCAACAGGATTTCCTTTGCTTTCGCTTCATCAATAACGTAATCCAGGAACAGATCAATATTGTCCTGCCTTCTGGAATTCCGGTCTATTCTGTATCTGTCACTTTCAACAGCTTCTTTCACCTCGGTAAGATACTGTTCAATCTCCTTTTTATCTATGCTCAATACTTTATCCTCCGCAGAGCTTATGATATGATTTTTCCTTTTCTCTATCATTAGTATAGCTGCATGATTGGATTTTGTCAATATCCTATCATGAAATTCAGAAAATGTCAGGCGGCCTCTGCAGTGCGCACAGAACAGATTTCCTGACAGCATCGCCTGTGTGTATCCCTTTCTTTCTCTCAGGCGCTTGATATTATTCGATATTAATTCAATATCCTTATCCATGCCGTACATCTCCATCTGTTTTCTGTCGGGAATATATCATGCGAAACTGCCAAGCGCCTGTCAACTGACTGTCAAACAGCAATCACTTTTCGCAAATTTTTTCTTACACGTGACATATTATTTAAAATATAAGAATGAGAGCCGATGACTCGAAATGAATTTCACTAAATCATCAGCTCTGCATCTATGCGTCTGGCCCAGTTACAATTTCGCCATTCACATTCTCATATTTCCGATCCCTATCAAATCACCATATTAACGATCAGCCCCGTCACCAGAGAAAACACCATAACAAAGGCGAGATACAGCAAAAACCGCCTCATCCCCAGCACAATCTTCAAAGCGCCAAGATTAGTGATCTTCGTCGCCGGACCGGTGATCATAAAAGCAGAGGCGCTCCCCATGCTCATGCCCATAGCGAGCCATTCCCGGATCAGCGGGATCGTCCCGCCGCCGCAGGCATAGAGAGGGACGCCAATCGTCGCCGCCATCAGTACTCCGAAGCCCTCGTTTGTCTCACCGAACAGAGCAGCAAATTTATCTGCCGGGACATACCTCTGAAACAGCGCCGACAGAAGCACACCCACAAGGAACCAAAGCCCGGTCGCTTTGATGTTCCGGCCGAGATTGAACAGGAAACGCAGAAACAGGTTCGGGTGGGTGTCATGGCTCGCCCTCGGCTCAAAGCCCTCAAAGTTAAAAAACGGCTTGTCCTTATAAAATATATGCACCACGATCCCCGCAGCGATCCCGCAGATCGTACAGGATACAATGCGGATGATAAACGCCGTCATGCCCAAAGCGGTGGAATACATAATGAGCTGCGGGTTCAGCAGGACGCTGGACATCATGAACGCCGCCAGCCAGTCGTGCCGCATCCCGTGCCTGGAGAACGACGCCACGATGGGGATCGTACCATACATACAAAGCGGGGAGGCAATGCCTAGCAGACTTGCCGGGACAACGCCCCACAGCCCCCACTTCTTATCCCGGATTCGGTCGAAGGCCCCGTGAATGGTGTCCTTTGCGAACACCGAGACCAGGGAGCCGACGACCATGCCGAGAATCCAGTAAGCGGCGATCTGCCGGAGCTGAAGCAGGAAATAGTACCACACATAGACGAACTCCCGGTGCAGAACGTCAAATATCTCATTCATCTATGTTCAAAAATGATAAATGTTTTTTCATACGTTTTCGCTCCTTTTAAAAAATTAAACCTTCAGCCTTTTCCCCAGTTCATAGGCCTGCTGCGGAAAACCGGAGTGCCGCGTCATGGACGGCGCACCGCATCCCTTCCCCAGCACCATGCCCTGATCCTCCAGATTCAGATACCGCACAAGCGTATGGTAATGCGCTTCCAGGGCATCGAACGTCCATGTGTCATCATTCCACGCCACAGCCAGGAGCGCCGACTTCATATGCTTTCTCTGGATACTGCTGTTAAACGCGCAGAAACGATCGATCAGTGTCTTGAGCTGGGCGCTCATGCCGTAATAGTAAAGCGGCGTCACAAACACCATCATGTCCGCATCCAGTATCATCTGCCGGATCCCGCTCACATCATCCTTTTGCACGCAAGGCCCTTCGTACCCGCAATGGATACAGCCAGTACACGGGTGAATGTCTGCATGGGCGGCGTCGATCACCAGTACGCTGTGGCCCGCTTCCGTCGCTCCCTGAACGAACTGCTCCGCAAGCAGATTGGAGGAACCTTTTTTGTTCGGACTTCCTTCTAACACAACGATCTTCATAAGGTCTCCACCCACTTTCTCAAAACATCATCGGAAAGATTTCCATTTAAAACTTTGCCTTCAAGGACTGCCGCACCGGGACAGACCGGCGACAGTTCTTCCGCCGTCCTGCCGAATCCGCTGCCGCCGGACGTCGCAAACAGCACGATCTTCTTTCCGAAAAAGTCATAACTCTCCAGAAAGGTATGGATGATGCGGGGCGCAGTATACCACCAGATGGGGAAACCAAGCAGGATCGTATCATATGCGCCGATGTTTGCATTCTGATCCGCCAGCGCCGGACGGCTGGATCTGTCATTCATCTCCACGGAACTGCGGGACTTCTTATCTGTCCAGTTTAAGTCCGCCTGTGTATAAGGTACTGCAGGTCTGATCTCATACAGATCTGCCCCTGCTGCATTGGCAAGCTTTTTGGCGACTCCCGCCGTTGTCCCGCTTGCAGAAAAATATGCTACTAATGTCTTACTCATGTCTCTTCTCTCCTTTATTATTCTTATAATCTGCTTCGAATACTTTCGTATTCTCCCTTCTGCAGCCATACGCCCCGTCCGGCTGCCGACTTTTTAATTCCAGGATTCAGAATCCGGAACCACTCCAAGTTCTTCGGCCCATTCCATTACCTCTTCCTCAGAGGCGCCGGCGGAAAAACGCTTGCCATCCAGCCACGTGGCCTTGTCAGCGGCAGTTCTCAACGCCGAATCACTGCTGCCGAATCCGCTGCTCGCGGAAGTACAGAACGCCGCCAGGGTCTTCCCTTCAAAATCATAACTTTCGATAAAGGTACTCATGATCCGCGGAGCCTCGCCCCACCAGATCGGGTAGCCGATCAGCACGGTATCATACTGCTCCATGTTTTCCACAGTGCCGGAAATCTCAGGGCGGGCGTTGGGATCGTCCATTTCCACCGACGAGCGGCTGTTGGAGTCACCGTAGTCCAGATCCTCGTCCATATAAGGCTGCTCCGGCATGATCTCATAAAGGTCGGCATCAAGTCCGCCCGCAAGCTTCTGCGCCACGCCTTCCGTGTTGTTGGTCGCCGAGAAATATGCTACCAGGATATTCGAGCCGCTGCCGGTCTCCGGCTCCGTATCTGTTTCTTCTTTTTCCTGAAGCCCTGTCTGGTCTGTGTTCACTTCTTCTTTCTCCTGAAGCTCTGTCTGAGCTGTACTTGCTTCTTCCTTTTCCTGCAACTCCGTCTGTGTCGCTACAGTTATATCGGATGTATTTTTCTCCTTGTTCCCCGACGAAGCACAGGCAGTCAGGCCAAGCGCCCACGACAGCATAAGCATTGCGCAAACAATAGCTCTTTTCTTATATCCGTTTTTCATGATCATTCACCTCTTATTTTCTACATTTTACTTCTCGCCCATTTTGCGACTTGATTATAGGACCAGTCTGTCAGATCCTTTCCTTTTATTACTTTCGCGCCTTTCGCAGACTGCTTCACCTCTTTCATGCTTCCGGAAATTCCGCTT
>CANQWV010000201.1 GCA_947627645.1 uncultured Lachnospiraceae bacterium | reverse complement strand
TCCAGAAACAGGCTGCTGCAGGGAATCACGAAGATCTATATCTCGATCATGCGCGGGACGCCGCTGATGCTGCAGCTGCTGGTCGTGTATTTCGGGCCGTACTATCTTTTCGGGATGAGGATCGGAGGTATGTACCGTTTCCTGTCGATCATTATCGGCTTTTCGATCAACTATGCGGCCTATTTTGCAGAGATCTACCGCTCGGGCATCGAGTCCATGCCGGTCGGGCAGTACGAGGCGGCTACGGTGCTCGGCTACAACAAGGTCCAGTGCTTTTTCCGCATCATCTTTCCGCAGGTGGTAAAAAGGATTTTGCCGGCGGTCACGAACGAGGTGATCACGCTGGTCAAGGATACGTCGCTGAGCTTTTCTCTCGCGTACGCGGAGATGTTCACGATCGCGAAACAGATCGCGGCTTCGCAGACAACGTTCATGCCGTTCGTGATCGCGGGCGTGTTCTATTTTGTGTTCAACCTTGTGGTCGCGGTTGTGATGGAAAAGATCGAGAAGAGACTGAGCTACTATGACGCGTAGGATTGTATAGGGGTAGAAAAAACGCAACGCGGCGGACGACCGTGGAATCAATGACAGGAATATGGCGGAAGCGAGGAAGAGTAAGATTATGAAGCTTTTAGAGATGAATCATATCCGCAAAGAATTTGACGGGCTGGAGGTTATCAAGGATATTTCTTTCGCGGTGGACGAGGGAGAGGTGCTCTCGATCATCGGGCCGTCCGGCTCGGGCAAGTCGACGCTGCTGCGCTGCGCGACGATGCTGGAGAAGATTGACGCAGGCGAGATTGTCTACATGGGCGCGCGCGCCGCGTACGTCGGGAAGGACGGGCACCGGGTGTATCCGAAGGGCGAGGAAGCCCGGAAGATCCGCTCTTATTTTGGCCTGGTCTTCCAGAATTTCAACCTGTTTCCGCATTATTCTGTGATGAAGAATATCACGGACGCACCGATCAAGATCCAGAAGCGCGACAAGGCTGAGGTATATCAGGAAGCGCGTGAGCTTCTCGCGAAGATGGGGCTTTCAGACAAGGAGAAGGCCTATCCCTGCCAGCTCTCCGGCGGCCAGTGCCAGAGGGTGGCGATCGCACGCGCGCTTGCGCTGAATCCGAAGATCCTCTTCTTCGACGAACCGACCTCGGCGCTCGACCCGGAGCTGACCGGCGAGGTGCTCAAGGTGATCCGCTCCCTGGCCGAGACAAAGATCACGATGGTGATCGTCACACACGAAATGTCGTTCGCGCGCGAGATTTCCGACCGCGTCATCTTCATGGACAAGGGCGTCGTGGCTCTCGAAGGCCGGCCGGAGGAGGTCTTTGGCGCGGATCACGCGAGAATCCGGGAATTCCTCGGGAAGTTTAACCGGTGAATTCGAACGGGGAATGAGGCTGGCGGATTTCTTAATAGCTCAAACAGTGAATTCTGTCGGCGATATGCCGGAGCGCATGGGCAGGCTTATCGAATCGGAAAAGCGGGTTCTTCGGAATCCGCTTTCTTTTTGGCTGCTGGGGTCTGGGCAGCTCCGCGCGGAGTATTATAAGCCGAAAAAAATTTCGCGATATATTTAAAAAATGCAGAAAAAGATGCTGACGAAATAATTTGCGAAAGAGTATGTGTGTTACACTTAGATCAACAAAACGAAAACAGATTCTTAAGCATAGATAGAAAATAGAAGGAGGACGACAAAATGATGAAGGCGAATGTAAAGAAAATGGTTCTTGCAGCAGCGATGGCAGCATTTATGGTATACGCTCCGGCGATGGCAGAAGAGGATTTCATCGTTGAGGAATCCTTCGAGGCGACAGAAGAGATGGCAGCTCAGACGGCAGTTCCGGCCATGGAGATCGAGGTTCTCGGCTTTGAGACGATCGCGGTGGCTGAGGTTCCGGAAGAGGTAGTGCAGGCGGCGGAGACCGCAGAGACTGAGGACAACGCGGCAGCGGCTGAGGTGGAAGAGGCCGAGGCAGCGGAGACCGAGGATGACGCAGCGGAAGAGACCGAGGAGAGTACCGAGGCGGCGGCGCAGAGCTTCACCTTCGAGAACGACGAAGTAGTGATTACGGCAACCGCGGCGGCAGAGCTTCCGGAGAATATTGAGATGCAGGTGAGAAAGCTCGAGGCAGGCAGCGCCGAGTATGAGGCGGCGAAGGCAGCGGCAGCGGCGAGCACCGGAGCAGGCGAGGACGCACAGTACAGCTTTTACGATGTGACCTTTACGGTAGACGGGGCGGAAGTAGAGCTGGCAGACGGCAGTGTATACGCACAGATTGAGTTCAAGACGGTTCAGATCGACAGCGCGGTAGAGACGCAGGAAGTGCTTCACATCGATGAGACGGGCGTAAACAACGTGACTGCTGAGACGGAAGAAGGCAGCAATATGAGCTCTGTAAGCTTCGCAATGTAATCCGGAAGCGGACGGTGGGATACACATAGGCTCCAGGATACCAGGCAGGGATTTCGGATCAGACATCAGACCAAAGGATAGAGGGTGAAGCAATGGAAAAGAAATCGGCAGGAAAATTTGTAGTACAGATCGATCGCTGTGAAAATGCGACCTGGCAAGGGTCGATCCTGTGGACGGAGAAGAATATCACCCAGAACTTCAGAAGCGCGCTTGAGCTGATCAAATTGTTCGACAGCGCATTGACGGCTGAGGAAAAAAAGGATTGACGGCTCCTTTGGAAATAGCGCGTGTATAAAAAAGACAAAAGGCAGATGGTTGAGAGGCCATCTGTTTTTATGTGTGACTGTCGCAAAAAAATTTGCAAACTTTGGAGATTTGGTGTACGATAGTCGTGTTCATTCACTTCGGCGGCGACAAGCTATACGAAGATAACATATTTAACAGAAAGAAGGATCACAATGACAAAGGTAGACATTATTTCAGGATTTCTGGGAGCTGGGAAGACGACGCTGATCAAGAAGCTGATCCAGGATGTATTTGCGGGACAAAAGATCGTGCTGATTGAAAACGAGTTCGGCGAGATCGGTATCGACGGCGGTTTCCTGAAGGACGCCGGCATCAATATCACGGAGATGAATTCCGGCTGCATCTGCTGTTCGCTGGTCGGCGACTTCGGCAAGGCGCTGAAAGAGGTTACGGAGAAGTTTGCGCCGGACCGCATCATCATCGAGCCGTCCGGGGTCGGCAAGCTGTCTGACGTCCGGAAGGCGGTCGAAGACGCGGCCGATGAGGCGGGTCTTGTGCTGAACGCGCTCACGACCGTGGCGGATGCGTCCAAGATCAAGATGTATATGAAGAATTTTGGCGAGTTTTACAACAATCAGATTGAGAGCGCGGCGACGATCATCCTGAGCCGCACACAGAAGCTCTCCGAGGAAAAGCAGCTCCAGGCGGCGGAGATGATCCGCGAGAAAAATCCGAAGGCCGTGATCGTTACGACTCCGTGGGATGAGCTGACCGGCGCGCAGATGCTGGGCGCAATGGAGGAGAGCGACGTGCTCGCGCAGATGCTGCTCGAGGAAGAGCATGAGCATCATCATCACGATCATGATGAGGAGTGTGGCTGCGGCCATCATCACGACCACGACGAGCATGATCATGAGCATGACGAGCACGACCATGAGCATCATCACGAGCATGACGAGGAGTGCGGCTGTGAACACCATCATGAGCATGATGAGCACGACCACGAGCATCATCACGAGCACGACGAGGAGTGCGGCTGTGGGCATCATCACGACCACGATCATGGTCATGAGCATGATGAGCACGACCATGAGCACCATCACGAGCATGACGAGGAGTGCGGCTGTGGGCATCATCACGACCACGATCATGGTCATGAGCATGATGAGCACGACCATGAGCACCA
>CANQWV010000200.1 GCA_947627645.1 uncultured Lachnospiraceae bacterium | reverse complement strand
GCGCTGTTTCACAAGGAGTTTGCCGATCACCTGAGGAGCAGGCGTTTCCTGATCCTTCTGCTGCTGATCGGCGGCACCGGGTTCGCCAGCCTGTACGGGGCGGTCTCCGGGCTCGGAGATGTCCAGGACAGCAACTATCTGTTCCTCAGCCTGTACACGACAAGCGGGAATTCCATCCCGTCGTTTATGTCCTTCCTCGCGCTGCTGGGGCCGATCATCGGCCTGGCGCTCGGCTTCGACGCGGTGAACAGTGAGCGCGCAGGCGGCACGCTGAACCGACTCGTGTCGCAGCCGATCTACCGGGACTCCATCATCATCGGGAAATTCCTGGCCGGCACGGCCGTGATCGCGGCGATCGTCTACACGATGGGAATCGGAGTGGGCGCGGTCGGCGTGCTTGCCACGGGCGTGAAGCCTTCCGGGGAGGAGGTCTGGAGAATTCTCGTGTTCCTGACGTTCACAGTGGTCTATGTGGCGTTCTGGCTTGCTTTGTCGATCTGGTTTTCCGTGGTGTGCCGTCACGCGGCCACCTCGGCGCTCGCTTCGATCGCACTCTGGGTCTTTTTCGCGATCTTCATGAGCCTTGTGTCGAACATCATCGCGAACGCGGTGTATCCGGTCGGCGACGAATACCACGCGCTGGTTAATTCCTACAACAATTATACGCTGGAGCTCGGACTGAACCGGATCTCGCCGTACTATCTGTACAGTGAGGCGGTCTCCACGATCATGAACCCGACGGTTCGCTCGGTCAACATCGTGACGATGGATCAGCTCGTCGGGGCGGTCAGCGGATACTTAAGCCTCGGGCAGAGCCTGCTGCTTGTCTGGCCGCATCTGACCGGGCTGGCGGCGTTGATGCTGATCGCGTTTGGCGGCTCGTACATCGGGTTCATGCGGCAGGAAGTGCGGGCAAGCTGATGTGAGAACCGCAGTGCTGTGCGCGGACAGGCATCTGACATAAGGGGGAGCCTGTCGTACAAAGTATATGGAGAAACGCGGCGATGTGCGCGGACAGGTATCTGGCATAAGAGGGGCCTATCGTACAAAGTATATGGAGAACTGCGCGGACAGGCATCGCCGGGAAGAAAAGCAGAAAGACGTCAGGACAATGTGCGCTTACTGCGTATAATACCCACGAAAATGCAGATACTACCTCTGACATGCTACGATCCGTTTTCCGATCCGGAACAGGATGGCGGGCTTGAGAAGCTTCAAGTCGTATTTATAGAGAAGCCGAAGCTGTTCCTGAGAGACGGACGCCGGATCGCAATACAAAAATCCAGGAGGTAGAAACTATGCCAGCATTAGTTTGTTCCGCACAGAAATGTATTTACAACAACGCGATGTACTGCGGCAAGGGCGACATCAAGGTCGGCGGCGAGGAGGCGAAGGCCTGCCAGGACACCTGCTGCCAGAGCTTTGAGGAGCGCAAAAGAGACAGCGTGAAGAGCTCTGTCGGCGGCCCGACCGCAGACATTGAAATCAAGTGCGAGGCGGAGAACTGCAAGTACAACGACGACTGCGTCTGCAGGGCGGAGCACGTGGACATCGCGGGGGCGGCGGCCTGCGAATGCAGGGAGACCGAGTGCGTGACGTTTGATGAAGCCAAATAGAGTTCCAGGCCAGGAACGTGGCAGTTGAGATGAAATGTGAAAGTTATTCGCATAGTGAAATGTTAGGCGCATGACCGGGCAGAAGCCCCGGAAAGCGATAGCTTGAAACAGGAAAATCCCGGATCAGCCGGAGGCGCTCTCTTTTGAGAGACCGGCTGTTCCGGGGTTTGTATTTTATAATTATGTTTCTGATTTTGGTACAATTTCGTATCGAAACAAATCATTGTTTTTTCCCTCCGAATCCCATATAATAAAGCCATGTTCGGAATGTCCCGCGTATAATTTTTTGTTTGAGGTAGGTCAATGTCTGAAATGGAGAAAAAGAAGAAACTGCCGATTGGCGTGGATCTGTTTGAAAAAATAATTGAAATGGATTATTACTATGTGGACAAGACCATGCTGGTCAGGCGGATACTGGATGAATTGGGGGATATAAATCTGTTTACCCGGCCGAGACGTTTTGGCAAGACGCTGAATATGAGTATGCTGAAATCCTTTTTTGAAATAGGTACGGATCCATCCATGTTTGACGGGCTTGCCATCAGCCAGGATCGGGAGCTCTGCGACGCGTATCAGGGGAAGTATCCGGTAGTCTTCCTTTCCCTGAAGGGAGTCAGCGGGCTGAATTATCAGGAAGCGATGGAAATGCTGTCCATGCTGATTGCGAATGAGTGCGCGCGATTATCATTTTTGCTGCAGAGCGACAAAGTAGAAGAGCAGGACAGGAGACGGATGGAGCGACTGTACTGCCAGAAAAACAGCGCTGCGGAACTGCGCTCTGCGCTCGTCATCCTGATGCGGATGCTGCACGCGCATTATGGGAAGAAAGTGATCCTTCTGATCGACGAATATGACGTACCGCTGGATAAGGCGAATGAAAACGGCTATTATTCTGAGATGGTGAATTTCCTGAGGGGATTTTTCGAGGAGGCTTTCAAGACGAACCCGGATCTCTGCTTCGCTGTTGTGACAGGATGTCTGCGTATTTCCAAGGAGAGCATTTTTACCGGGATCAATAACCTGAAGGTCGATACGATCGCAGACGAGCGGTTTGGCGAATTTTTCGGATTTACCGACGCGGAAGTGAGAAAGCTGTTGGAGGATTACGGTTTGTCCGACGCTTACGAGGGCATAAAGGAATGGTATGACGGCTACCGTTTCGGCAAGACGGACGTCTATTGCCCCTGGGATGTGATCAACCACTGTGACCGGCTGAGGGTGAATCCGGAGACGGAGCCGGATCTGTACTGGGACAACAGCAGTTCCAACCAGCTGGTGCGCCGGCTCATTGATGTTTCGGACGCCGCGGAGCAGCGGGACATCGAGCGGCTGATCGCAGGGGAAGCACTGGAGAAGAAGCTGATCCTGAACTTGACTTACGATGAATTGAACAAGAAGGAGCTGCTGTGGAGCGTACTCTATCAGACGGGATATCTGACGCAGGACAGAGCGGGCGTTTCCAGGCGCAGGGGAATGGCGCGGCTTGAACTTCCGAACCGGGAGATCCGGGAGCTGTTTATCGAGAAGGTGCAGGAATGGTTTGCTGAAAAAGTGGCGGAACCCGGCCGGGCCGGTCTGTATGAGGAGATCTGGAATGGCGATGCCGCCGCGCTTCAGGAAAGGATCCGCAATATTCTATTGGACACAATCAGCTACCATGATTATCATGAAAACTATTATCATGCTCTTCTGACAGGTCTTTTGCTGAATGGAAGATATCCGGTTCGTTCAAATTATGAGATGGGTATGGGCAGGAGCGATATTGTCGTTGAAGACGACCGAAACCGCAGGGCAGCGCTTATCGAGACGAAGCGTTCAGCGAACTATGAGGATTTGGAAAACGACAGCAAAAGGGCGCTGGAGCAGATCCGGGAAAAGCAGTATGCGTGGCCATATCAGCGGAAAAAATACCAGGTTATCGCGTATGGAATTTCATTTGCAGACAAGGATTGCTGTGTGCGCGCACAGACACTGTGAAACGAAAAGTCTAAAATCCGCTCAGCTCCTTTCAGAGTGGAAATAAAGTTTTCACTTATGTCACAAAAAAGGAAATCTTTACTTGAAAAAATTAGAAAAAAGGGTTATCCTTAGAACAAATATTTTTAAAGGAGGATTCAATATGCATAAGAAAAGAATTGCACTATTGATGGCAGCGACCATGGTACTTACGTCTGTTTCTCCGATGGGGAGACTGTCCGAAAACCTGAAATGATGTGACTATATCGTGGGGTAAATACATCCGCAATAAAAGAGGATGATTT
>CANQWV010000199.1 GCA_947627645.1 uncultured Lachnospiraceae bacterium | reverse complement strand
GGCTCCGACCGAAGCTCAGACGCAGGCGCCGACCGAGGCCCAGACGCAGGCCCCGACCGAGGCTCCGGCGGACAGCGGGGACGATGAGGATGCGGATGAGGAGTACGACGGCGAGGTCAACGACGATATGTACTACGATGCGGCGACAGGGCAGATGGTGAAGTTCTGACAGGCAGGGAAGTCTGCAAAAGTCCTGTTCGGGACGAAACGGGAGAGATCGAAAAGGCAGGGCTACAGGATGAGCGGAGAGATGCGGTACTCCGGGCGGAATTCCGTGTGCGCGCGCATTGCCTGTATGCCGCGGTAAAGATGAGACGCGAAGAGGTCAAGGCTCCACAGACGTCTTGCAGGATTGCCTGTCATCCTTGATGCGTGGGCTGGCTTTGCGAGAATGGGCAGGGAGGCGTTTTCTTTGATCTTATGGAGCAGAGGCGAGGCGTCTCTGCGCAAGCCAAGAATCTTTACATAGGACGCCGGGTCGTCAGCGCGAAGTGCCTGGATGTCGTCTTCGCGGATGTCGAGCACCAGGTGAAGCAGGGCGCGCCGGATGTGCGTTTCTGTGCGCTCGCGGGTTTTCAGAAGGGCGACGATCTGCTCGTAGCTCTTTCCGACACAGTCGCAGCGCAGATTCCGGATACGGTCGGACAGGTCAGAAGAGATATCTGAGATAAAATCAAAAGAATCATAGGCGAGGAGCTTCTGCACGAGAAAGGGCAGGAGCTCTTCTGACGTTACGATGTTTTGACATACGGAGAGGAAGAGTCCCTGACAGTTTTCCGGAATATAGGACAGAGCTTTTTTCTGCCGCTTCCCTTCCCGGATGACGCTGCGGAGCGCGGCTGCGGAGCAGTATGTCCCGTCGAGAGACAGGCTGCCGAACTGACTGCCGGTTCTCTCGATGGGCAGAGGCTGGATGCTGCTGTGCAGCCTGCAAAGCGCCTTGCAGTATTCGACGCCAAGAATATTGTTTGGGGAGGCGAGAAAATGCTCCGGATGAGTGTGCTCCGACAGGTCTTCATATGTGCTGGTCGTGCGGAGATATTCCGGCTTCTCGTGATGGCCTTCCCCAGCCTCCACGTTTTCATATGTGCCGGACTTGCGGAGATATTCTGCGAGCGCTGCCGCGCGCGCCTGGGGGAAGCTTTTGCCCTGACGCAGCAGGCGGCGAAGCAATTCTGAGAATTCTTTGGGCTCCTCTGCAAGGATTCCGGAGATCTTGCGGAAGAGCTCCGGCCGGGCCGTTTCCGCGCCGAAGCAGAGCACGTCGACGACCCCGAGACGGTCGAGCAGAGAAACTCCTCCGAGCGCAAAGGTCTCCGCGCTTCCTGTCGCGCAGCAGACCGGGAGCTCGACGACCAGATCGGCTCCGTTGAGGAGCGCCATACGCGCGCGGGCGTATTTGTCAAATATGGCAGGCTCCCCGCGCTGGACAAAGTCCGGGCTCATGGCGACAACGGCATAGTCTGCCCCTGACAACTCCTTTGCCTTCCTGATGTGATATGCGTGTCCGGTGTGGAACGGATTGTACTCTGCGATGATCCCGACTGTGCGCATACTTCCCTCCGGTGTGTGGCCGGCTGCCGTCCAAAACTACGCCGCAGACACACACGATCGTGTTTTAATTTTTGTACATAACGAATTTTCCCTATTTTAGCAGACAAAAAAGCAATCCGCAACGCAAATTTTAGCTTGTCCACTGTAAAAATATGGGGTATAATCGAAACAAACTATATTACGCTGCAGCCACACAGAGGGCGGCGGCGAAACATAAGGGAAAGGAGTCCATGAATCATGGCATTTATTGACATTCTCAAAGCAAAGGCAAAAGCGAACAAAAAAACGATCGTACTTCCGGAGACGGAGGACCGCAGAACGTACGAGGCTGCCGCGAAGATCCTCGCGGAGGGCATCGCGAACATTGTCCTGGTCGGCAGTGAGGAAGCGGTGAAGAAGGGCAGCGAGGGTCTGGATATTTCCGGCGCGGTTGTCGTAGATCCGGCGACGAACGATAAGACTCAGGCTTATATCGACAAGCTGGTCGAGTTGCGCTCCAAGAAGGGGATGACCCCGGAGCAGGCGAAGGAGATTCTCCTGAACCAGTATCTGTACTATGGTGTTATGATGGTGAAGATGGGCGACGCGGACGGCATGGTATCCGGCGCCTGCCATTCGACGGCGGACACGCTTCGTCCGTGCCTGCAGATCCTGAAGACGAAGCCGGGCACAAAGCTCGTCTCCGCGTTCTTCCTGATGATCGTCCCGGACTGCGAGTACGGCGCGAACGGTGCTTTCGTGTTTGCGGATTCCGGTCTGGTACAGGATCCGACTCCGGAGGAGCTGGCTGCGATCGCCGCTTCGTCCGCGGAGTCCTTCGAGCTTCTGGTAGGCGAGGAGGCGAAGGTGGCGATGCTGTCCCACTCCACGATGGGCAGTGCGAAGCACGCGCTGGTCGACAAGGTCGTAGAGGCGACGAAGATCGCGAAGGAGCAGTACCCGAACCTCAAGCTCGACGGCGAGATGCAGCTTGACGCGGCGATCGTTCCGAGCGTGGGCGCTTCCAAGGCTCCGAACAGCGAGGTTGCGGGTAAGGCGAACGTTCTGATCTTCCCGAACCTTGACGCGGGCAACATCGGCTACAAGCTTGTGCAGAGGCTCGGCAAGGCCGAGGCTTACGGCCCGGTTACCCAGGGCATCGCGGCTCCGGTCAACGATCTGTCCAGAGGCTGCTCGGCGGACGATATCGTCGGCGTTGTGGCGATTACGGCGGTTCAGTGCCAGGCGGCGGACAAGTAAGAGAAGAAGACAACGGGTCACGGACGTGCTTCTGCCGCTCTGCAGCAGGGGCACGCCGCGTGATGTCTTATATTTTAGGGATTATTTATTTTAAGAGAACGGAGGAATATGGAAAATGAATGTATTGGTAATTAACTGCGGGAGCTCGTCGCTGAAATATCAGCTGATCAATTCCGACTCAGAGGCAGTGCTTGCAAAGGGACTGTGCGAGCGCATCGGGATCGATGGAAGGCTTACCTACCAGAAAGCGGGCGGGGATAAGGAAGTGACGGACGCCCCGATGCCGACGCATAAGGAGGCGATCCAGATGGTCCTGGACGCGCTTGTGAATGAGAAGACCGGCGCGATTAAGAGCCTGGCTGACGTCAATGCGGTCGGACACAGAGTTGTGCACGGCGGCGAGAAGTTCGCCAGCTCTGTCGTGATCAACGACGAAGTGATCGCGGCGATCGAGGAGTGCAACGACCTGGCTCCGCTGCACAATCCGGCGAACCTGATCGGCATTCACGCCTGCGCGGAGCTGATGCCGGGCGTGCCGATGGTGGCGGTGTTCGATACCGCCTTCCATCAGACGATGCCGGAGAAGGCATATCTGTATGGACTTCCATACGAGTATTATGAGAAGTACAAGGTGAGACGCTACGGCTTCCACGGCACGAGCCACAGCTTTGTGTCGAAGCATATGGTGGATTTCCTTGGTCTGGACAAGAACAACAGCAAGGTGATCGTCGCGCATTTGGGCAACGGCGCTTCCATCTCCGCGGTCGTGAACGGCAAGTGCGTGGACACCTCCATGGGCCTTACGCCGCTTGAGGGTCTCGTGATGGGCACTCGTTCCGGCGACATGGATCCGGCGATCATGGAGTTCATTGCGAAGAAGGAGAATCTGGACATCGCGGGCGTGATGAACGTCCTGAACAAGAAGTCCGGCGTGCTTGGCATTTCCGGCGGCCTTTCCAGCGATTTCCGCGATCTCGAGGAGGGCATGAATTCCGGCAACAAGCTGGCGGAGAACGCGATCGAGGTCTTCAGCTACCGTGTCGCGAAGTACATCGGCTCTTATGTGGCCGCAATGAACGGCGTGGACGCGATCGCGTTTACCGCGGG
>CANQWV010000198.1 GCA_947627645.1 uncultured Lachnospiraceae bacterium | reverse complement strand
ACGATCATCACTTCCGCTATGAAGCGTGTTGACATCGCGGCTACCTCGATCTCTGAGGGCGTTCTGGCCGGCGAGTTCGCAGGCGGCGTGCATCAGTACAGCCTGGAGAACGGCGGCGTTGATATCGCTCCGACCCAGGATCTTCTTCCGGACGATGTGATCGCGGCGGTTGAGGAAGCGAAGGAGTCGATCCTTTCCGGCGACGTAGTGGTTCCGACCACAGCGGAAGAGTGCCCGGATTTCGTTCTCGAGTAATCCGACACGGACAGAGAAGGGTAACGCTTCCGGAATGCGGGCAGGGGGCAATGCTCCGGAGGTTTTCGGAATACCGGAAAGACGGGAATTCGAACTGGAACATCCCGGAGCGGACAATGGCCCGGGTTTTCGGAATACTGTAAAGGGTGAATGATGAGGGGACTGTTGTGAAATAATTTATCTTATTTTGCAGCAGTCCCTTCTTTCAAGGATTGTTAAAAATAAGCTTTACGCATGGGTTTTCAACGAATGAAATATGAGGTGAGGGATTTATGAAACGAGTTTTGACACCGGAGATCATCGAGGAAAAGCGGCAGGAAATCTACAACACTCTGGTCGACCCGACGAGCTCCCATGAGCAGAAGGTCACTTATCTCGCGCGGCACGCGGAGAACTTTATGACGGTGCTGGACGAGCCGGAGGAGCTGGACGAGCTGATGCGCTGCGACATCGACACGCGCTGCATCTGCAACCTGTTCGAGGGGGATGCGCCGTACCGTCCGAGGTACATCTGCATCGATTTCCCGAAGTTCCTGCGCGAGGGCAGCGAATTCCTGCAGCTCGGGCCGGCGAAGGATTTTGCCGAGGCGCTGACGAACCTGATGATCATGTACCACAACATTCCGAGCATCACGAACTATCCGGTCTTCATCGGCGACCTCGACGAGCTGCTTGGGCCGTACATCGAGGATCTGGACGACGAGACGGTGAAGAAGGCGCTGCGCCTGTGGCTGACGACGATCGACCGCACAATCCTCGACTCCTTCTGTCACTCGGATATCGGCCCGAAGGCCAGCCGTTTCGGCTATCTTTTGATGGAGGTGGAGTCGGAGCTGGAGAACGCGGTACCAAACCTGACGATGCGCGTGAGCAAGGACACGCCGGACGATTTCATCCTGGCGGGCGTCAGGTGCGCGCTGCACTCGGCGAAGCCGAGCTTCGCAAACGACGAGATGTTCCGCAGCGAGCTGGGGGACGATTACTGCATCGCGAGCTGCTACAACGGGCTTTTGAAGGGCGGCGGATCCTACACGCTGAGCCGCCTGATCCTCTCGAACATCGCGAAGAAGGCGGAGAACATCGAGGATTTCAAGACGAACGTGCTTCCTCATGTGTGCGACGTGATGGCGCGCTACATGGACGAGCGGATCCGCTTCCTCGTGGAGGAGAGCGGCTGGTTTAAGGACAGCTTCCTCGCGAAGGAAGGCTTCGTGCACAGGGACAGATTCACGGCGATGTTCGGTCTTGTAGGCCTTGCGGAGTGCGTCAACCTGCTTCTTGAGAAGGAGGGCTGCACAGAGCGCTTCGGCCACAGCGACAGGGCGAACCAGCTCGGCGTGGAGATCATGGATATCATCGACGATTTCAACAAAAATCACTTCAATCCCTACTGTGAGGCGACGGATCATCATTTCCTGCTCCACGCGCAGGTCGGGATTGAGTCCGATCACGACTGTTCGCCGGGGACGCGCATCCCGATCGGCGAGGAGCCGGACGAGCTGGTCGATCATCTGAACTGCATCAAGCTGTTTCACAAATATTTCCCGTCCGGCACCGGCGACATCTTCCCGGTAGACCTGACGGTACATAAGAATCCGCAGTACGTGCTGGATATCATCCGGGGCAGCCTCGGCATTGACATCCGCTATCTGTCCTTCTACGCGAGCGACAGCGACGTCATCCGCGTGACGGGCTATCTGGTGAAGCGCAGCGAGATGGAGAAGCTTGACGCGGGACAGAACGTGCGCCAGAATACCACGGGCCTCGGCCTCGGCGCGGCGAAGAACTGCAAGATTCTGGATCGCCGTATCCGCTGAGGGTCGGTGAAAACTGGAAGACATCAGACCGCCGCATCAGCTGAGATCCGACGAGGAACTGCAAGACATTAAATTGTCGCATCTGCTGAGATCCGGCGAGAAAGTGCAAGACATCAGACCGCTGCATCCGCTGAGATCCGGCGAGGAACTGCAAGACATCAGACTGCTGCATCCGCTGAGATCCGGCGATGCAGAAAGTGTATGAAAGAGGAAAACCACACCCGACGTATGGTGGAGAGGCAGATATGGCGAAAGCGACGGTAAACAAGATTATTTCCTTCAGCTGTGTGGACGGGCCGGGCAACCGCAGCGCCGTGTTCCTGCAGGGCTGCGGCTTCGACTGCCGGTACTGCCACAACCCGGAGACGATCCACGCCTGCATCCACTGCGGGGAGTGCGTGAAGTACTGCAAGCCGGGCGCGCTGACAACCAAAAATGAGCGTGTAAACTATGACATCACGAAGTGCGTGTTCTGCGACGAGTGCTTCCGTCACTGTCCGCACGGCGCATCTGCCCGGACGAGAGAGCTGACGGCGGAGCAGGTCATGCGCGAGGTGCGCCGCAATCTGCCGTTCATCCGCGGGATTACGGTGTCCGGCGGAGAGTGTACGCTGTGGCGGGATTTCCTGCTGGAGCTTTTAAGCCTTGCGAAGGCGGAAGGGCTGGGCACGCTGCTCGACTCAAACGGAAGCTATGAGTTTTCGAAGGATTCAGAGCTGATGACCGTGACGGACGGCGTCATGCTGGACGTCAAGGCCTGGGAGCGCGAGGATCATCTGCGCGTCACGGGGTGTGACAACGCCTGCGTGCTCCGGAACCTGGACTGGCTGGCCCGTGCGGGAAAGCTCACGGAGGTGCGCACGGTCGTCGTGCCGGAGCTGTTCGACTGCCGTCAGACGGTGCGGGAGGTAAGCGCCCTGCTTGCGAAACTTGGCTGTTTGGACGCGAGGTACAAGATCATCCGCTACCGCCCGATGGGCGTGCGGGAGCAATACAAAGGCCTGACTCCCCCGGCGGAGGATTTTCTGCAGGAGCTGGCCGGTATTGCGGCCGGGTACGGGCTGAAGGATGTGGTCGTGATCTGAAAAGGTTCTGAAACCCGATTACCGTACGGGCTGAGCGATGTGTTTGTGGTATGAGACGGCCCTGAGGCTCAGCCGGCCGCATATGAACGGCTGGCTGCGATCAAGATCGGGGACAACGTGTTTAAAAATATTTGTTATATAGAAAATTCAGGATAAGGGAGGGATAAATTTGGCGGAACAATATGTGGATCTGAACACCAAGGTGATCGAGATGCGCAATATTGTCAAGAAGTTCGGCGATTTCACGGCGAACGACGGCATCAACCTCACGATCCACAAAGGTGAAATCCACGCGATCTTAGGAGAGAACGGCGCGGGCAAGTCTACGCTGATGAATCAGCTGTACGGACTTTACAGACCCACGTCCGGGGAGATCCTGGTGAACGGGAAACAGATCGAGATGAACAATCCGAGGGACGCGATCGCGGCCGGGATCGGCATGGTCCATCAGCATTTCATGCTGGTGCAGCCGTTCACCGTGACGGAGAACATCGTGCTCGGAACGGAGCCGGTGAAGGGCGTGAAGCTGGATATGGCGACCGCGCGGAAGAATGTGCAGGAGATTTCGGAGCGATACGGGCTTTCCATCGATCCGGACGCGAAGATCGAGGATATCTCGGTGGGTATGCAGCAGAGGGTGGAGATCCTCAAGGCGCTGTACCGCGGCGCGGACATCCTGATCCTCGACGAGCCGACGGCGTCGCTGACGCCGCAGGAGATCGTGGAGCTGATCGGGATCATGCACAATCTGACCGCGGACGGGAAGAGCATCATCCTGATCACGCACAAGCTGAAGGAGATCAAGGAGTCCGCGGACTACTGCACGATCATCCGGCTTGGGAAATACATCAACACGGTGAAGGTGGCGGACGTCACG
>CANQWV010000197.1 GCA_947627645.1 uncultured Lachnospiraceae bacterium | reverse complement strand
CAGCGGTGGAATTCATCTAATATAATGTAGTCTGGCCTGATTTCCGCCAGCTCGTCCTCCTGCATCAGCATGAGCCGTGCGTAGGTAAGGAAGCGGATGTTCTGCAACTGCTCCTGCTGTTCCACATTCACAGTCGGATCAGCTTCTGTATCGCTTATCACGCTGAATGCTGTGTTACCTGCCGAGCTGTCCGGCAACTTTCCGGTAGACGTCTCTCTTTTTGTGATATCAACTGTCTTCCGCTTCCTTTTTGTGTCAACGCCGCCCGCCGCCCGCCAGTTTTCCAGCTGCGTCCGGAAGATGTATTCCGAGGGCGAAAGCCAGCAGACAATCTTGTCCGGGAAGTCCTCGCACAGCTTGAGTCCAATGAAGGACTTGCCTGTGCCGGTCGGATGGATCACGGCCGCGCGGCCTTTTTCCGCCAGCATGGCAAGAGCCGATTCGTATGCAGTTTGGTTGTGCTCATATAGCCGGATCCCCATGCTCTTCCACCTCTGTCTGTTGCCCTGCGGCGCCTGTGGCGATAGGACGTATCCGTTCAGCGCCGAAGCCACCAATGCCGCTTTTCAGAAACAACATAATATGTATTATGTGGTAAACCGGGTGCCGTGACCGCCCGGGAGCACTAAGATTGGCGGTCGGTTTTCGTAAAAAATCTGAATAAAAAGAGCCTTCTTGCACCTGGAGGCGGAAATCCGGGAGATCCGCCAGCAGCGGCTTCCGTTCCATGTGCTCAAAGGCTTTTTTCTGCACGCCAAAATTTGGTCGGAATTGAATGCTCCCGATCAGATTCTCGCGTGGTTGTCTGTATAAATGGCCGATTCAGAACATTATAGATAAATATTCAGAAAAAATAATTCTTGCACGGTTAAAAATTGAGCAATTCTCAGAAATTACCACTTATGTATCTCTTGCATTTTTGCTGTGAAAGTGCTATCATAAACCACGACTTAGGAGTTGGCAGTGGTATCTGCTTACATATTTCACCACATAATACATATTATGTGGTATTTTTTTGCTCCGTCACCGCCTGGCTTTCTGTCTTCTCGCCTTTCTCCTCTTCAGCTTTCGTTTTCGTGCGTTCTGCCCTTTGGATTTCTGCTTTCCCGCTTTCTTCTTCGTCGCCGGCTTCTGCCCCTGCCCGTTTTTCTGCGCATCCTGGCTCTCGGCCTCCTGCCCTCCTGCTTTCTTCCGCTCCGGCTTCTGCCCCTGCCCGTTTTTCTGCGCATCCTGGCTCTCGGCCTCCTGCCCTCCCGCTTTCTTCTGCTCCGGTTTCTGCCCCTGTCCGTTTTCCTGCGGTTTCTGGCTCCCGGGCTTTTGTCCTTGTGCTGCCTGCGTTTCTTCATCGGAAGTCCCGGGTTCACCGCACCTATACAGCGCCGCCTCCATCATCCGTTCCACCTTTTCCCGCACTTCCCCTTCACTTCTCTTGATATAGATCATCGTCGTATTGACGCTGCTGTGCCCGAGCAGACAGGAGAGCTGCGCGAGGTCGTGGGTATCCTCGTAGAAGCTGCGCGCAAACAGCTTCCGGATATTATGCGGAAATACTTTGCCCTCGTCGACGCCCGCGATGACGCACAGATGCTTCACCTGCTTCCAGAGGTTGCTCCGATCCAGCGGCTTTCCGCTGCGGGTGCAGAAGATCGGGCCGCTGCTGATTCCTCTCTCATCGATGTAAGCCAGAAGCTCTTCCCTCAGCTGGTCCGTGAGGAGTATTTCCCGGTTTTTCTTTTTACAGGAAACGCGGATGGTCGTGTGTTGGCCGCTTTTCTTCATGGCCTCCACGGTGAAGCAGCCAAGCTCTGAGACGCGAATCCCTGTCCCGAACATCACCTTCAGGATCATCTGCAGACGGCGGTCGCCTTCCGCGGCTCTCAGCAGTCTCTGATACTCGTCCATCGTAAGGATACTGTTCTCCGGGCAGTACGGCGTCTCCTGGGTGCGGACGTGCGCGACGTTGCAGTCGTCCCTTTCCAGGAATTTGAAAAGTCCCCGCAGGGAGGCAATCATGGAGTTGATGCTGCTGTCCGCATATCTTCCGGACTCGATCAGGAATTTCTTGTAGTCTACCGTGAGCGCTTTCCCGAGCGCGCGCCCTTTTGCAAAGCGCCGGAACGCTTCGGCGTCCCGCATATATTTTTCGACCGTGCGGGAGCTTTTTTCATTTGTGCACAGCTGCCTGCCAAATGCGGCAATCGTCTCTTCATCCAGGATCATTGTTCTCATTTGTGTTCTCTCCTTCCGGAATGTTCTGTTTTTTCTATTTTATACGCGGGAAGACAAAAAGAAAAAACGGTTTCGTTTCTATTTTTCACAATTGACAGCATTTCCGTCTTCCTTTATACTAATCATAAGAGATATTTGCAGACTATAATTTAAGATTCAGTCAATGGGAAGCTTGGGAGGAGCGAAGAATGAAATGTCCATTTTGTAATCAGGAAAATACCCGTGTCGTGGATTCCAGACCCGCGGATGAGAACAGTTCCATCCGCAGGAGGCGTATGTGCGATGCGTGTGGGAAGCGGTTCACGACGTATGAGAAGGTGGATACGATCCCGCTTGTCGTGATCAAAAAGGATCAGACCCGGGAGCAGTATGACCGCAGGAAGATCGAGGCCGGCGTGATGCGCGCCTGCTACAAGCGCCCGATCCCGATCCAGGCGATTAAGGAGATGATCGACGCCATCGAGATGGATATCTTCAATCTCGAAGAGCGGGAGATTGAGAGCAAGGCGGTCGGCGAGCTCGTGATGGACAAGCTGAAGGATCTGGACGCCGTCGCCTATGTGCGTTTCGCCTCCGTGTACCGCGAGTTTAAGGATGTCAACACCTTCATGGACGAGCTGAAAAAGATTCTCGAATGACGGGAAAATAACCCCGGAGGGACAGGAAACCCGTCGGAAGCTGTGCGGCAGGCCTGGCAGGACGAAAAAGCCCGTCGGAAGCTGTGCGGTAGGCCTGGCAGGACGAAAAAGCCCGTCGGAAGCTATGCGGTAGACCCCGGTGGCAACAAAACGCGTAACGTAAAAGGCCGACGGCTTTTCCTGCCGTCGGCTCTTCTTCTGTCTCTCATATATTGTAGGATCATTCTATATGGACCTGCCTGTTCGCAGCTGATTATTTCAGCTTTTCCAGGATATCTCCTGCGCTCATGCCATCTGACATCAGCTTCTTCAGCAGCTCGTCCAATTCTGCCTGCTTCGCCTCCTCGGCCTGCTTGATGTCAAACGCAGCCTTCTGAGCCTCCAGCTTGACAATCTCCTTGTCAATCGCCTTCAGTCCGGCTTTCTTTTCCTTCAGATCTGCCTTAAGTGCAGCGATGTTCTCTTCTATGGAAGCAATCTCCTCCGCGAGGCTTTCTTTCGCGGATACCTTCTCAGCGATCATCGCTTCGAAATCTTTATTCGCTGCGGCGGCCTTCTTGATTGTTGCCTTGTTCTTGGAACCCTTGGGACGCGGCATAATGTTACACACTCCTTCCGTTTAGTATATTTTGTAAATTAAGTATATAACGGCATGGCTCCAAAAGCAAGAGGAAATATCTTTTTATATCTCCTGCTGAGCGAAAAAGTACTGATAATTCTCACTCAAACCGTACAATCTCTCTTCTGAGCCGCTTGATGATGCGTTTTTCAAGTCTGGAAATATAGGATTGGGAAATGCCGAGCAGATCGGCGACTTCCTTCTGGGTCTTTTCCTCCCCATCCCGCGTGTTGATGCCGAAGCGCAGATGGATGATCGTCTGCTCCCGCTTGGACAGCTTTGAGATCGCGTCAAACAGGAGGCTGTGTTCCGCCTCGGTCTCCATGTCGCGCGAGATCACGTCCTCGTCCGTTCCAAGAATGTCGGAGAGGAGCAGCTCGTTGCCGTCCCAGTCCACGTTCAGCGGCTCGTCGATCGACACCTCCAGCTTATTCTTGCTGTTCCGGCGCAGGTACATCAGGATCTCGTTCTCGATGCAGCGCGAGGCGTATGTGGCGAGCTTGATCTTCTTGTCCGGCTTGAAGGTATTGATTGCCTTGATCAGCCCGATCGTGCCGATTGAGATCAGA
>CANQWV010000196.1 GCA_947627645.1 uncultured Lachnospiraceae bacterium | reverse complement strand
CTGTATCTGCTCCATCAGCCGATGGGGGATTACATCGGGGCGTACCGGGCGCTGGAAGAACTCTATAAAGAAGGAGTGATCCGCGCGATCGGCGTCTGCAACTGCTATCCGCATGTCCTTGCCGACATCTGCGAGACGGTTGAGGTCACTCCGGCGGTCAACCAGGTAGAACTCCACCCGTTTTTCCAGCAGCCGGAAGCGCTGGAGCTTATGAAAGAATACGAAGTGCAGCCGGAGGCATGGGGGCCGTTTGCCGAAGGGAAGCATGACATTTTTACAAATCCGATCCTGACTGAGATCGGCGCAAGGCACGGAAAGAGTGCAGCCCAGGTCATCCTCCGCTGGAATGTGCAGCGCGGCGTCGTGGTGATCCCGAAATCCATTCACCGGGAGCGGATGGAGCAGAACTTCAATATCTGGGACTTTTCGCTGACGGATGAGGAGATGGATCTGATCGCGTCGTTTGACATCGGGCATAGCGAGATCGTCAACCACTTTGATCCGAACTTTGTCCGGGCGCTGCACGGCAGGTTTGCCTAGAAACATCGCGGAGGTTATGTTATGAACACTTTTACTTATAAGTATCCGGTGACCGTTTATTTTGGCGAGAAAGCGGCAGTCGGAAATTTGCCCGCCGAGCTTGCGAAGACGGGCAGGAATGTAATGCTTGCCTATGGCGGCGGATCGGTGAAGAAAAACGGAATCTATGGGGAACTGATGGAGCTGCTGTCCGCTGCCGGAAAGACGGTCACGGAATTTTCCGGCATCATGTCCAACCCTACCTATGCGAAAGTGCAGGAGGGGGCAAAGCTGGCGAGAGAAAATCACATTGATTTTATCCTTGCTGTCGGCGGCGGCAGCGTGATGGACTGCTGCAAGGTGATATCCGCGCAGGCAAAGACAGAGGAGGATCTGTGGGAGCTTGAGACGGTGAAGCACGGCGGCCCCACGGAGTTTATCCCTATGGGAGCGGTCGTGACGGCATTTGGGACGGGCGCGGAGATGAACAACGGCGCGGTCATCACGAACGAGGAAAAGAAAGTCAAAGGCCCGCTGTGGGGAGCGTTTTATGATTTTGCGATCCTTGACCCTGCGTACACCATGAGTATGCCGATGAGCCAGGTGGTCTCCGGGTCGTTCGACGCGCTTTCCCATTGCATGGAGACCTATATGGGCGCGCCGCGGGAGACAAATCTCTCCGATGAGATCAACGAGGCATGCCAGAGGAACATTATCCGCAACCTGCGCGCCACGCTCAAGGATCCGGGAGATCTCGCCGCGAGAAGCGAGCTTGTCTGGGCGGCGGCGATGGGGGAAAACGGGATCCTCAAGATCGGCAAGGTCACGGATTTCCAGGCGCATATGCTGGAGCATCAGCTTGGCGCCTACACCGACTGCAACCACGGAAAAGGCCTTGCGGTCATCCACCCGGTATTGTATCAGTATATGCTGCCGGAGGCCGCGCCGCAGTTTGCGCGTCTTGCCGTGAATGTGTGGGGCGTTGACCCGGCAGGAAGGACAGAGAACGAGCTGGCGATCGCCTTCATCGACGCTCTTGCGGCGTTTATTCACGAGGTGGGATTGCCGATGACATTCTCTGAGATGGGGATCGACGCATCGACCGATTTCAGGGCGATCGCGGACAGTACCGTCCTGACCGGCGGCTGCTGTAAGAAATTTACGAAAGATGAATTGTTCGAAGTTCTAAAAGAATGCCTGTGATGGGAGGGTTGTTTGACCATGGAAGAAAAAGCATTAGGCCAGTCAAAAGCATTTTGGTCGGCGCTGGAGAAAGCGGATGTGGATGGGATGAGGGCGGTTGCAGACCCGGCGTGTATGTTTGTCCACATCGGTGTAACCTGCGGACTGGATGAAGAAATGAGGTGTTTTACCGATAAGATCTTTGTTCCTACTAAGATCGAAATCAACGGTCAGCAGGTGCAGACTTTTGGCGATACAGCGATCGTGATCACGGACTGCAATTACAGCCTGCTCCTGGGTGGAAAAGAGACTACGCACCATTTTGCGGTGACGGAAGTCTATGTTCCACAGGATGGAATATGTAAGCTGGTGCAGCTTTCCTTCACAGCGCTTGTGTATTGACAGAGGAGCTGCTATGAAGAAAAAGCAGATCTTGAAGGTTGTCACGGATATCTCAATGACGGTTGCGCTGCTTTTGCTTATGGCGTATTCGCTGATAGGGGAGGCGGCGCATGAATGGATTGGCGTTGCGCTGTTCGTGCTGTTTGTGATCCATCATTGCCTGAACGGAAAGTGGAGCCGGAATCTGTTCAAGGGAAAATACACGATGTTTCGTGTCTTTCAGACAATACTGGTGCTGCTTGTATTTCTCTGCATGGCTGGAGCGATGGCAAGCGGCATTGTCTTGTCCCGTTATGTGCTTGATCTGGATATACACGGGTTTTCTTCCATCGCGAGAACGGTCCACATGATCTGCGCTTATTGGGGCTATGTACTCCTGTCGCTGCATCTCGGACTGCACCGGAGGATGATGATGGGCATGGCGGGGAAGCTGATGAAAAGACCGTCAAACGCGCGCAAATGGATTCTCCGCGGGATGGCTGTTCTGATTGCGGTATATGGGCTGTACGCATTCGTCAAGCGCAATCTGGGAAATTATATCCTGCTGCGGCAGCAGTTTGTGTTCTTTGATTTTGAAGAGCCGCTTCTGTTTTTCCTGTTGGATTATACCGCGATCATGGGATTGTTTGTCTGCATCGGACATTATATGACGAAATGGATCTTTTCTGCGAGAAGGAAGTAAAATAAGGCTGATATAATCAACCTCTGACACTATTTCTAAATGCACCAGTTTTGACATAGAGAAAGTCAAAACTGGTGCATTTTCAAATAACGCGTCAGTTAGTCATATCCCGGCCGTTGTCGCCGCAGCGCCGACGATAGAAGCGCGAAACAGCATATTGCGAATCGCCATAACGACAGCCAGCACAACAACAGGATCCGCGTCGTTAGTGATATCGAGTTCACTCTTTAAGAGCGCCACCTTGAGGGTCGCAATGTTTTTGCCGCTTTTGGTCACTTTGTATTTGGTGCTGACGATGCTGCCTGCGACATCCCAGTCCGGACCTTTGACGACGAAATTCGGCTGGATCGAGACCTTCGATTTTCGTCCGACAACCGCAACTTCTGCTCCGTCCTTGAGAACTGCAAAGGAAACCAGTCCCGTGGCGCCCCGCTGCTCAATGTCTCCGAGCTTTTTGCCATTTGCACCGGTTACAGTTACCATATGACCTCCCGCTGAGGTGTCACGCTCGAGATAATAGAGCGCCTCGTCGTTTTCTCCGGTCACAGCCATCTTATCCAGATTGTCGAACATTTTGCCTTTGATAAATAGTTTCATTTTCACTCATTCCTTTCTCTTTTTTCCGTGCTGCTACAGTGCATTTATTATATCATATAATTTTTTTGATTTACAATAGGGGATCTGACTTGTTCTGAACTTGTTCTGAACGGGAAGCAGAATAGGCCGGATCCTTCTCGGCTGCCGACATTCATTTGGCGCTGCAGGGCAGTGGCAGCCCTGCTTAAAAGAAGCCTGCTCTTGCAAAGCTTGCAATATTTTATTATAATCTCACTGGCTATGATAGACTGTCAATAGATTATGGGTTGGCAAAGGGAGAGATGGGAAATGAAAGACAGCAAAGAGTTCAAACCCTACATTCCGGCAGAGAAGATCACGCCGGAATTTACGGTGACATCAATCATCATGGGCATTATCCTGGCGATCGTATTCGGCGCGGCCAATGCCTATCTGGGGCTTCGCGTGGGTATGACCGTATCCGCGTCGATTCCGGCCGCAGTCATGTCTATGGGTGTGATCCGTGTCATTATGAAGAAGGACTCCATTCTGGAGAGCAACATTGTGCAGACGATCGGTTCGGCGGGCGAGTCGCTTGCCGCAGGCACCATCTTCACGATGCCCGCGCTGTTTTTGTGGGCGGAAGAAGGGCTGTGCGATATGCCGAGCCTCGTGGAGATCACGCTGATCGCACTGTGCGGCGGTGTGCTGGGCGTG
>CANQWV010000195.1 GCA_947627645.1 uncultured Lachnospiraceae bacterium | reverse complement strand
GGCCTGGCCGCCATAGTGACGGGAGCGTTGTTTTTTGTCAGTATGTTTTTGAGCCCGATCGCGATGCTTGTACCGGGCTGTGCGACATCGGCGGCGCTCATCTATGTGGGGATCATGATGATGAACTGCGCCAGACAGATTGACTGGCTGAAAACGGAGGAGGCGGTTCCTGCGTTTCTGACTTTGGCGATGATGCCTATGACCTACAATATCTCTTACGGTATTGCCTTCGGCGTGATTTCTCATGTGCTGATCAGCGTGTTTATCGGAAAGGCAAGGGACGTAAAAGCAGGGACATGGGTGATCGCGGCGCTCTTTGCCGTCATGTTCTTTGTGACGCATTGAGAACTCAATTTAAATATCTCAAAAAGAGGCGAATCCCCGGGTGTACCGACATACATCCGGGTTTTTTCTTATTATATACAAAGGAATTTTTTCACGAAGTTCACGAAGTTTTCACGCTTTAGGCCATTGCTTTATATGTGCCCTTGCTATATAATACCTATAACCACATCGATAAGTTCCATCCTGGATATGTGTTCCTTCCCCTTATGCGACAGTATTTGTAGGAGGAATTCAGAAGATGAGAAGGATTTCAAAAGGAACTGACTCCTACAGAAGAAAAGAACCTGCGGATGAAGCCGTAAAAGGCATCAGCACATCATGGGAAGCGACAAAAGAAACAGATGCAGCGGATGAATCTGCGAGAGACACAGATACAACGGATAAAGCTGCAAAAGTGCAGCATACTTCAGATAAAAACGTAACAGCAAAAGACACTGTAAATAACGGCACGGGAACCCAGGACACAGAAGGAAAAGACGCTCAGGCGGAAACCGGGAGCGGCTATTCTCCTGAGACGCACACCCGGGACGCCAACAGCCGGACCATCTTCCACAACCGGAAGCTCACCTGCCAGTTCCTGAGGGACTACACCGGCCTGTCGATCTTCGAGAACCTGCAGCCGGAGGACATTGAGGACGTGACAGAACGTTATCAGGCTTTCCTGGGAGTTCCGTTCGAAGCAGACGCTGTCAAAAAAGTGCGGATCCGGGGCAGGGAAGGAGAAAGCGAGGTCTTTGTTCTTCCCCTGGTGGAGCATAAGACAGACGTGGATTACGACGTGGCCATGCAGCTGCTCCGGTATATGGCGGTGATCTGGTATGATTACAAAAAGCGGCAGGAAGGGCTGAAAAAGGGCTCTACCAGCAGGAAGAGCTTCCGCTATCCGCCCATTATCCCGATTGTCTACTATGAGGGGCAGAAAAACTGGACGGCGGATCTGCACCTGTCGGACAGGATCAACTTACAGGACGGGCTGGAGGAATACATACCGGACTTCGTTTATAAGCTGGTGCGGGTGCACGGGTATGAGAACGACGACCTTAAGAAGCGGAAGAATGAGATGTCCCTGGTGATGATGATCAACCGGATCCAGAACCCGGAGGATTTCGCAGAGTTGATCAATACTTCGCGGGATTATGTGGATGAGATCTACAATGGTTCTGCGGCGGACATCAAGGCAGTCTATCAGGATATTCTGTGGACTTTGTTACGGAAGATGAATGTGCCGGTGGAGGAAGCCAGGGAAAAGCTGGCGGGATTGGAGGAAAGCGGCATGGGAAAGCTGTTTGCGAGTATGGAGAAGATGGACATACAGGCAGAGCGCCGGAACACGCAGTTGGCCAGGCAGGAGGCGGAGATTGCGAAAAAGGATGCGGAGGCCATGAAACAGAAGTTGGAAGAGGTGAATCGACGACTAGAGAAATCAGACCGCAGGCTGGAGGAATCAGACCGCAGGCTGGAGGAATCAGACCGCAGACTGGAGGAATCAGACCGCAGGCTGGAGGAATCAGACCGCAGACTGAAGGAGTCAACCCGCAGGCTGGAAGAATCGGATAGCAGGCTGGACACAATTTTCGGTCAGTTGGTTTCTATCTGCGAGAGCAGAGATATGTCGAGGAATGAGACCCTTGTGTGTCTGCAGGAGCAGTATGGTCTGAGTGAGACGGAGGCCGTCTCAGCGGTTGAAAAATTTTGGAAGCATAAATAAACATAATGCATAACGGGGAAGATGGAATTAATCGATGTGGCAGGCAAATGCCGTAAGGTGGATTGGAAAGTCTCTTTGGAGTATTTGGAGCTCCAAGGGGACTTTTTCTGTTTCATCATAAAAATTTAATATATGAACAAAAGAAAAGTTTTCTGTACTCTATGGAAAGCTGGACTGTCTAGGCTTGCTATTTACCACCTGAGTGTACCGACATACACCCCAGTTTTTTCTATTACAATTCTTATTACAATATGTAAAATATACTTGACAAAATGCTATTCAAGATATATACTGCCATCAAGGGGAGCAAGCAGAGGGTGAATAGCAAGCCGAGAGCAAGCAGAAGGGTAAATAGCTAGCCGAGAGAAGCAAACAGAGAGGAGATGGCTTTTGATGGACAGGGATTTTTATGAGATGCTGGGTATCCTGGCAGGGATATCAGGCGGGCTTTTGATTGCGGTGATTCTTATGAAGATCACGAAGACAAACGGCAATCCCCGCAGCGAGTATGACGAGCGCCAGATGGCTGCGAGAGGACAGGGGTACAAGTACGGCTTTTTCACGTTTATGATCGGCGACGCGGCCTATGCGGTTTTTGCGACAGGTTTTGAGCGGTTTCCGCTCTGCGCGGCGTCCGCGATGGGGCTGATCATCATCCTGTCTTTGCTGGTGCACATTTCCTACTGTGTCTGGCACGACGCGTACTTTTCCCTGAATGAGAATCAGCAGCGCCTGAAGATTATATTCACGCTGATCGGGTTTATAAATCTGGCGCTTTCCATCGTCAATATTTGTATGGGGGAGATGGTGGTGGACGGTGTTTTGCAGATCAGCAGTCTGAATCTTTTCTGTGTTGTACTGTCCTTCGCGCTGCTGGCGGAGCTTGCGCTGAAATACAGAAAAGGCGGAGCATGGGAGGATGAGGACGAAGCATGAAGAATCTGAGACTGAAGGCGGCGCGGGCGCTCCTGGATATGTCGCAGCAGGAGCTGGCGGACGCGGTACATGTGTCACGGCAGACGATCAACGCGATCGAGAAGGGTGATTACAACCCGACGATCAAACTTTGCCGTGCGATCTGCCGCGTGCTTGGGAAAGGACTGGACGAGCTGTTCTGGGAGGACGAGGAGTAAGGAAAGATAAGAACAGATAAGAGCAAATAAGAGCAGATTAAGAACAAATAAGAATAGATAAGAATGGCTTCGAATTGGCTGCGGAGGGAAAAGCGGCCGGGAAGGACAGAAGGTGAGCGATATGATTGAGGCAATCGAATTGTGCAAACAGTTTGAGCGCAGCGTGAAGAAAGGACGCAGGACGGCGAAGGAAGCTTTTCTGGCGGTGAATCATGTGTCGCTGCGGGCGTGTCCGGGGGAGATCATTGGAATTCTCGGGCCGAACGGCGCCGGGAAGACGACGCTTCTGCGGATGCTCGGGATGCTGATGACGCCGACGAGCGGAGAGGTCCGGCTGACGCGGTGCGTGTCGGCGACTGCTGTTTCAAAATCATGCAGTGACGGCTATGACGCGGACAGTGAGCGAGCAACGACGTCATCTGCGCCGGAGCAGGATGTTTGTTACGGAATTGTTGGGGAAGCTGAGGCGGGAGACAATTTGGATTTCGCAGAGCAGGCCGGTGCCGTGATCGAGAACGAGGTAGAGAAAAAGGCGGCGATTGGCTACCTTTCGGGCAATACGAAGCTGTACCCGCGATTCTCCATCCGGGAATATCTGCGCTTTCTCGGGCAGCTGTACGGGCTTGACCGGAAGCAGATCGAGGAGCGTACGGCGGAGATTTCGCACGTGCTGGATATGGACGCTTTCCTGGACAACCGGATTGAGAAGCTTTCAACCGGGCAGACGCAGCGAGCCTCGATCGCGCGCTGCCTGATGGCGGACCCGCAGATTTACATACTGGATGAGCCGACGCTGGGGCTGGATATCCTGAGCGCAGACGCGATCATCCGTTTCATGAAGGAGCAAAAGGAGCGGGGGAAGACGGTGCTCTACTCCACCCATTACCTGGAGGAAGCGCAGTATC
>CANQWV010000194.1 GCA_947627645.1 uncultured Lachnospiraceae bacterium | reverse complement strand
CTGCTGGCCGACGGGCGGGTGGACGTGCCGCTGATCCGGGAGCTGTGCGGGAAGCTCGAACAGTGCTTTCCTGGACTGAGCGTTCATGTCTATGAGATTTTCAATCGCTTTTTTGGGGAGCTGATCACGGTGTCCGGGCTGATCACCGGGGCCGACCTCATGGAACAGCTGCGAGGCCTGCCGCTCGGAACAGAGCTGCTTTTGCCGGTCAATATGCTGCGCAGCGGGGAGCAGGTTTTCCTGGACGACGTCACGGTGGAGGAGCTGGAAAACGCTTTACAAATAAAAGTGCGTATTGTAAAATCAAGCGGACAGGATTTCGTCGCGGCGGTGACCGGAAGAGAGGACGGGTCAGACGAGGCTGCGGTTTCGGCCCAGACGTGAAGCTGCGAAGATGTACGGTGATTGCAGTTTTGGCTCAGACTGAACCAGCGTGGGTGTGCAGATATGCTGTCGGGCTGGGCAGAGACAGGCAGGCACGGGAAAACCGAGGACAGAATAGAACGGAATAGAGCAGAGCAGAATAGGGCAGAGCAGAACAGAAGGAGGAAGCAGATGAGCAAGCCGATCGTAGCGATCGTCGGCCGCCCGAACGTGGGCAAGTCGACGTTGTTTAACGCGCTGGCGGGAGCGAACATCGCGATCGTAAAGGATACGCCGGGCGTGACGAGAGACAGGATCTATGCCGATGTGGAATGGCTGAATATTAATTTTACTTTGATCGACACGGGCGGCATCGAGCCGGACAGCAGCGATGTGATCCTCGCGCAGATGCGGGATCAGGCGCAGATCGCGATTGACACCGCGGATGTGATCCTTTTTATGGTGGACAACAAGCAGGGGCTGGTGGACGCGGACGCGAAGGTCGCGGATATGCTGCGGCGCTCGCACAAGCCGGTCGTGCTGGTCGTGAACAAGGTGGACGATTTCAATAAGGATATGCCGGACGTCTATGAGTTTTACAACCTGGGCATCGGCGATCCGAACCCGATCTGCGCAAGCAACAAGCTGGGCGTCGGGGATATGCTGGACAAGGTGGTCTCTTATTTTGACATGGATGCGATGGACGAGGAGGACGACGAGCGCCCGAGGATCGCGATCGTCGGCAAGCCTAATGTCGGGAAGTCTTCCCTGATCAACAAGCTGCTTGGCGAGAAGCGCCTGATCGTCTCGGAGGTCGCCGGGACGACGCGCGACGCGGTGGACACCGCCGTGAAGTGGGACGGAAGAGACTATGTGTTTATCGATACTGCCGGGCTGCGGCGCAAGAGCAAGATCAAGGAGGAGCTGGAGCGCTACAGCATCATCCGCACGGTTACCGCGGTGGAGCGCGCCGACGTGGTGGTGCTTCTGATCGATGCGATCGAGGGCGTGACAGAGCAGGACGCCAAGATCGCGGGGATCGCGCACGACCGGGGTAAGGGCATCGTTATCGCAGTGAACAAGTGGGATGCGATCGAGAAGGATGACAAGACGGTTTACAAGTACCGGGACGATATCCGCAACGTGCTTTCTTATATGCCGTATGCAGAGATTCTCTTTATCTCGGCGGAGACAGGACAGCGCCTGCCGAAGCTGTTTGAGACGATCGACATGGTCATCGCAAACCAGTCGATGCGTGTGGCGACCGGCGTGCTCAACGAGATTATGGCGGAGGCCGTGGCCTTGCAGCAGCCGCCCACGGATAAGGGAAAGCGCCTGAAGCTCTACTACATCACGCAGGTTTCAGTAAAGCCGCCGACCTTTGTGGTGTTTGTCAACGACAGGCAGCTGATGCATTTTTCGTATACGAGATATCTGGAAAACAAGATCCGGGACACGTTTGGCTTCAAGGGCACTTCCCTGAAGTTCATCATCCGGGAGAGAAAGGACAAGGAGAAATAGCGATGGTACGTTTGCTGTGTCTGGGAATCGGATATATTTTTGGCCTGTTCCAGACTGGTTACATTTACGGCAGGCTCCACGGGATCGATATCCGCCAGTACGGGAGCGGGAACGCCGGCACGACGAACACGCTGCGCACGCTCGGCAAGAAGGCCGGGGCGGTCACACTGCTGGGCGACGCGTTCAAATGTGTGTTCGCGGTGCTGCTGGTGCGCGTCCTGTTCCGGGAACGATATGGGGATGTGCTGCCGCTTCTGAGTCTGTACACGGCCGCCGGGGTGATCCTCGGACACAATTTTCCATTTTACCTGCACTTTCACGGGGGCAAGGGGATCGCGGCGACAGCGGGGCTGATCCTGGCGACGAGCTGGATCATGACGCTGATCTCGCTTGTGATCTTCTGCGCGGCGCTCTTTCTGACGCATTATGTGTCGCTGGGGTCTCTGCTGGTCTATGTCGGCTTTGTCATCGAGCTGATCGTGTTCGGGCAGCGCGGGATGTTCGGCATGGCGCAGGCGCAGCTGAATGAAATGTATGCGGTTGGCGTCGTGCTGATGCTGCTCGCATTCTGGATGCACCGGGAGAATATTAAGCGGCTTCTGCACGGAGAAGAGAGAAAGACCTATCTGTCGAAGAAATGAGTTCTCGCATCGTTTGCCTGTCGGGGCGGCAAATACGTTTGCTTTGTGAATTAATATAATCTGGGAGGAATAATAAGGAGTATGGCGGACATAGCTGTGATCGGGGCGGGAAGCTGGGGGACGGCCCTCGCGATTCTGCTGCATGAGAATGGAAATCAGGTGACGCTGTGGTCCCACCGCAGGGAGGAAGCGGACAGGATCCAGACGACGAGGCTGCATGAGTCGAAGCTTTCGGGGGTGCGGATTCCGGACGGGATCTTTGTCACGTCTGATCTTGCGCTTGCGGTGCAGGGAAAACCAGTGCTGGTGCTTGTGGTGCCGTCCAGCTGTGTCCGGGAGACGGCGAGGAAGATGCGTCCGTTTGTCGGCGAGGGGGCGGTGGTGGTCTGTGCCTCGAAGGGGATTGAGGAGGAGACGCTGGATACGATGACCGATATTGTGAATGAGGAGATTCCGCAGGCCGACGCGGCGGTGCTGTCCGGGCCAAGCCACGCAGAGGAGGTCGCGCGGGGACTTCCGACGACCTGCGTGATCGGCGCGGCGACCGAGGAGACGGCGCGGACGCTCCAGAAGCTTTTTATGAGTCCCTGCTTCCGCGTGTACATCAGCTCGGATATGCTCGGGATCGAGCTCGGCGGCGCGCTGAAGAATGTGATTGCCCTGGCAGCCGGCATCGCGGATGGCATGGGCTACGGCGATAACGCGAAGGCAGCCCTGATCACGCGGGGGATGGCGGAGATCGGGCGGCTTGGCATGAAGATGGGCGGCAAGCTTGAGACCTTCTCCGGGCTGACTGGGATCGGCGATCTGATCGTGACCTGCGCGAGTATGCATAGCCGCAACCGGCGCGCAGGGATCCTGATGGGGAAAGGTTATACGATGGAAGAGGCGATGAAAGAGGTAAATATGGTTGTGGAGGGCGTCTATTCCGCGCGCGCGGCCATGCGCCTCGCCGAGAAATACGAGTCGGAGCTTCCGATCATCGAGCAGGTAAACAAGGTCCTGTTCGAGGGGAAGGATCCGAAGCGGGCGGTGTCAGAGCTGATGCTGCGCGACAACAAACTGGAGAATTCGCTGATTCCGTGGTAAGCCTGCGGTTAAGGCGTGTACCCTGCGCAGGAAAAACAGAATTTCAAAAACGGAAAAATGAATACAAAGACAAATAAAAATCATTGGAAAAAGCAGGAAAACTTCTGCTTGCGATGTTTTGAAAGAATTACCAGGCGGAACCGGGATTGCCGCAGCAGGGCAGCCCGGTTCTTTACCTGTTCTGTTCATGTTCTGTTCCGGACGTTTCGTGAAAACACATTGACAGAATTTGCATTTCAAGGTTGAATATAATATAGAGGTATTTTGTCAAGAGAGATATTCTGTCCGGAAGCAGAGTGACCGATCCTTCAAGGAAGGGTGCTGCTTGATCTGGGACGGAGATCTCCTGACAGATAGTAGAGGAGGATAAAAGAATGGATATTCAATACTTATTGTTGCTGCAGAATCTGCGCGAGGCCACGGGCGGCGTTTTAAACGGCGCGTTCGAGCTGATCACAAAGCTTGGCGAGGCGTCGATCGTCACGCTCCTCGTGGCGTTTGTCTACTGGTGCGTTGACAAGCGCGAGGGCACGCTAAAG
>CANQWV010000193.1 GCA_947627645.1 uncultured Lachnospiraceae bacterium | reverse complement strand
GTACTCCCAGATCAATTACAAGGGACGTCCGGTGCGCGTGACGCCGCTGGTGTACGCGAGCCCGATCAAGTGGTTCACGAACCGCAAGAACGGCATCCCGGCCTATATCAGCATCGACATGGCGACGCAGAACACGGAGCTTGTGAAGATCCCCGAGGGGATCCGCTACTCGGAGTCCGAGTACTTCAACCGCAACATCTACCGTCACCTGCGGTTCCACTATCCGACCTACATCTTCGACCAGCTCAGCTTTGAGATCGACGAGGAGGGCACGCCCTACTGGATCTGCCCGGTGAAAAAATTCTCAATCGGGCTGTTCGGCGGGCAGACAATCGGCAAAGTTGTACTCTGCAACGCAGTGACGGGCGAGTGCGAGTCTATGAATGTGGAGGATTGCCCGATCTGGGTGGACCGCGTGTATCCGGCGGATCTGCTGATCCAGCTCTACGATTACCATGGCACGCTGATCAACGGTTTTATCAACAGTGTGCTCGGGCAGAAGGGCTGCCTTGTGACGACGGACGGCTACAACTATCTGGCGCAGGACGACGACGTGTGGGTGTACACGGGCGTGACCTCTGTCAGCGGCGACCGCTCGAATGTCGGCTTTGTGCTCATGAACCAGCGCACGATGGAGACGAAGTATTATGAGGTGGCAGGCGCGGAGGAGTATTCCGCGATGGGCTCCGCCGAGGGTCAGGTGCAGAACCTGGGTTACCGTGCGACCTTCCCGCTGCTGTTGAATATTTCGGGCGAGCCGACCTATTTCATCGCGCTGAAGGACAACGCGGGTCTCGTGAAAAAGTACGCGATGGTAAACATCCAGCGCTACCAGAACGTGGCGATCGGCGACACGGTGCCGGAGTGTGAGCAGACCTACGTAAAAATGCTGGGTCTTAAGAACAAGGGCGCGGCAGGAGGCGATCTGCAGACGGCGCAGGGAAAGATCCGGCGCATCGCGCAGGCGGTCGTGGACGGAAACACGCATTTCTATGTCATGCTCGAGGGGCGCGGCGAGGTGTTTGACGTGCCGGTCACGGACTTTATCGATATCATCCGCTATGAGGAGGGCGATGAGATCGCGCTGTCCTACGCGAAGGGGGATTCTGTGTGCACGGTGCTCTCATTGGACGGAGCAGCGCCGGAGAAAGCGGACACGGAGCCGGGGACGGAAGATACCGGATCCGACGTTACGGAGCCGGGAATAGAAGATACCGGATCTGACGTTACGGAGCCGGGGATGGAGGATACCGGATCTGACATTACAGAGCCGGAGACGGAAGATACCGGATCTGACGTTACAGAGCCGGGGACGGAAGATACCGGATCTGACATTACAGAGCCGGAGACGGAAGATATACCAATCGACGGAGATTCCGGTCAGATCTAGGGGCTGCAGACAGCCCCTCCCGGCTTTTGAGACAGGAACAGGGGAGGAGACTGCCGATGAAAAAGGCTGCGAATCTGAAGAATCATATTTACACGAAATACACAATGCTCTTGCTCTTCCTGCGGGGGAGCAAGAGATATTTCACTATGAGTATTATCGCCTCGGCGGTGGTGGCGGCGCTCGATATGGTGACGCCGCAGGTCATCCGCATCGTGGTGGACGGCTGCCTGAGCAACCAGACAGAGACCCTGCCTGGTCTGGTGCGCCGCTATCTGGACGAGGCAGGCGGCAGGGAGTTTATCATAAGCCATCTCTATCTGGCGGCGCTTTTGATCCTGGCGACGGCCGCGTTTTCGGCTGTCTTCCAGTATCTGAACAATTATCTGAATTCTGTGGCGACAGAGCGCATGATGAAGACGACGCGCGATATTCTTTACGCGCATATTGAGCGCCTGCCGTACTCCTGGCACATGGAAAACCAGACCGGCGATATCATTCAGCGCTGTACCTCGGATGTGACGATGGTGCGGGAATTTGTGTCGGAGCAGCTGGTGCAGGTCGTCCACATCGCGGTGCTGATCGCGTTTAGCGTCGTGGTCATGGCGTCCATGAGCCTGACATTGTTCTGGATTGTGTTTCTCTCGATCCCGATTATCATTGGGTATTCGTATTTTTTCTACCATAAGATCGGGCATATGTTCCAGGAATGCGACGAGAACGAGGGCGTCCTGTCGTCGATCGCGCAGGAGAACCTGACCGGCGTGCGCGTGGTGCGCGCGTTTGGGCGCGAGAGCTATGAGCGCGACCGTTTTCGCAGACAGAACAATCTCTATACGGACGCCTGGATGAAGCTGTGCGGGCTGTTGTCCGGCTTCTGGGCCGCGGGCGACCTGGTGATGGCGCTGCAGCTGCTGCTCCTTGTGGTGGCAGGTACGGTGCTCTGCGTGCAGGGAAACCTGACCGCCGGGATGCTGATCGCGTTCATCTCCTACAACCGCAGGCTGATCTGGCCGGTGCGTCATCTGGGCAGGATGATTTCCGAGATGAGCAAGGCCGGCGTGTCGATGGACCGACTGCTCTACATATTGAATTCAGAGACGGAGGAGATCGAGAGGGCTTGCACGGCGTATCCGGACATGAGCGGCGATATCGTCTTCCAGAACGTGAGCTTTGGCTACACGGAGGACGAGAAGATTCTGCAGGATATTTCCGTGACGATCAAGGGCGGGACGACGCTCGGCATCCTGGGCGGCACCGGCAGCGGCAAGTCGACGATGATGCATCTGCTGAACCGGCTCTATGAGCTTCAGGAGGGCGAGATTACGGTCAGCGACGTGTCTGTGAAGGATATCCCGCTTGCCTGGCTGCGCTCGAACATCGGGATGGTGCTGCAGGAGCCGTATCTGTTCTCACGGACGATCGAGGAAAACATTGCGATCACGAAGAACGGCGCGGCGGCAGAGCGAGCAGCGCTGGAAGGCACAGGCAATGCGGCTGCTTCGGCGGGGGTGATGGAGGAGATCCGTCACGCGGCGCGCGTAGCCTGCATCGATGAAAGCATTGAACGCTTTTCGAAGGGCTACCAGACGGTCGTGGGCGAGCGCGGCGTGACGCTCTCGGGCGGTCAGAAGCAGAGAACCGCGATCGCGCGGATGCTCGTGCAGAACACGCCGATCATGGTGTTCGACGATTCCCTGTCTGCGGTGGACACGGAGACAGACGAGAAGATCCGCAGCGCCCTGAAGCAGTACATGGGTCACGCGACGGTGATTCTGATCTCGCACCGCATTTCCACGCTGATGGACGCGGATCAGATCATTGTGCTGGAGCGCGGGCGCATCGCGCAGCAGGGTACGCACCGCGAGCTGATCGCGCAGGAAGGGCTGTACCGCGAGATCTATGAGATCCAGAGTCCGGAAGGAGGTGCCGCAGAATGAACGAAGAACGTGAACAGCAGGCGTATGTGCGCCTGCCCTGGTTCGGGCTGCCGAAGCTGGTTCCGTTCCTGAAGCCGTACGCCGGAATCATGATAAGCATGGTTGTGCTCGGCATTTTCGGGAGTGTGCTGGATATCGTTGTGCCGCTGTTCCAGAGCTATGCGCTCGACGTGTTTGTCGCGAAGGGGACGCTCTCGGGGCTCGGCGTGTTCATCGCGGCGTACATCGGCGTGATTCTGGTCGAGGTGGCCGCAAACACGATCTCCACATACCAGACCTGCCAGATCGAGATGTATGTGGGCCGCGACATGAAGCAGAAGAGCTTTGACCATCTGCAGACGCTCTCGTTTTCCTATTACAATCAGAATTCGGTGGGATACATTCACGCTCGCGTGATGAGTGATACGGGGCGCATCGGCGGCTGGATCGCCTGGGGTCTGATGGACGGCGTCTGGAACTTCAGCTATCTGGCCGGGATCGTCGTGACGATGTTCCTGCTGAACTGGCGGCTGGCGGTTTTTGTGCTGCTGCTTGTGCCGGTGACGGCGATCGGCGCGGTCTATTTCCAGAAAAAGCTGGTCGGGCTGAACCGGAAGATCCGGGAGATCAACGGCCAGATCACCGGAAATTATAACGAGGGGATCACCGGGGCGCGGACGATCAAGACGCTTGTGATCGAGGACAAGATGCAGCAGGATTTTGAGCGGACGACGGAGGAGATGCGGACGGTCTCGATCCGCACGATGCACTTCCGCGCGCTGTTCCTCTCGATGATCTCGTTCTCGGCCTCCTGCGCGCTGGCGCTCGTATTGTGGCAGGGCGGCGTGATCTCCCTGAAGGGCGTGATGGAGAAGGTCTTTGCAAAGATGCGCATC
>CANQWV010000192.1 GCA_947627645.1 uncultured Lachnospiraceae bacterium | reverse complement strand
GAGAGGCTATACCACAACATCGACCTGCGCGTCGATGCGATGATGGCGCAGGGCCTGCTCGGCGAGGTGCGCGCGCTGAAGGCGGCGGGCTGCACGCGGGAGATGGTATCGATGCAGGGGCTTGGCTACAAAGAGATGCTGGACTATCTCGCGGGCGAATATCCGCTTGAGGAGGCAGTGCGCATACTCAAGCGCGACACGAGGCACTTTGCGAAGCGGCAGCTCACCTGGTTTCGTCGGGAGCGCGAGGTGGTCTGGGTGGAGAAGGAGCGGTTCGCGTATGTTCCCGACAGGATTCTTGACTATATGGAAGAGGTGCTCTGCCAGAAAGGAATCCTGCAAACTCTGCCAGAAAAGAATGCATGATTTATGCGCGGGCTTTGGGGAGCAAATGGCGGAAACGAATTGTGAACAAATGTCAGAAACGAGTTGTGAAAAACATTGAATTTGCGGAGCAGGGATGGTATAATATGCCCAAATCTTTTTAAAGGAGAGAGGAACGATGAGGAGAAAAGATCTGAAAAAGAAATTGCTGGCCGGATTTCTGGCGGCCTGCATGACGGCTTCCGTGCTTACCCCGCCGACGTTTGCGGCAGAAGCAGAAGCTGTGGACGAGTTGCTGGAGGAGTCTGCAGATGCGGCTCTGGATGCGGAGATAGTGGAAGAGCCGGCAGACGTAGCTTTAAATGCAGAGGCAGTGGAAGAGGATAGCTTCGACGAGGTGGATTTATTCGTTGAGGAGCCTTTGCAGGAGCAGGAGCTATCCGACGATACGGCCGTTCCGGGCGAGGACGCTGCCAGCGCAGAGCCTGCGGAGGAAGACACGATTACGATTGAGGGACTGCAGGTTCTGGACGAAGCGCTTCCGGCTGCGGAGGAAGAAACCGGTTCTCAGGAAGAGAGCGCAGACAGGACTGCCGAGGTAGAGCAGAAGGTAGCAGATCTTGCCAAGCTGTGCGAGGAGTCTTGCAAAACTGACTACCAGAAAGCGCTCTGGTTTCACGACTGGCTCATTATGAACGCGGACTATGATATGACTTTGACAATACATGAGGCGTCCGGCGTGCTTCTGGATGGGACGGGTGTGTGCGAGAGCTATATGCTTGCCTATCAGCTGCTGCTGGATAAGGTTGGGATAGAGAACATGACGATTCGCGCTCATGCGATCAACGACCAGGGCAAGGACGAAGCACACGGTTGGAACATTGTAAAAATCAATGGTTCCTGGACGCACATTGACTGTACCTATGATGACCCCAAGGGAGGCGGGGCAGAGAACCATTTTTACTTTGGCCTGAGTGATGAAGAAATGAGAAAGAAGGATCACTCCTGGACAGACGAGGATTATGAAAAAGAGAAAGTGGATTGTTATACGATCAAGAAAGACGATCCTTCGATCGATCTCCTGCCCAAACCAGACGCTCTGAAGGAAGCGGTTGACGGCATCGATTTTGCGTTTGTGGACGCTGCGGGTGAGTTAGTGCTGAGAAAGGACATCACAGAGAATGTTCTGCTTGTATATGTAGCCCCTGGGAACGATGATTACATTTACTCAAGCAGCTTTCTGTCTGAGATCGCGCCGTGGAAAGCAATATTAGAAGAGAATGGATTGAAAGTGATCGTTGTATGCGAAGATCAGCAGACGGCGCAGGATTGTTCCAAAGAAGTGGCTTTTGATTGCGTCAGTGAGGCCGACTGTGGCTATGCGCGAAACGGATTCCTGAAAAGCATAGGATCGGAGGGCTACACGCAGCCGCTTATTGTTCTGCAGGACAATCTTGGAAAGGCTTGGTATTGGTCGCAGGGAAGAGTGTTTGACTCAACCAAAACCTTAGCCACAGTACTGCAGAAGCTTAGCGGAACGGAGGAGGTAGCTTCTGATCCGGTCTGCTATTGTGCGGATGAAGCGGAATTACAGGACGCGATTCTTGAGGCGCTGAAAAACGGGAGCGAGACACTGACGGTTTGCCTGTGGAAAAGTGCTGCGCTCAGCAAGGAGGAGATTGAACAAATCTGCGAAATGCTGAACAAGGAGGGTGAGGCTTACGACAATGCTCAGGCGACGTCTGCTGACTACGTTGGAAATCGCATTAAGCTGACGATTAAATATTTCCCGGTTGCTCCGCATGAGCATGATTGGGTGACAGTGCCGGGAGTCGAGCCGACTTGCACAAAACCTGGGCAGAAGGAGTATCGCTATTGTAGAACCTGCAACGAAGGAAAGGACACGAAGTTTGAGGATATATATATTCCTCCGACCGGCCATGTAGAAGAGATTACTTCTTGGAAGGATGCAACCTGTACGGAGGATGGCGTTAAAGCCGGAGTTCGCTGCAGTGTTTGTGGGGAAATCCTTACAGCTCAGGAGACAATTCCAGCGAAGGGCCATAAGTGGGGCGAGTGGGAGACGACCAGCGCTGCCACCTTGTTTGCTAAGGAACAGCAGAGCAGAACCTGCAGTGCCTGCGGGGAGAAAGAGACGAGAAGCGTCGGCTCTGAGCTTAAGCCGACGATCAGCGTGCCTGCCACGTCTATTCCGCTTAAGACAAAGCAGTCTACTGCAAAATTTGTGGTCAGCGGCTTGACTGATGGCGACAGTGTAAAATCCTGGGAATCCAGCGATAAAAAGATATTCACGGTCAGCGGGAAGCCGGACGGAAGCTGCAAGCTGAAGGCCAAAAAGAAGACGGGTAAGGCTACCCTGACGATCACGCTGGCAAGCGGACTGACAAAAGAAGTCACTATTTCGGTTCAGAAAAATGCTGTTAAGACAAAGTCGGTAAAAGGCATTCAGAAAAAAGCTTCTCTGAAGAAAGGAACCACCCTGACGCTGAAGCCGATTCCGAATCCGATCACGAGCGTGGAAAAGATCACTTACAGCACGTCCAACAAGAAGGTCGCTTCTGTGAGCAAGAAGGGCGTCGTGAAAGCTGTCGGGCCGGGAACTGCGAAGATTACCGTAAAGATCGGGAAAAAGAAAGCGGTCTGCACGGTAAAGGTGACCGCCAAGTAATTTTCTGAGACTGTTCCGAAAAAAAGCTCCTGAATCTGTTTGGGATTCAGATCCGAACGGACAGGACAGAAATGATGGAAGCTATAAAAATAAAACGACATGAAAGCATGGAAAGCATGAAAAACATGGAATGTTTATATGAGTCACTGGGCGTTAGCCGCCCAGTGCTTGCTTTTACAGAGAAAATTTTAAAGAGCCTTGAGGATCGGTTCCGCCAGATTGACGAGACGGCTGAATACAATCAGCTCAAGGTGATTAAGGCGATGCAGGAGGCGCGCGTGAGCGCGGAGTGCTTCCAGACGACGAGCGGCTACGGCTACAACGATCTGGGACGTGATACGCTGGAGCAGGTGTACGCGCTGACTTTTCACACGGAAGCGGCGCTCGTGCGCCCGCAGATTACCTGTGGAACCCATGCGCTTGCCGTGGCGCTTTCCGGCAATCTGAGGCCGGGCGACGAGCTGTTGTCAATCTCGGGGAAGCCGTATGACACGCTGGAAGAGGTGATAGGGATCCGCCCATCGTGCGGGTCGCTGGCGGAATACGGTGTCAGCTATGCGCAGGTCGATCTCCTGGAGGACGGGAGCTTTGACTACGAGGGGATTCGCAAGGCGATCCGTCCCAGTACAAGGCTTGTGGAAATCCAGCGTTCCAAGGGCTACCAGACGAGGCCGACACTCTCCGTGGAGCAGATCGGAGAGGCGGTCGCGTTTGTGAAAAAGATCAACCCGTCAATCATCTGTATGGTGGATAACTGTTACGGGGAATTTGTGGAGCGCATCGAGCCGAGCGACCTTGGCGCTGACATGGTGGTCGGCTCCCTGATCAAAAATCCGGGCGGTGGGCTTGCACCGATCGGCGGCTATATCGCGGGGACGAAGGAGTGCGTGGAGCGCTGCGCGTACCGTCTGACATCCCCGGGGCTCGGAAAAGAAGTCGGGGCCTCGCTCGGCGTGATGCAGTCGTTTTACCAGGGATTGTTCCTCGCGCCGACCGTGACGGCCGCGGCCTTAAAGGGCGCGATCTTTGCCGCAAATGTCTATGAAAAGCTTGGATTTCATGTGGTGCCGAACGCCGCGGAGGAGCGCTATGATATTATCCAGGCGGTGGAATTCGGCTTCCCGGAGGGCTTGATCTCGTTCTGCGAGGGGATTCAGGCGGCCGCTCCGGTGGACAGCTATGTGACGCCGGAGCCGTGGACCC
>CANQWV010000191.1 GCA_947627645.1 uncultured Lachnospiraceae bacterium | reverse complement strand
AGCAGAGATGACAACCTTCTTCGCGCCAGCCTGGATGTGAGCCTCAGCCTTCGCCTTGGAGGTGTAGAAGCCGGTGCACTCCAGAACGACGTCTACGCCGAGCTCGCCCCACGGAAGCTTGGAAGCGTCTGCCTCTTTGTAGATGGTGATGTTCTTGCCGTCAACCACGATGGAATCCTCTGTGCAGGAAACCTTGTCAGCCAGAGCGTATTTGCCCTGAGAAGAGTCATACTTCAGAAGATGAGCGAGCATCTTCGGGCTGGTAAGATCGTTGATCGCAACTACTTCGTAGCCCTCAGCGTTGAACATCTGTCTGAAAGCGAGACGGCCGATACGTCCAAAACCATTGATTGCAACTTTCACTGCCATAATTACAATTCCTCCTAAAATGTAATATTGTTAAATTTCTGTCGGGGCAGGCATATACGCACACCCTCAACCTATCTGCTATTCTAACCAATTTGTCCCAAAAATTCAAGTGCTAATATATGCGGATAGAAAAATTTTGTGGACTTTTTGCATCACATTCGCTATTATGGTGCAGGGATGTGCAAATTGCTGACGCCAGGCCCTGCCAAGCCGCACATACATACGCAGATGTTACGAAAGGAACGTTCCGAATATGTGGAATATCAAATACGACTGTCATCTTCACTCTGATTTTTCGGGCGACTGCGACACGCCGGCCGCGCAGATGGTTGAGCGCGCACTTGCGCTCGGCCTGGAAGGGCTGTACTTCACAGAGCACGAGGATCCGGACGCCCCGCCCTCCGACTGTGACTTTTCGGTCGACTTCGGCGCATATTTCTCCAGAATGCCGCAGCTGCAAGAGCAATACCGTGGCCGGATCCGGATCGGCATCGGCATGGAGTTCGGTATCCAGCCACATCTGCCCGGGAGGTTTCTCGAGCTGTCCCGGCGCTATCCGTTCGACTTCATCATCGCCTCCCTGCACAACCTGAACAACATGGATCCCTACTATCCTTCTTATTTCGAGGGCCGCTCAGAGCGCGACTGCTACGAGGAGTTTTTCCGCGTGCAGTACGAGACGCTGAGGCAGTGCGAACCGGCGTCCTTTGACACCCTCGGGCACATGGACTACATCGTGCGCTACGGCCCGAACCGCAACAGAGATTACTCCTACGAAGCTTACGCGGAGCTCATCGACCCGATCCTGCGTCTTCTGATTGAAAATGGCAAATGCCTCGAGCTCAACACCGGCGGCCTCAAGTACGGTCTCGGCGAGCCAAACCCCTGCGTTGGCGTCCTCAGACGCTACCGCGCGCTCGGCGGCGAGCTTGTCACGGTCGGCTCCGACGCGCACGAACCGGAATATCTCGGCTTCCGCTTCGGCTACGCGGCGGCGCTTCTGCAGGAGCTCGGCTTCCGGTATTATACGGTGTTCGAGCAGAGAAACGCACGGCAGCTGCCTCTGTGAATGTTTTCAGCCGAACAGTGTTTCCAGCTTAAAAATCCGGCGAAGCACCCTTCCCGCAAAGGGTACTCCGCCGAAAATATCGCATTCTTTCCTACTTAAGCTTAATCTGAATCGTCGCTTTCTTCCCGCTGCCGTCTGTGGCCTTCGCTGTGATCTTCACCGTCTTGCCCTTGCCGGCCTTTTTCGTCTTCACGACGCCCTTCGCCGTCACCGTGGCGTACTTTGTGTTGCTTGAAGTCCACCTGAGCTTTTTGTTTGCGGCCGCGGCCGGAAGAACCGTCGCCGTCAGCGTAAGCTTTCTCCCGGCTTTCACCTTTTTCGCGCTGCCCGTGATCCGGATCGAAGCCACCTTTTTCGCATCTTTTTTATATGCCTGCCCGGAAAGCGCCGGATACTTCAGCGGCGCAATGTTGTTCATCTCATAGATTGCCTTGACGGTGTCCGCGTCGTGTGTCTTTTTTACTTTTTTGCCCCGAACGGTGCTGTCCGCCCCCACAAGAAAGTAATCATAGCTTATCCGGCTGCCGCTGTCCGGATCATCCCAGGTTGTATCCACCAGATACCATTTTCCGTCCTCCATCTGCACATAGTTCCACGCGTGGTTGCTGCCCTCCAGGGTAACGCAGGGAATTCCGTTCTCCCTGCATAGTATGTCGAAGAGCCTGGCGTACGCCTCGCAGACGCCCTTGTGCGCATACTTCGCCAGGAGCGGGCCGGTCACCGAATGGTAATATGCCGGCATGATGTTTTTCGGGTAGGTGATCAGCCTGATTACATAATCGTGGGCAGCCTTCACCTTCTCATATCTGCCTGTGGACTTTTTCACCGCGGCGATCGCTTTGTTCAGCTCTTTTTTCGCGGCCGTGATCTCGCTGCGGATCCCCGGATAACAATCGTCGGTAAAGACAGTTATGCTGGATGCGGTCAGAACGCCGGTCGCTATGTTCCAGTTCATCTCTCCCTTGATGATTGAAAGGGAGTCAATCCAGAAAAGCTCGCTGTGATCCAGCAGGAAAGCCTGCGCCATACGGTTCCACTGCAGCTTCAGTTCCTCCTCGCTGGTCATGAGGCTGGCAAGCTTCAGGGTCGTCCCGTTCACCTCATTGCAGCTCTGTACCGAAGAATAATTCTTCTCCAGGATTTCATAGATCTCTTTCTCTCTCCCCTTCAGCTGATCGCCAAATTTCCATCCCTCCGCGCCGGCGTATTCCCTTCCGGCGCTTCCCAGAACCAGGAAAAGAAATAACGCCGCCCAGAACAGCCGTCCTGCATTTTTCTTTTTCATGGTAGATTTCTTCCCCTTCTCTTCCGGCTCGTCAGCTCAGCGCACTCCCGAGCGCATTGTACGCGCGGAAGGCGTCGTCAATGTGGTAAAGTTCATTTTCCGGATCATCCGCCCAGCCGGCCGTCACCAGGATATACTTCTTCCCGTAAATCTCGGCGGCGCTCGCCAGGCAGTGTCCGGCCTCGTCCGTATAGCCGGTCTTGCCCCCGATGATCTCTCCGCCCGTGACGATCTCATCCGCCGTCGCCTTAAACAGCGTGCTCCAGAACGTGAAGCCCTCCGGATGGATATCGGTGGGTCCCACCGAATAATGGTGCGTCGTGAACACATCAAAAAATGTACCGTTCTGCATCGCCGCCTGCAGGATCCTCGCGATCTCCGTACAGGTTGAAAACTGCTCCGTGTCGTGCAGTCCCGTACAGTTCGTGAAATGAGTCTGCACCAGCCCGAGATCCGCTGCCTTCTGGTTCATCAGCTCCACAAACGCCTCCTCCGAGCCGGCCGCCTGTCTGGCTAGCTCGATGCAGCACTCCGCGCCCGACGGGAGCAGCGCCCCATAGAGCAGATCGCGGATCACGGCCTGCTCACCAGGCTCAAAGCCCGCGCGCGACGCGTCCTCATCGTAGAGATCCTCATAAAAATCCTCTTCCATATAAATCGTCGCATCCAGGTCCGGGATATGCTCGATTGCTGTCAGCACGGTCAGTATCTTCGTCATCGACGCCGGAAAAATCTTCTCATCGCTGCGCCTGGTTGCAAGAAGCTCCCCGGTCTGCGCATCCATCAGCGAAGCGTACGGGCTCTCCAGAATGCCCAGGTCGATGAGCTGCGCCGGACTGTCCGTCTGCGCATCATCCGCCTCTGTCGCCGCGCCATCCGGCTGGCTTCCCGCGGAATCTCCTCCGCCCTGCTGCTCCTGTGCGCTCTGGAGCGCACTGTCTGATGCATTCTGCCCCGCGCCATCCGTCGGCCCGGACACTCCGCCCGCAGGATTTTGCTGTCCATTTCCCGCCGAATCCTGCACCACCCCGGCGCCGCCGCGCCCCAGGCTGCCGTTCTTCTGCAGCAGCACAATTGCAGCCGCCACGCACAGAACCAATGCAAGCAAAAGAATCGTCAAAAGAACAAATAAGCCCTTTCGCCTGCCCCCGCCGTTTCCTCCGCGGCTTCCGCGCCCCCGCGGGCGTTGTCCGGCCGCATCCTGTATCCGCTTGTCCATGTAACGGCTCCCGGATCTCCTCACATTCTCTTCTGCAAAGCCGTTTCCCATCGGCACGCGCAGCGCGACATCAGGGTCGTCATTGTAACGCCTGTTATCTGTATGCTCCATATGCATTTTGTTCTCTCCATCTATTCTGAAATCGAGCAGGAATGGGTTTCGCCCTGCCCGCTGCGCGGCCCGCGTGCTGCGACAGCAGCAAATTTTTCCTCTCGCGGGTCTGCATAATCGAGCAGGGACGGGTTTCGCCCTGCTCGCTGCGCGGCCCGCGTGCTGCGACAGCAGCAAATTTTTCCTCTCGCGGGTCTGCATAATCGAGCAGGGACGGGTTT
>CANQWV010000190.1 GCA_947627645.1 uncultured Lachnospiraceae bacterium | reverse complement strand
GAAGGGCAGTGTAAGAGACTACCGCCCGGCCGGTAACGGCCGGGGCATATGTAAACCCCATCCGAAGCAAGGCCGCATGGAAGCATATGGCTGCCCGTCAGCTTCAGGTAGGCCGCTTGAGCCTGTCGGCGACGACAGGCCTGGATAGATGACCATTCACGACATAACCCGGCTTATCGTCCTGCTTATGTTTTTTGGTACCGTTTCGGGTACTGTCTGGAGAGGCTGCCGCACGGCAGCCCCTTTTTTGGCTGTCGGCTCAGCGCAGGGAATCCCGTGTCCGTTTGAATAAAACTCAATGGATACCAATTTTTTATACAGGTTGGCAGGATTTTGGCAAGATTTATCGCTATTTTGCCATGTTTCTATTGACGGATAACATTTTTCCTTGTATAATTTCACATAGATGAGAGCCGGACGGCGAATACATTGTTACTTTTGCCAATAGTGTCGGCTGCCAGGCCTTTATATACAGGTACAAAATCCGCGATGGCGCGGTTTGTAAAATATTATCATATCTTATTTATTTAAAGGAGGTTTTTTTATGAAGAAAGTATTGGCATGCGTACTTGCAGGCGCTATGATCTGTGGCGTTTCCGCAACGGCGATGGCAGAGGAGCAGAAAACGGTTGGTATCCTGATGCCGACACAGTCTTCCGAGCGCTGGATCAACGATGGTGCGAACATGAAGTCCCAGCTCGAGGAGAAGGGCTACAAGGTAGAGCTGCAGTACGCAGAGGATGACACGGCTCAGCAGGTTTCTCAGCTTGAGAACTACATCAGCATGGGCGTCGATTGCCTGGTAATCGCGGCGATCGACTCCGGCGTTCTCGTAAACGCTGAGGCACAGGCGAAGGAAGCGGGCATCCCGATCATCGCTTACGACCGTCTGCTGATGGACACGGACGCTGTTTCCTACTATGCTACCTTCGATAACAAGGGCGTTGGTACCGTTATCGCGAACTACATCAAGGAAGCAAAGGATCTCGATGCGGCACGTGAGGCTGGCGAGTCCTACACGATCGAGTTCTTCATGGGCTCCCCGGACGACAACAACGCGCTGTTCCTGTACAATGGTATCATGGAAGTCCTTCAGGAGTACCTGGACGACGGCACACTGGTCTGCAAGTCCGGCAGAACTTCCTTCGAAGACACCTGTATCCTCAGATGGTCTCAGGAGACCGCTCAGGCGAACTGCGAGAACATCCTGACGGCGAACTACGCTGACGAGGATCTCGACATTGCCTGCTCCGCATTCGACGGCTTCGCATACGGCATCAAGGCTGCTCTTCAGGGCGCTGGCTACACCGAGGAGAACTGGCCGCTGATCACAGGTCAGGACGCTGAGGTTATGGCTACGAAGAACATCATCGACGGCACGCAGACGATGTCCATCTACAAGGATACCCGTCTCCTTGCTTCCAAGGCTGTTACGATGGTTGACGCAGTGCTTCAGGGCTCTGAGCCGGAGATCAACGACACAGAGCAGTACGACAACGGCGCTCTCGTTGTTCCGACCTATATGTGCACACCGGTTGCAGTTGACCAGTCCAACTATCAGGAGATCCTGATCGACGGCGGCTACTACACGGAGGAGCAGCTTCAGTAATCAGAATTGATTTCTCAAACTGAACGAAGGCGGAGGGAGTACCCTCTGGAAGAGTGAAGACAATGACTGGGCGGCGGAAAAATCCGCCGCCTATGTTTATTTATTGGTAAAGGAGTGAGGGAAGGCATGTCTGAAATTATTTTGGAAATGAGACACATTACGAAAGCATTTTCGGGCGTGAAGGCTCTGGACGACGTCAATTTCCAGGTGGAAAAGGGCGAGATCCACGCATTGTGCGGGGAGAACGGAGCCGGCAAGTCGACGCTGATGAATGTTCTTTCGGGTGTGTATCCCCACGGCACATATGAGGGAGACATCATCTACAAGGGTGAGACCTGCAAATTCCACAGGATCAAGGACAGCGAGAGCAAGGGCATCGTTATCATCCACCAGGAGCTCGCGCTCAGCCCGTATCTCTCGATCGCGGAGAATGTGTTCATGGGAAACGAGCAGCTCTCCATGCGCGGCGTCATCGACTGGACGAAGACGAGAGAGCGCGCGAAGGAAGCGCTGGCGCACGTCGGTCTGCAGAACGAGAACCTGAACGCGCCGGTAAACACGCTGGGCGTCGGCAAGCAGCAGCTGATCGAGATCGCCAAGGCTATGGCGAAGAACGTGGAGCTTCTGATCCTCGACGAGCCGACGGCGGCCCTGAACGACGAGGAGTCCGCGCAGCTTCTGGAGATCATGCTGGAGCTGAAGAAGGCGGGCGTTACCTGTATTATCATTTCTCACAAGCTGAATGAGATCAGTTACGTGGCGGATTCCATCACGATCCTTCGTGACGGAAAGACGATCGAGACGCTGCGCAAGGGCGTGGACGAGTGGTCGGAGGATCGTATCATCAAGGGCATGGTCGGCCGCGAGATGAACAACCGCTATCCGGTGCGTGACAACTGCCCGATTGGTGACGTGGTAATGGAGGTAAAGAACTGGAACGCGTATCACCCGGAGATCTCCGACAAGCAGATCCTCAAGGACATCAACATCAAGGTGCGCGCCGGCGAGGTGGTTGGTCTGGCGGGCCTGATGGGCGCGGGTCGTACCGAGTTCGCGATGAGTCTCTTCGGACATTCCTACGGGCAGAAGATCTCCGGCGAGGTCTATATGCACGGAAAGAAGGTCAGCACAAAGACGGTGAAGGACGCGATCGACAACAAGATCGCTTACACCTCTGAGGACCGTAAGACCTACGGCCTGGTGCTGATGAACGACATCAAGACCAATATGACGATGGCCGCCCTGAGGGCGTATTACGCGAACGGCCAGATCGTCAACGAGCGCAAGGAGAACCTTGACTCGGAAGAATACAAAGAAAAGATCAACGTAAAAGCAACATCGATCCATCAGGCAGTCGGCTCCCTTTCCGGCGGTAATCAGCAGAAGGTCGTGCTGGCAAAATGGATGATGACCCATCCGGACGTTCTGATCCTGGATGAGCCAACGCGTGGTATCGACGTCGGCGCGAAGTACGAGATCTACTGCGCGATCAACGATATGGCGCGCGAGGGGAAGGCGATCATCGTGATCTCCTCCGAGATGCAGGAGATCATCGGTACCTGCGACCGCGCGTACGTTATCAATGAAGGCCGCATCGCGGGCGAGCTTGGCCGCGATGAGCTGAGCCAGGAGAACATTATGAAATGTATCATGGCAAGCAACGGGAAAGGAGAAGAATAATGGAGACAAAGAAAAAATATATCAATCTGGACATTAAGTCCTTCGGTATGATCGCAGCGCTGATCATCATATTCATCATCTTCTATGTGATGACGAACGGATCGAACGCGACGCCGACCAACATCAACAACCTGATCATGCAGAACGGCTACATCATCATCCTGGCGACCGGTATGCTGCTGTGCGTACTGACCGGCTACATCGACCTGGGCGTCGGCTCTGTCGTTGCTCTCGGCGCGGCCTGCGCGGCGAAGCTTGTCGTGGAGCAGGGCTGGGCGGTTCCGCTGGCATGGCTGGTGGCGGTAGGCATTGGCCTGGCGGTCGGTATCTTCGCAGGCTTTTTCATCGCTTATCTGGACATCCCGCCTTTCGTTGTGACGCTGGCAACGATGCTGATGGGCCGCGGCCTTACATACACGCTGCTGAAATCCCTGACGGTTGGCCCGCTTCCGGCTGACTATTCGTTCATCGGCGTCGGCTTCCTGCCGACCGTGAAGGTCGCGTTCGGGGACGGGCAGATCGATCTGGTCTGTGTCGCTGTGGCAGCGCTCGTCTCCGTGGGGCTGATCTTCGCGGAGATGAAGACAGTCCGCACGAACAACAAGTATGGATTCGCAAATCTTGTTCCGTGGCAGATGATCATCAAGGATGTCGTCATTCTTGTTATCGTCTGGTTCTTCTTCACCAGACTCGGTATGTACAACGGTATTCCGATCCAGCTGGTCGTTCTGGCAGTGATCGTCGGGATCTATCACTTCATCACGAGCAAAACGGTCGCCGGCCGCCAGATTTACGCGATGGGCGGCAACGCAAAGGCGGCAAGCCTCTCCGGCGTCAACACGAAGAAAGTGTTCTTCTGGGTATACGTAAACATGGGCGTGCTTGCGTCAATCGCGGGCATCGTGCTCTCGGCCCGTCAGGGCGGCGCGAACCCGAAGATGGGCGACGGCGTTGAGATGGACGCGATCGCATCCTGCTACATCGGCGGCGCGGCAGCATCGCGACGTCGGGGCTCGATATGCTGTTCTCCCACTTCGAGACCGTCTG
>CANQWV010000189.1 GCA_947627645.1 uncultured Lachnospiraceae bacterium | reverse complement strand
CTGGTCAACTCCACCCTGGCCCACGGCATCCGCATCACCCAGCTGGGCCTGGGCAAGAAGGTGCTGCTCGCGAACAACGCGGGCGCGCTCTGGGAGGCGATCCATGCGATGGCCTGCGCCGACGTGCCGGTGCTGACCGCCTGGCTGGGGCTGGCGGCGTATACGTTCCAGATTTATTTCGACTTCTCCGCGTACTCCGACATGGCGATCGGTCTCGGCCATATGTTCGGCTTCCGTTTCCTGGAGAACTTCAATTATCCATATATCTCGAAAAGTATCACGGAATTCTGGCGCAGGTGGCACATCTCGCTGAGTACCTGGTTCCGGGAGTACGTTTACATACCGCTCGGAGGCAACCGCGCAGGCGTCTGGAAGCATATCCGCAACATCCTGCTGGTCTGGCTGCTGACCGGCATCTGGCATGGCGCGGACTGGAACTTTGTGCTCTGGGGCGTCTACTACGGCGTCCTGCTCCTGATCGAGAAATATTTTCTCGGGAGGTACCTGGAGAAGCTGCCCGCCGTGTTCCGCCATATTTACTGCATTTTTTTCGTGATGCTTGGCTGGAACCTGTTTGTGCACGACGACATCGGGCAGGGCTTTGCGTTCCTGCGCGCGCTGTTCGGCGGATACGGGCAGGGGCTTTTGAACCGCGAGACCATCTATCTGCTGTACAACAATGCGGTGCTGCTGGTTCTGCTGCTGCTGGGGAGCACGCAGCTTCCAAAGCGGGCGGGGGAGCGCATCTGTGCGGCGCTGCACCGGCATGAGGACGTGGAGACGATTCTGCGGCTGTTGTTCTACGCAGGGATCTTCCTGCTGTCCGTGGCGTGGCTCGTGGACGCGACGTTTAATCCATTCCTGTATTTTCGGTTTTAAGAACAGGAATTAAATATTGATCAATTGTACCATTATTTGTTAAGTTCTATTTCAGAGATAGTATTTCAGAGATAGTAATTTCAGAGATAGTAACTTGTCTCTCAGAAAAATATTTGTCAACATTGGAAGAGTCCTTTTGCCTGATTAGGGACAATTAAGAAGGAAAGCTATGACCAGACGACAGTCCATCAATACAATTGTTCTATTTTGTATCTTGATTTTCGGATTTGCTTTTGCGACGCTTGTGAAGCCGGAGACGGAGCACTCGGAGAGCGAGAACCGGGATCTGGCGACGATGCCGAAGCTCAGCGCCCAGACATTGCTGAACGGGAAATTTGAGACAGATTATGAGACCTATCTGACGGATCAGTTTATCCTGCGCGACAGCTGGATCGGCCTGAAGACGGCGGTGGAGCGGCTGCTGTGCAAGAGCGAGAGCAAGGACATCTATTTCGCGGAGGATGATTATCTGATCGAGAAGCACACGGGGACATTCACTTCAGATACGGCTGCCTTGAACATCCGTGTACTGCGGGAGTTCGCGCAGATGTACGAGGAACAGTTTGGCCGGGCGCACATGACGTTCCTGGTCGTGCCGAACGCGGTTGATATTCTGCGGGACAAGCTTCCGGCGTATGCAGCGCCTTATGACGAGGAGGATTACCTGGCGCAGATCGCGGAGGTGCTTCCGGAGGGCACGTGGTTCGACGCGGGAGCGGTTCTGCGCAGGCATACGGATGAGGAGCTCTATTACCGGACCGACCATCACTGGGAGACGCTGGCGGCGTTCTACGTGTATCAGGAGTGGGCGAGACGGCAGGGCTATCAGATCCCTTCGGAGGAGGACTTTGACATTGAGACCGTGACGGAGGAGTTTGAGGGGACGGTGCAGTCGAAGCTCGGCATCGAGGCGAGGCCGGATTCCATCGAGCTGTACCTGCCGAAGGACGACCCATTCTACACGGTGGAGAAGGACGGCGCGGAGCCGTCGTACCGCGTCTACGACTACTCGGCGCTGGATACGAAGAGCAAGTACAATGTCTTCTTCGGCGGCAATTACGCGCTGGCGAAGATACGCACGCGGGCGGGCACCGGACGGCGGATCCTGGTCGTCAAGGATTCCTACGCGCACTGCTTCGTGCCGTTTCTGATCCCGGAGTTTGACCAGATTGATATGCTGGATATCCGCTATTACAACCAGAAGCTCAGCGACCTGATCGCGGAGAATGATTATACGGATCTGCTGTTTCTGTACAATGCGGCCGGGTTCGCGGAGGATACGGCGCTGGGGCGGATCGTATATTGACGAATTGAGCAATCGCAGAGGAGGAAGACCAATGAGCTACGCAGACCGCATTTTTATTGATATGTGCAAGGATATTTTGGAGAACGGCGTGAGCACGGAGGGCGAGAAGGTGCGCCCGAAATGGGAGGACGGCACGTACGCCTACACGATCAAGCGCTTCGGCGTTGTAAACCGCTACGACCTCCGAAAGGAATTTCCGGCGCTGACGCTGCGCAGGACAGGGCTGAAGAACGCATTCGACGAGCTGCTGTGGATCTGGCAGCGCAAGTCGAACAACGTGCACGACCTCGGCAGCCATATCTGGGACAGCTGGGCGGACGAGAGCGGCAGCATCGGCAAGGCCTACGGCTACCAGCTCGGGGTGAAGCACCAGTACCGCGAGGGAAGGATGGATCAGGTGGACCGCGTGCTCTACGACCTGAAGAACAACCCGTACAGCCGCCGCATCATGACGAACATTTATGTTCATGCAGACCTTCACGAGATGCATCTCTATCCCTGCGCCTACAGCATGACGTTCAACGTGACGAAGGAGAAGGACAGCGAGAAGCTGACGCTGAACGCGATCCTCAACCAGCGCTCGCAGGACGTCCTGACCGCGAACAACTGGAACGTGGCGCAGTACGCGCTGCTCGTCCACATGATGGCGCAGTCCTGTGGGATGCAGGCGGGCGAGCTCGTGCACGTCATCGCAGACGCGCACATTTACGACCGGCACGTGCCGCTTGTGCAGGAGCTGATCACGCGCGAGACATATCCGGCGCCGAAGGTGTGGCTCAGCCCGGACGTGACGGATTTCTATGCCTTTACCGTGGACGATCTGCACGTCGAGAACTATGTGACCGGGCCTCAGATCAAAAATATCCCGGTAGCGGTGTAACATGGCGTTTGCGTGAGAGCAGATAAATAGGCATTGTACATCGTTCAAATGATCGCGAAAGCGTTGTGTATAGAAGCAGAAACAGGGATGAAAGGAGCAAGCTGTCATGAACATCATCGTAGCAGTAGATAAGAACTGGGGGATCGGCTATCACAATAAGCTGCTGGTCAGCATCCCGGCAGACATGAAATTCTTCCGGGAGACGACGACCGGGAAGGTTGTGGTGATGGGGCGCAGGACGCTCGAGAGCTTTCCGAACGGGCTGCCGCTGAAGAACCGCACGAACATTGTGCTCACGAAAAACCAGGATTATCGTGTGAAGGGTGCGATCATACTCCACACGATGTCGGAGGTGCTGGAGGAGCTGAAGAAGTACGACTCCGAGGACGTCTATGTGATCGGGGGAGCGAGCGTTTACCGCCAGTTCCTTCCGTACTGCGACGTGGCGCACGTGACCAAGATCGAGCACGCTTACCAGGCGGACGCCTATTTCCCGAACCTGGACAAGCTGGAAGACGAGTGGGCGATCACCGCGGACAGCGACGAGCAGACTTACTTTGATCTGGAATACACATTTCTAAAGTACGAGAGGCGGAAATAAGCGGACATACGTAGTCTGAGAAAGTCTGTTTCAGCAAATAGAAGGCGCAGCACTGAAAAACGAAAACGGCGCAGCCGATTTATTCGGATTTTCGATGTGCTTTTCCCAAAGAGTAAGATCACCTGGCCGGAAAATGCATCGAGAAAAATACCGAATGAGCGGCTGCGCCGCTTTGCCTGTATCCTCTGAATCAGTTATCTGCTCTTTTGCTGCGTGCCAATCCTTTTCTGCAGCACTACTTTTCAGCGCTGCGGTTCGCTGTCGCCGCGGTCTCTGCCGCCGCCACTGCCTCTTTTGACTCCGCGACGCTGCGCGTGACCGCGTTCTTCGCCAGATAGGAGGCGTAGGTCTCCTGCTCGGCCGCGGCCGCCGCTTCGAGCTCTTCGTCCGCCTCGAAGCCATCGTCGATCATCTCGATCATGATCTGGGCGAAGCGTTCGTCAAACTGCAGCCCCTTGCCGTGCTCCAGCTCGCTGCGGATCTTCTCGGTCGACAGCGGCTTGCGGTAGGTGCGCGTGGAGTGCATCGCGTCGTAGGAGTCCGCGACCGCGACGATGCGGGCGAAGAGCGGGATGCTTTCGCCTGCGAGACCCTCGCAGTAGCCCTTCCCGTCGTAGCGCTCGTGGTGGTAGCGGGCCACCTGCGGAATCCACGGCGACTGCTCCTCGAAGCCCTTCAGGATATTGCCGCCGATCGTCGGATGCCGCTTGATGTAGGCGTACTCCTCGTCGGTCAGCTTGCCGTCCTTCGTGAGGATCTGGTCGGGGATGCCGATCTTGCCGATGTCGTGCAGGAGCGCGCCGTAGGAGAGCTTGTCGAGATCCTCCTTCGACAGGCCGTAGC
>CANQWV010000188.1 GCA_947627645.1 uncultured Lachnospiraceae bacterium | reverse complement strand
GGCAGAGGCGCTTGTCGCGCAGATGACACTGGAGGAGAAGGCTAGCCAGCTTCGGTACGACGCGCCTGCGATTAAGAGGCTCGGCATTCCCGCGTACAACTGGTGGAACGAGGGACTGCACGGCGTGGCCAGGGCCGGGCAGGCAACGGTGTTCCCGCAGGCGATCGGCGTCGGGGCGACGTTCGATCCCGAGCTTGTGGGTGAGATTGCGGACGTGATCGCGACGGAGGGGCGCGCCAAATACAACGCGTACTCCGCGCAGGAGGATCGTGACATCTACAAAGGACTGACCTTCTGGTCCCCGAACGTCAACATTTTCCGAGATCCCCGCTGGGGGCGCGGGCACGAGACCTACGGGGAGGATCCCTACCTGACAAGCCGTCTCGGCGTGGCTTTCGTAAAAGGGCTGCAGGGGAACGGGGAGACGATGAAGGCCGCGGCCTGCGCAAAGCATTTTGCGGTGCACTCCGGGCCGGAGGGGATCCGCCACGAGTTCGACGCGAAGGCGACGCCGAAGGACATGGGCGAGACTTATCTGCCAGCGTTCCAGGCGCTTGTGGAGGAGGCCGGCGTGGAGGCCGTGATGGGTGCGTACAACCGCACGAACGGCGAGCCCTGCTGCGGCAGCCCGTCGCTGCAGAAGAAGCTGCGCGGCGAGTGGGGCTTCCAGGGGCATTTTGTCTCGGACTGCTGGGCAATCCGCGACTTCCACGAGCATCACATGGTGACCTCCTCGGCGAAGGAATCTGCGGCTCTGGCGATCAACAACGGCTGCGATTTGAACTGCGGAAATACCTATCTTCATATTTTGAACGCCTATAAAAACGGGCTGGTCACGGAAGAGACGATCACGGAATCGGCCGTGCGCCTGTTCACGACGCGCTATCTGCTCGGGCTGTTTGACGGCAGCGAATACGACGCGATCCCCTACGAGGAGGTCGAGTCGAAGGAGCATCTGGCACTGTCGAAGAAGGCGGCGCTTGAGAGCGTGGTATTGTTAAAGAACGACGGCATCCTGCCGCTAAAGAAAGATAAGCTGAAGACCGTTGGCATTATCGGACCGAACGCGGACAGCCGCGCGGCGCTGGTGGGCAACTATCACGGCACGGCGTCCCGCTATGTGACGGTGCAGGAGGGGCTGCAGGATTACCTGGGCGACGACGTGCGCGTGCTGACGACGCCGGGCTGCGAGCTTTTTCGCGACCGCACGGAGAACCTAGCGTTTGCCGGGGACCGTCTCTCGGAGGCAAAGATTGTCGCCGCGCACAGCGACGTGGTGATTTTGTGCGTGGGTCTGGACGAGACGCTCGAGGGTGAGGAAGGCGACACCGGCAACAGCTACGCTTCCGGGGATAAACCGGATCTGCTGCTCCCCCAGGTGCAGCGCGACCTCATGGAGGCGGTCGCCTCGACGGGTACGCCGACCGTGCTCTGCGTGATGACGGGCAGCGACGTGGATCTTGGCCTTGCCTCAGAGCAGTTCGGGGCGGTGCTGCAGGTCTGGTATCCGGGCGCACAGGGCGGAGAAGCCGTGGCAGAGCTTCTGTTCGGTGATGTTTCGCCGTCCGGTAAGCTTCCGGTCACGTTCTACGAGACGCTTGAGGAGCTGCCTGATTTTGAGGATTACTCGATGCAGGGCAGAACCTACCGCTACATGACCGGCAAGGCGCAGTATCCGTTCGGCTACGGCCTGACCTACGGGGATGTGTCGGTGAAGGACGCGAAACTCGTCTGTGACAGCGGCATAGCAGAGGCGCGGAATTGTGCGGCAGAATCGGTGGATTGTACTGCGGCCGGGACGCAGAGCAGTGCGGAAGACACGGGGAATGGTGCGAAATCAGCGTGCGCGGCAGGCTGCGGTGGGACAGAAATCCAGGGCAGTGTGTCGGGAGAGAAAACTGCGGATATACCGGCTTCGGTACATATGAATATAACAGTAGAGAACGCGGGCAGCGTCTCCACCGAGGATGTGGTTCAGATTTACGTCAAATGCCTCGATTCGGAGCTCGCGCCGCTTCATCCTTCGCTCTGCGCGTTCCAGAGGGTTCGCCTGGAGGCAGGGGAGACAAAGACGGTGGCTCTGGAGATCCCGGGGCAGGCGTTCACCGTTGTGGACGAGGAGGGCCGCCGCAGGGTGGATGGCCGAAAATTCGTATTCTACGCGGGCTGCAGCCAGCCGGATGAGAAGAGCCGGGAGCTGACGGGTCACGCGCCGGTGGAGGTGCAGTATGAGCTTTAGACTGTATTATCCGGAGTTCAAGGAGAAGGCGCTGACGTTCAGCTACGACGACGGACAGATTTTCGACCGCAGACTGGTGGAGCTCTTCAACCGCTTTGGGCTGAAGGCGACGTTCCATTTGAATTCCGGGACGCTGGACACAGAGGGCTTCGTGACCAGGCAGGAGGTTGCGTCGCTGTACGAGAACCATGAAGTCGCGTGCCATGGCGTATTGCATGAATTCCCGACGCACCTGGCACAGGAGCGGCTCGTGCGGGAGTTTTATCAGGATCGTCTGATGCTTGAAGCCTGTACGGACCGGATCATCCGGGGCTGTTCCTACGCGTTTGGCGAGTACGACGAGCGGGTGGTCAATACCTTGAAAACGCTCGGCTTCGCCTACTGCAGGACCGTCAATTCGACCGGGAATTTCCGGGTGCCGGAGGACTTCATCCGCTGGACGCCGAGCTGCCATCACAACGACGCGTTCGGGGAGCTGTCGGACCGCTTCCTCGATATGCCGGGCTACGGCAGGCTCTGGCTGTTTTACGTGTGGGGACACAGCTTCGAGTTTGACCGTGAGAACACCTGGGAGCAGATGGAGGCGCTCTGCGGGAAGCTGAGCGGACTGCCGGACGTCTGGTACACGACGAACATCGACTACGTGGATTATATGAACGCGGCGCGCGGCCTGCTGTTCAGCGCGGATGGCACGCGCATCCGCAACCTCTCGTCGATTCCGATTTACGCGGAGGTCGACGGAGAACGCAGGATTTTATAAAAGAATTCTGCAATACAGCTGGTAAAGCAGCGGGTTATTACCGCGCCGCATCAGCGCTGGATCTTATAAGAGAATTCCGCCGTACAGGGCAGGGAATGAGACTGTCTGGAAGAGCCCCGGCATTTGAGGGGGAAGCCGGAAAACCGTCTCAGCGACGCTTTGTACGGCGGTATTTTGTTTACGCATGGCCTTATATCCGCAGAGCTTCCATCAGCCTCGTGCGTGTGTGCAGACGCTGCGTCAGGCATTCGCTTTTTCGCTTGCAATTATGGAAGAACGTGCTATAATCATTAAAAATATGTAATAAAGGGGAAATTGAAATGAAACATCTTATTAAAAAAACGATGCTGTTGGCGTTTTTGATCTGTGCCTGCCTGGGAGCGGTGCCGGGAAGTGCGAATACAATGAAGGTATCAGCGGCTTCCCAGACGCAGAAAGGGTGGGTCACAAAGAACCGGAAAAAATATTATTACGGAGAAGACGGCAAATATAAGACCGGCTGGTATACGATCAAGAACAAGTCTTATTTTTTCAATTCCAAAGGGGTTCTTCAGCCGAAGAAGACGAAGTCGATCAGTAAGAAGCTGGTGAATGCGATGGATAAGGCTTCCGGGAAGCTTGGGATCACGGCGGATACCGGCAAGGAAGAGGCTTTGCAGCTGCTGTTTGACTATGTGAGCGGCTTTGGGTATCAGAGCTATCGCTTTACCGGAGAGAAAAACTGGGAATATGACTGCGCGGAGACCATGCTGACACGGAAACAGGGAAGCTGTTTTCATTATGCCGCGGCATTTGCGTTTCTGGCAAAGCGGGTTACCGGCTATCCGGTTCGGATCGGCTGGGGTGAATCGCGGCTGTTTGCGGGGAGAAGCTGGCAGCAGCATGCCTGGGCAGAGGTTAAAATAGGCGGGAAGTGGTATATTTTTGATCCGATTGGCGCGCGCAATGTCAAAAATCCGACCGGCGCCAGCAAGCCGATTCGGCCGGATGTCCTGGACTGGTATATGCAGAAGCGTACCAGCATGGTCGGAAAGAAAAAGTACTACAAAAACCCGAAATATGTAAATGTGGAGCTTTGAACATGGCCGGGGATACTCTTCGGATACAGCAGATGCGGCGCGGTTTAGGCAGAAATGGAGATTTGGCGGGCAGGAGAGGCGGCGCGAAACAGACGTGAGACGATCAGTTTGTCAGAGGAGAACGAATATGATGAAAATGTGGAAAAAAATTTTGGTCTTTGTGCTCTGCCTTGCCATGGCGCAGACGCTGCCGCTTCCGTCTGCCGGAGCGGTTGTGTCTGAGGCTGCCGGGAAGTTTGGCCTGCAGCAGGAGGGAAACAAGTATTATTTTTATAAGGATGGAACCCGGATCAAAAATAAATGGAAAAACATTAAGGTAAGCACCGACAGCGGTGTGGTCAAATACCGCTATTATTTTGGCAGCAATGGAGCTGCCTTCAAGGGGAAGGTTTCCGGCGATATATTAATTCCGGCCGTCAAGAAGATCAGCGGAAAATACTATGGCTTTGATGAGTACGGGCATATGCTCAAGGGCG
>CANQWV010000187.1 GCA_947627645.1 uncultured Lachnospiraceae bacterium | reverse complement strand
CTGTATTATCTGTTTATGGCGGATCTGGTCTTCTTCGGGGAGATGCGTCTGTTCCTCAGAAGGGGCGAAGGCGGGCCGCGGGGCGGAAGGGCTGTGCCTGCCGGCATCGCCATGCTTGTCGGCAATATTGCCCTGCTTGGCACCGCGTTTTTGCAGAGTGAGCGGATCCGGACGGTTCTGGGTGATATCTTCGGAGGAGGGAAATGGATCGGCTACCGCACGAATGCGCTGAAGAGCTTTTTCGCCGGCAGCCTGGATCTCATGACCCGCACGTACGGGGCGAAAGAAGAGGGCTTTCTGCAGCTGATGTTTGGAAACAGCCTGGGCTCGATGATTTACCAGCATGGCGCCTGGCTTCTGGCCGTGCTTGCGCTTCTGGCGGCTGCAGCCTCTATTCTGCTGTTTGGCTGGAAGTGTACGGATCGGGCGCGCAAAAGGGCCTTGAATTATCTGGCGGTCAGTTATCTTCTGCGAACCATCCTTGTGGTCGCCCTTGAAATGTTTTTATTTACCTCGTATCGCGTACAGCTGCCTTTTGCAAATACGGCCATGGCGGACGTGGTGGTGTTGTTTGTGCTGCTGCGCCGCGCCTGACCCGGGAGCGCGCTTGTTCCCGCCGCGCAGGCTCCAGGTACTGTGTCTGTGAGGTTACAGACTAAAAATTTGACGATTAAAAATTTGACTCGGAAAACTCTTGACATCTTTGCCGAAGCAAAGTAAGATGGAACCACTACTGTGTTTGTCGCGCAGAAAGGGCTGCGCTGCGCAAACAGGAAAATGCGTCGCCGAAGGGGACGCATATTTTGCGCTGATTACAGTCCGGACCAGGCCAGGGCACTTTCGAGCCGGAGCTTGCGTGTCTTCTGGAAGAAATGGCATTGCGCCGTTGGTTACGGAGAGAATGGTAACAACAAAATACCGACAGGAGGACGAGGAGATGTATTCACTTGAGGAGGTCAGGCGCGTGGACCCGGAGGTGGCCGACGCGATCGTGGCGGAGCAGGAGCGGCAGAATAGCCATATCGAGCTGATTGCTTCTGAGAACTGGGTGTCGAAGGCTGTGATGGCGGCGATGGGAAGCCCGCTGACGAATAAATACGCGGAGGGCTATCCGGGAAAGCGCTATTATGGCGGCTGTGAGTGTGTGGATGTGGTCGAGGATCTGGCGAGAGACCGTGCGATGGAGCTGTTTGGATGTACGTATGCGAACGTGCAGCCGCACTCGGGCGCGCAGGCGAATATGGCGGTGTTCTTTGCGCTGCTGAAGCCGGGCGACACGGTGATGGGGATGAACCTCGCGCACGGCGGACACCTGAGCCACGGGAGCCCGGCAAACTTCTCAGGCGCGTATTTCAACGTTGTCCCGTACGGGGTGAATGACGACGGCGTCATCGACTACGAGGATGTGCGCAGGATCGCGCTGGAGTGCCGTCCGAAGCTGATCGTGGCGGGAGCGAGCGCCTATGCGCGCATCATAGATTTCAAAAAGTTCCGCGAGATCGCGGACGAGGTCGGCGCGTATCTGATGGTGGATATCGCGCACATCGCCGGGCTTGTGGCGGCCGGGATCCATCCGAGCCCGATCCCATATGCCCATGTGACAACCACGACGACGCACAAGACGCTGCGCGGGCCGCGCGGGGGCATGATCCTCTCAAGCGCGGAGTTCGCGAAGGAAGCGAATTTCAACAAGGCGATCTTCCCGGGCACGCAGGGCGGTCCGCTGATGCATGTGATCGCGGCCAAGGCCGTCTGCCTGCACGAGGCGCTGCAGCCGGAGTTTAAGACCTACCAGGAGAATGTGGCGAAGAATGCGAAGGCACTCTGTGCGGGGCTGATGAACCGCGGCGTGAAGATTGTCTCCGGCGGCACGGACAACCACCTGATGCTTGTGGATCTCACGAGCGTGGGACGCACCGGCAAGGAGACCGAGCACCTGCTTGACAGCGTCAACATCACCTGCAACAAGAACACGATCCCGAATGATCCGCAGTCCGCGTTCGTGACGAGCGGCATCCGGCTCGGGACGCCGGCGGTCACCTCGCGCGGCATGAACGAGGCTGATATGGATCAGATCGCGGAAGCGATTGCCAGTATGCTGAAGAACGAGGACGGCTGCGGGCAGAAAGCCAAGGCGATCGTGAAGGGTCTGACGGAGAAGTATCCGCTGATCTGACTGCTGCAGGAAAGGGCTGACGGAGAAGTATGTGCTGGTTTGGCTGCTGTGAGAAAGGGCTGACGGAGAAGTATGTGCTGGTTTGGCTGCTGTGAGAAAGGGCTGACGGAGAAGTACCCGCTGCTCTGATTGCCGAGAGAAAGAACTTCGATGAAGCGAATAGAACACCTCTGGGAGAGTTTAAAATCTGCCCGGAGGTGTTTTTTTGATAGCATACTGTTTTTTCGCACTCTACCAGAATTTGTGTCCGGATGTGTCCAAAATGTGAAAATTTAGTGTTTTTAAGAAGTCTTAAGAAAAAATCTCTTTTTTTTCAAGAGAGTTGTGGTATAGTGTTATAGGAAATTTTAATCCGAGAAATTTTATCCGGGAAAATTTAAACCGAGAAAGCTTTAGCGAAAAAATCAAGCCGAAAATTTATCTGAAAAATTTTGCCTGAAAATTTTATCCGAAAGGAAGTAGCAGAATGAAAAAGTTTTTGATTGCCATATTGGTCCTGGCGATACTGGGCGGGGGCGGATATGGAGTTTATCATTTCTATTTTGAAAAGAAGGCGGAGTCGCAGGAGCGGGTTTCGTCGACGGATGAGAATGCGGTGTATGTGGATTCTGTGTCCGTGATCACAGGCTACGGCCTGGGAAATGGTCTGATCGAGCGCTTTGGCGGAGAGGTCAGCCCGCAGGCGACTCTCGAGGTGAAGCTCGAGGGCGACCGCAAGGTGAAGCAGTGCTTTGTCAAGGAGGGCGACGAGGTTAAGGAGGGACAGCGTCTCTTCATCTACGACACGCAGGAGGATGAAGACAAGCTTGCGCAGGCGGAGATCGACATTGAGAAGGCGCAGGGAGATATTGAGCTTGCCAAGCAGAGCATTGAGTCTCTGGAGAAGGACAAGAAGAACGCGGACGAGGACGATCAGCTCATGATCACGACGAGCATCCTGTCGGCGCAGAATGAGATTAAGCAGTACGAGTACGACATTAAGAGCAAGGAGCTCGAGATGGAACAGCTCAAGGATACGATTGACAACGCTACCGTGACGGCGGAGATGGGCGGCATCATCCAGAAAATCTCCGACCCGAACAGCAGCTCGCAGGATTACTACGGCTATGGTTCCGGCAGCGGCGATTCCGCGTACATAACGATCCTTGCGATCGGGGATTACCGGATCAAGGGTTCCGCGAACGAACAGAATCTCAACCAGATCCAGGAGGGCATGACGATGCTGGTCCATTCCAGGGTGGATGAGACGCAGACCTGGGTGGGAACGATCTCTGAGATTTCCACGGATAACGCGGAAGAGGATGAGGGAAACAACTACTATTATTATGGAATGGACAGCGATTCGGGTTCTTCCAATTATAAGTTTTATGTCGAGCTGGAGGATTCGACGGGCTTGATCCTCGGCCAGCATGTGTACATGGAGGAGGATCGCGGCCAGACGGAGGAGAAGACCGGTATGTGGCTGGAGGAGTATTATATCATGCGGGAGGACGATGGGGACTACGTGTGGTGGGCGAATTCTTCCAACACGATTGAGAAGCACGCGATCACGCTCGGGGATTACGACGAGGAGCTGATGGAGTATGAGGTGCTTGACGGCCTCGCCCCGGAGGACTATATCGCGTTTCCGATGGATACGCTGACCGAGGGCACCCCGGTAATCTACAACGATTCCACCGGCGGAGACATGGGTCTGGATGATATGAGCTATGACGATATGAGTCTGGACGACATGAGCTATGACGATATGGGGCTGGATGACATGAGCTATGACGACGAGGGTCTGGACGACATGAGCTATGATGATATGGGCATGGACGACATGAGCTATGACGATATGGGGCTGGATGACATGAGCTATGACGACGAGGGTCTGGACGACATGAGCCTGGATGAGATGGACGATGACGCTTATCTTGCGGACGACGCTGCCTGAGGGATGGCGGTGCGGATGGCCCGCGCAATAGATTTTTGAAACATAGGAGGGATTCTTTTGATCCTCAAGCTGGAACATATATACAAAGACTATATCCAGGGCAAGATGACCGTTCCCGTGCTCAAAGATGTGTGCCTGCACGTGGAGCAGGGCGAGTATGTGGCGATTATGGGGCCGTCCGGCTCGGGAAAATCTACCTTGATGAATATCATTGGCTGTCTTGACAGGCCGACTTCAGGAAGCTATGAACTGACGGGGAAAAATGTCCTGGCGCTGAACGAGCGGCAGCTGGCAGACGTACGCCTGCACAACATCGGTTTCGTGTTTCAGAACTTTCAGCTGCTGCCGCGCATGACGGCGCTGGACAATGTAGCGCTTCCGCTGATCTATGCGGGGGTACGCAAGCGTGCGCGCCGTGCGAAGGCAAGGGAAGCGCTGATCCGGGTGGGTCTGGAGGAGCGTGACATTCAAG
>CANQWV010000186.1 GCA_947627645.1 uncultured Lachnospiraceae bacterium | reverse complement strand
ATCATGCAATGATAGACGGCAACAAAAGAATTGGCGCCCATGCTATGCTGGTATTTATGGAAATAAATGGATATGATATGGAGTATTCACAAAAAGAACTGATAGATCTGATACTCGGTGTAGCGGCAGGAAAAAAGGATTATGTGGATATTTTACATTGGCTGATAGAACATCAGAAGTGAAATCTAAAATGCAGGACATGAAAAATTTGCATCCTTAAAAATACTTTTCACGGCATCTGCACAGGTGGTAAAACGGTTCAGCTGACGGTTGACCTTGGCAGGCTATTTCTGGTATAATAATTTCGTTAGGGTCAAATTATCGGATTAAGCCGTATTGAAAGACCATTTTCTGTGTTCGACCGGGAACAGGAAAAATTTTATAGGTAAAGGGGATGTTACTATGAATGAAGAAATGTTTAAGAAACTGAAAGCGGCGAAGTCAGCGGAAGAGATGATTGCTGTTGCCAGAGAGTACGGCAAGGAGCTGACGAAGGAACAGGCGGAGGAGATGCTTACGCTCGCGAACGAGGGCAACGAACTCTCTGATGACGAGCTCGACGAAGTTGCGGGCGGGATCAACGTGCCCGACTGGGTGAAGAAATACGGGCCGGAGGTCCTGAAACTGATGAAATATTTATTCTGAGCGGCAAAGGCTGCAGAAAATGCAAAACAACCCCCGGAACAATCACTCCGGGGGTCTTGTTGTTTTGTGAAGTCTGTGCCTGCAAAACAGGCAGGAAGAGATCTGATCCGGCTCAGATTCCCGCCATTTCGAGCAGACCCGGGATCTTGGACTCCCAGCCGAGCGCCATGATATGTACGCCCTGGCAGTACGGCTTGCACTCCTTGATGATGCGCGCCGTGATCTCGGTGCCGGTGACGCCGGCCTTGGTCTTCTCCTTGTCGGCCTTGAGCTCCTCGATCATCTCGTCCGGAACATGGATGCCGGCGACGTTGTTGTTCATGTACTTCGCCATGCCGGCGGACTTCGGGATTACGACGCCCAGCTGTACCGGTTTGCCGAACTGCTTCGCCTTCTCCATGAACTTGATGAATTTCTCCGGTTCAAAGACGGCCTGGGTCTGGAAGTAGTCCACGCCTGCGGCCACCTTGCGCTCCATTTTCGCGAGCTGCGCGTCGATGGAATCGCTGCACGGAGAGACAACCGCGCCCTTCGCGAACTTCGGCGGCTCGCCGACCAGTTCGTTCCCGCCTAAGTCTACGCCGGATTCAAGCAGCTTCACGGTGTGGATCAGGGAGACGGAATCCAGGTCGAAGACCGGCTTCGCCTGCGGATGGTCGCCCATTTTCGTGTGGTCGCCCGTCAGCAGCAGGAGGTTCTCGATCCCGAGCATCGCCGCGCTTAAGAGATCGGACTGCAGCGCGATGCGGTTGCGGTCGCGGCAGGTGAGCTGGAAGATCGGGGTCAGCCCTTCGTCCAGCAGGGCCTTACATGTGGCCAGAGATCCGAGACGCATCACGGAGGACTGGTTGTCCGTCACGTTCACCGCCGTGACACCCTTCAGATATGTTTTCGCTTCCTCGAGAACACCCTCGATATGACATCCCTTTGGCGGCCCTACTTCCGCAGAAACTACGAATTCGCCGCGCTCAAACAATTCAGTAATTTTCATTCTTTTATGCTCCTAATCATAATTTTTGTATGTTAATGCTCCAATCCCGTTTCGCCTGTTATACGAAAATGCATATGAGGCGTTTCGGGCAGTTTTATTTTACAGCGTCGTCCGTTGCGAAATTGCGGATCTGGGTCGGGCACTTCAGCACATCCAGACGCCCGATCTTCTCGAGGCGCCGGTAGATGCGCTCCCAGCCGCAGTCCATCTCGCTGTCGACCTCGCACTTGCCGTTCTTGGAGCCGCCGCACTGGCCGTTGATCAGGCTCTTGGAGCAGGCCGTGATCGGACAGATGCCTCCGGTCAGGTTCAGGTAGCACTCGCCGCACTGGCCGCAGTCGTGTTCGAGCGGCGTCACACCCTGGAAGCCCGGCAGACGGTAGGTGTCGCAGGCCGCGCAGACCTTCTTGCTCTCCAGATATTCCGCGACAGTTTGTACGCCCACACCGCAGGAGAAGACAAGCACCACGTCGGCCGCCTCGATCTCGCCCATGTGATGTTCAAGGCGAAGCTTCAGGTTCTCCGGGTTGCATATGTAATCGGTGGTGATGCTCCCGGTCACTTTTCCGTCAGCAGCCAGTTCGCCCTGCAGCTCTTTGGCTTCCTTTTCTGGGAAATGGGTCTCCTTGCAGCCGTGGCAGTTGATGACAAAGACCTTCTTGCCGTCCGCCAGTGAGAGGATCGTTTCTTTGGATTTCAATTCGGTAATCAACATATCACTTCATCCCCCTTACTGCATTTTTTCCGGCCTTAATCTTGGAGACCAGCGGAATCTTGGAAGAACAGATGTATTCGCAGCATCTGCACTCGACGCAGTCCATGACGTTCATGTCCTTCATGCCCTGCCAGTTCTCCTCGTCCGCGTACTTCGCGAAATAGAGCGGTGAGAGCTCCATCGGACAGACGTCCACGCAGCGTCCGCACTTGATGCACGCGACGGTCTCGGTGTGATCGGTGTCGATGGCGATGATGCCGTTCGAGCCCTTCAGGATCGGGACGTCCAGATCATTCAGGACGAAGCCCATCATCGGGCCGCCCATCTTGACGGTCACATCGTCTCCGACGATGCCGCCGCAGTGTTCGATGAGCTCACGGACGTTTGTGCCGATCTTTACGATGTAGTTGCCGGGCTTCGCGATGTGCTCGCCGGTCACCGTAACCACACGCTCCACAAGCGGCATACCGGTGCGGATCGCGTCCGCAATCGCCTTCGTGGTGCTGATGTTGCTCACGACGACGCCCACGTCCGCGGGAAGTCCGCCGCGCGGCACCTGTCTGCCCATCACGCGCTTGATCAGCGTCTTCTCAGCGCCCTGCGGGTATTTCGTCTTTGCCACGACGACGTCGATGCTGTCAATGTCCGCCACCTTGGACTGCAGCAGCTCGATCGCGTCGGGTTTGTTGTCCTCGATCACAATAAGGCCCTTCTCGGCGCCTACGGTCTTGAGGATCGCTTTCAGGCCGTAGATCACGTCGTCCGCGAACTCCAGAAGCACTCTGTGGTCGGCGGTCAGGAGCGGCTCGCACTCGCAGCCGTTCAGGAGAATGGTGTCGACCGGCTTGTTCGGCTTCAGCTTGACCGAGGTCGGGAAGCCTGCGCCGCCCATGCCGACGATGCCGCTCTCGCGGACAATCTCAACGATCTCGTCCGGGGTAAGGCTCTCAATATCACCGTGCGGCTTTACGGATTCGTGCAGAGTATTTTTGCCGTCCGACTTGATGATGACGGACATCATCTGGTCGCCCCTGGTCGGGTGCAGTCGCGGCTCGATCGCGACGACAGTGCCGCTGACGCTGGAGTGGATCGGGCTGCTGATGAAGCCGGCGGACTCGCCGATCTTCTGGCCGACCTTGACCTCGTCGCCCACCGCCACAACCGGAGTCGCCGGGGCGCCCGCGTGCATGGACAGCGGGATCACGACGGTCTCAGGCTCCGGGAAGCGCTCAAGCGCGATGTGCTCGGAGTACTCCTTGCGCTCCGACGGGTGTACGCCGCCGTAGTAGCCGTCGAGACGGTTCTCGCGGATCGACTTCACATAGTCGGCCACGAACTTGTGGCTGGTCTTTGAATAGTCGCGCAGCTGCACCGGCTGATTCAGGAATTCCTCCAGCCGTCCCTGCTTCGCGAGCCTCTGGTAGATTTTCTCCCACGCGCAGTCCTTGTTGCTGTCTACCTCGCACTTGCCGTTCTTCGCGCCGCCGCACTGGCCGTTGACAAGGCTCTTGGAGCAGTCGACGATCGGGCAGATGCCGCCGGTCACGTTCAGATAGCACTGTGCGCAGGCGTCGCAGCTCTTCTTCGTGAGAGCCATGCCGTGGTGTCCCGTATAGTTCAGCGAATTCGTGGCTGTGTATACCGGAACCTCTGCGAGCTCAGCGATGGTCTGGACGCCCAGTCCGCAGGAGATCACGAAAATATTCTCCGTGCCTTCCGGGATCAGATCCACCAGCTTCTTCGCTGTCTGGGTCTTGTTGCACAAAAAGTCGAACCTCACGCTGCCTGTGACCTTCTTGCCGCACTCGGCGGCGATCTGCGTGAACGCTTCGCAGTCAGGCTCGTCGATGGTCTCGAACTCTTTGAAGCATTTGTTACAGGCGATGACGAACAGATTGTCCTTGTCGGCCAATACAGAAGCCAGCTCGTCATGCTCTTTCAACTGATACTTGGTATAGTTTTCCAATTGCTCACCCACCTTCCATGAGGAATATGTAAATATACAAATTAAATGTACAAATCCGTGCTGTTTTCTGTCATGTTTTCAAACCTCTGCACGTATAGGAAAAGATGACAGGCAAGAGCAGGAATTGCAATTAATGTATACCACAGTATAACATACTGCGCTTGTATTATCCAGTCTAAATGTACAGGGAATGAATTTTTTTGCGAAAGCAGCAGTGACAATTTGTGATTGATAGGGTTGTCAAAAGCAAAAAAAGTAATGAAGTTTGTAA
>CANQWV010000185.1 GCA_947627645.1 uncultured Lachnospiraceae bacterium | reverse complement strand
TGGATCACATACACCAGCAGGACAGTCAGGCAGCCCCAGGCCAGCGTCGAGCCAAGGCAGATCTGCCCCTTGTAATTGAATTTCTTGTCGCTGTAATCCCAGTACCGCACCTTGAACAGCGCCTCCATACAGACTCCCGTCACATATTCCAGCGCGGTCGCCGCGATGCAGCCCGCAAGATACACGAGAACCGGATTGTTCTCCACCGGAATGGAGACAAACAGCATCAGTACCGCCCCGCTGCCGTACAAGGGCAGGAACGGCCCGTGCAGAAAGCCCCGGTTCACCAGATGCCTCTCCTTCAGCGACACATAGGTGCTCTCAAAGATCCACCCAAAAAAACAGTAAATGTAGAAAAACAGCAGCCACTGCGCCGCCCCGTAAGTAAAAACCGCGTGTTGCATCGTCCCCGTTTCCTTTCAATCCCTTTTCTTTCTCTTTTCTCTATATTTTTTCTATTTTGTTCCTGCCTTATCTCTTTTCGGCTCGTTTTCTCTCCGCTCATAACGCCCCGGCCCAAGCCCGCGCTCTGTTCCCACACGGCCTGCCCTTTCCGCTGCTTTCGCTTTTGCCTGTTAAGCCGCGTCGGCCTGCCCCTGCTGCAGATGATGCGTCCGCATATAGTGCAGATACGCAAAAACGAGAGCCGCCGCCGTCGCCACCCAGCTCACCGGATAGACCATCATCAGCGTGAAAAACGTGCCGGAGACCTTGAACGCCGTGTATACCCAGCCGATGCGGATCCCGCAGACGCCCACGAACGTGAGCACAGCCGGAACCAGCGAATAGCCGTAGCCGCGCATCGCCCCGGACATGATCTCCATCACAGCGTTCACTGCCTCGGCCGCCAGGATAAAGCGCAGGCGGATCATCCCGAGTGAGACAATCTGCGGATCGCCCGTAAAAATCCCGAGCAAGGGACGCCCCAGCGCCAGGATCCCAAACGACGCCACAAGCGTGACCCCGACGTCCATGATCAGGCTGATACGCGTGACCTTCCTGCAGCGCGGGATATTCTCCGCCCCATAGTTCTGCCCGACAAAGGTCGTACACGCCTGCCCGAACGAGTTGATCAGATAATAGGCCAGGATTTCGATATTAAACGCCGCTGAGGACGCCGCCATCACATCCGCGCCAAGGCTGTTGATCGCAGACTGGATACACATATTAGACAGCGAAAAAACCATGCTCTGCAGACCTGCCGGAAGTCCGATGCGGACAATCCCGGACAGGACGTCCCTGTGAATTCTCAGCCTGGAAATCTCCAGGTGAATCAGGTCGTTCCGCCTGCGCAGAAGCACGAACAGCAGCGCCGAGCTGACCAGGTTGGACAGCACCGTCGCCGTCGCCACGCCGTCCGCCGCCATGCCTACGACACAGACAAAAAACAGATTCAGAAATACGTTGAGCACGCCGGAGATCACCAGACAGATCAGCGGCGTCTTCGTATCCCCCTGGCTGCGGAAGATCGCCGACTCAAAGTTATAGAGAAAGATCACCGGCATTCCAAGCAGATACACCCTCAGATAAGCCAGCGCCATCGGAAAAACCTCATCCGGCACAGACATAACGCCCAGAAGCGCGGGCGCGATCAGCTCGCCAAGCAAGGTGATCACGACTCCGCCGATCAGCGAAAACAGCACCGAAGTGTGCACGCCTTTCGCGATGCCCTCCGCGTTTCCCTGCCCGGTATAGCGCGAGATCACCACGTTCGCGCCAAGCGAGATTCCGACAAAGCCGTTCACCAGCAGCCCGATGATCGCGCTGTTGCTCCCCACCGCGGCCATCGCATTCGGCCCGACAAAGCGGCCGACCACCGCGACATCCGCCGCGTTGAACAGCTGCTGCAGCATCCCCGTCGCCGCCAGCGGAAGCGCAAACAACAGAAGCTTGTCCACAATGCTCCCGTGCAGCATATCGATCTTTTGTCGACTCAAAACAATCGCCTTCTCTTTTCTGAAAATACAGCAGGGCGTCCCGCAAGCCGCTGGCACACGCAAACCCCTGCAGCTTTTTTGCACCTTTGCTGCGCATCGTTTTCTTACTGCCGGCAGATCAGACGCTCAGCTTCTTCTCCGCCATCCAGCCGGAAAGCAGCAGCAGAACCACCGTGATCACCGCCGTCGCGCCCAGACCGAGATAGTAATACAGCATCTCCGTGTCCGCTCCGGCCGAAAATCCGTGAATCTTCCCAACCAGCCAGCTCGTTCCCCAATTGATCAGGAAAAAGACGATCACCGCAAAGATCCCGGCCAGTTTCGTCCGTGTCAAAACCGTCCGCACCGAAATGATCGCCGCAAAGCCGGACGCAATCATGTTGATCCACGAAACAAACATAGAGACGAGTCCCCAGAACACAACACTCCACTCAATCTCTATTTCAAACATTCTTTCCACGTACTGCCGCAGAAAATCCAGCATCTCCGCCAGGCTCTCGTTCGCCGCCATGTAGGTGGTAAAGCAGACCATGAAAGCCGCGCCGAACATTACCATCGTCAAAAGAATCTGACAGATCGCCGCCAGAATCTTAACCGCGAGAATCTGGTATGCAGACTTCGGCACCATGAACAACATATAGCTCTCCTTCGTCCGCAGATCCTTGTCAAGCACAAGCAGGCTCTCAATCCCGACGTAGATCGCCGCAAACATCCCGATAAGCACCAGAAGCACCATCGCGAGCTCAGCCCATCCTTCCTTTTTCAGTATCGTTCCAAGAATATAAAACGCACACAGTGCCAGAAGAACGCAGCCGATGATCAGCTTTGAATTCATCTGCTTCTTCCACTCATATTTAAATAATTTCAACATCTCTTTCAGCTCCTCCCAGCCACAGCCCCAGTCATCAAACCCGCTCCCGGCAAAGCCAGACGCCTGTCCTTCGGGCCATCCTCCCAGACAGCCGCAGACCCACCGAGAATGCAAGGATCCGGTTTATACATCCGCGTAAATCTTCCGGTACAGATCCGCAATCGGCTCGTCGTACTGCGCATGGATCTCCTCCATGCTCCCCGCCAGCACGATCTCACCCTCTTTCACAAAAATCGCCCCGTCGATCGTATCCTCGATCTCATCCACAAGGTGTGTCGACATCACGATCGTATTGCCGGGAGCGCTCGTCTCCACGATCGTCTCCATGATCCGGTCGCGCGCCACCAGGTCGATCCCGTTTAAGGGTTCGTCGAGCAGATAAAGCTTCGCCTCTCTCGCAAGCGTAGCCGCCAGCTTCAGCTTCGCCGCCATACCGGAGGAGAGCGTGCGCACCTTATCGTTCGGGTCGAGGTTCATCCGTTCGAGCAGCCGCTTGAAGCGCCCTTCATCAAAGTCCTTAAAAAAATCCCGATAGTACGTCCCTACATCCTTCACCTTCATGAAAGAGTAATAGAACGGCTCCGTAGACATATAGGCGATCTCCGCCTTGTCGTGATACTCCAGCTCATGCCCCTGATATATGATACTTCCTTTCCACGATTTCACAAGACCCGACACCATCTTCATCCAGGTCGTCTTGCCGCTCCCGTTCGGCCCCAGCAGGCCATATATATGACCGGTTTCCAGCTTCAGGCTGATGTCCCTGACCGCCGGCTTTCTTCCATAATATTTCGCCAGTCCGCTGCATTCCAAAAGCATTCCTGTCTGCCTCCCTTCTGTCTGATACACAAACCGCAGCGAGCCATACAAACATCGAAAAAGCTTCACTTTTCCTCGTTTGTGAGCTCCTCGCCGAGGCGGCATCGCCCTCTTTCAGAGAGTGATCGCTTCTCCCTATCAATACGCTGTATCGCCGAATTGCCTGCAGCAGGCCTTTCGCGTTCCACCGTATTTGCACGGCTCGCTGCAAAACAATGTTGCACTAATTTGCAGAAAAAGTCAAGTGATTGTTTTTCGTATGCACAAATGGTATACTACTTATGTTTTTACCGTCTCAGCCGCGGAGCTTTTTTTCCAGGGCCAGGCGCTTCCATAAAAAAACAAGCACATCTGTGAAAGATGCATCTGTGAGAGAAACGGAGAAGCCTATGCTTACTATTACTGAAAAAATCCCGGAATTTGATACCTGCGAGGACATTCTCGGCTACAACAGGGAATCCGCGCTGTTCTTCGATATCGAGACAACCGGCCTCTCCCCCGCCTCCGCAGCCGTGTTTCTGATTGGGGCTGTAAAGCGCTGCGGCAGCGAATGGCAGCTCACTCAATGGCTTGCGCAGCGGCCGGAGGATGAGCCCATGCTTTTGCAGGCGTTTTTCGACGCCGCGGCGTCCTGCGATACGCTGATCCATTTCAACGGCGCCACCTTTGACCTGCCGTTTCTCAGGGAACGCGCGCGGATTCTTAACAGTGCAGAATTTCTGGACGACAAGAATTCCCTGGATCTCTACCAGAAATTCCGCCCGCTGAAAAATGTGCTCGGGCTCCCTCGCATGAATCAGACCACGCTGGAACAGTTCCTCGGCTGGCCGCGCGAAGACCGTCTGAGCGGAAAGCAGATGATCCCGCTTTATCAGAAATACCTTGCCTCACAGGAGCCTCTGCTTGGCGACCTGCTCCTGCTGCACAACCACGACGATCATCAACATGACCAACCACTCCTATTTCAACC
>CANQWV010000184.1 GCA_947627645.1 uncultured Lachnospiraceae bacterium | reverse complement strand
AGCAGGAGCTTTCATACCAGAGCGGGACGTAATCCAGGAACAGCGTTGTGCGGTATCTGGCATCAGGATGACCCAGGAGGATATGTGAAAATTCTGTTCCATCTTTGAATATACACAACACAACCCCTGTTCAACGATCATTCTGCCGAACAGGGCTTGCCTGTATTTTAACATTCTGTTGTTTCTATCCTAAGTAATGTTCACACAGCTTCCTTTGCCAGCCATCAGAAACTTCTTTTCACAGAAAAAGACGCATGGTTTGCCGTCTATGACCGCAACACAATCCCATGCGCCTTTCCGTTTTTCATTTGCTTTAATGCTATAAAAAAGCTTTAAGCTATTTCAGCCATCTACAGGCTGTTCAATCCTTTCAGCATATTCTCGAGCATATCCTGATCCGCTTCCTGGCCCGCGAAGCTCATCACGCCACGCAGCGGCATATACTGCATCATCGCCATGCCCATCTCGTCGGACACTGCCTCGGAAGCCGCCTCAGAATCTCCGCCGCCTCCGCCGAATACCTGGCGGAACCCGTCAAGAATCGGCTGGATCACCTTCTGCGCGTCCGGATCCGCCATGATATCCATGAAAATGGAATCTTTCGTGTAATGCTTTTTGAGCTTCACCGTACTCTTCACCGTGACAGTGCCGCAGACATCGATCGCGCGGGACGACTGCCCAACCTCGATGGTGAACTCACCGGTCTCCACGTGCCAGTCCTCAATCTCCGTGTTCCAGTAAGCAAACGCACGCTTATCCAGAACGAACGTCACATCCTTGCTCTCGCCCGGCTGCAGCTCCACCTTCTCGAAGCCCTTCAGTTCGCGCATCGGCCGCAGAACCGTGCTCTCCTTGTCGCCCACGTAGAGCTGAACGACGGTCTTCCCGGCGCGGCTGCCCGTGTTCGTCACGGTAACCGTGACCGTCAGGGTATCCTGATCTGTGATCTCGCTCTGGCTCAGGCGCAGGTTCGAGTACTCGAACGTCGTGTAACTCAGTCCATGCCCGAACGGGAAGAGAACATCCATTTTCTTCTTATCATAATAGCGGTAGCCGACGAAAATGCCCTCGCGGTAATCCGCTGTGTCTCCCTCGCCGCCGTAGAACAGGTAGGACGGATTGTCCTCCAGCCTCAGCGGGAAGGTCTCCGCCAGATGACCGCACGGATTCGCGTCTCCAAAGAGCACGTGCACCGTCGCAAGCCCGACTGCCTGACCGCCCAGGTAAGCCTCGAGAACCGCGCCTACCTTGTCGATCCACGGCATCTCCACCGGGGAACCGTTGTGCAGCACGATCACCGTATTCGGGTTGGCCGCCGCTACCGCCTCGATCAGCTTGTTCTGGCTTGCCGGAAGCGCCATGTGCGTCCGGTCGTAGCCCTCGGACTCGTAGGAATCCGGAAGTCCCGCAAACACTACGGCCACCTTTGCCGTCTTCGCGGCCGCGACCGCCTCCGCGATCATCTCATCGGTCGCATCGTCCTGCGCGACACTGTAGCCCTGCGCGTAGGTCACCTTCAGACCCTGCGCCGCCTCCAGCGCGGATGTGGTCTTGAAGCAGTTAATATGGCTGGAACCGCCGCCCTGGAAGCGCGGCTTTTCCGCAAACTCCCCGATGAACGCGACCGCGTCCTCCTTCGAGAGCGGCAGAACGCCTTCGTTCTTGAGCAGAACCATGCACTCCTCCGCGATCTTCGCGGAAAGCAGATGATCCGCCTCCTTATCCCATTCTGTCTCCGGCTTCGCGTTCTTCAGGTAGCGCTCGTTGATCGTCAGGATCCGCTCTACGGCCTGATCCACAAGCGCCTCGTCGAGCTTTCCGGCGCGGACTGCCTCCACGATCTTCTTGTCGTTGACCCCGCCCGAGGACGGCATCTCAAGGTCAAGTCCGGCCTCGATGCCTTCCACGCGTCCGGAGACCGCGCCCCAGTCACTCATCACATAGCCCTTGAAGCCCCACTCGTCCCGAAGAACCTCGGTCAGAAGCCAGTGGTTCTCTGACGCGTAGGTGCCGTTGATGCGGTTGTAGGAGCACATTACCGTCCAGGGCTGCGCCTTCTTCACCGCGGTCTCGAACGCCGGGAAATAAATCTCGCGCAGTGTGCGCTCATCCACATTGGAGCTCGAGCTCATACGCCTGTGCTCCTGATTGTTCGCCGCAAAATGCTTGATCGACGTGCCGACATTCTGGCTCTGCACGCCGTTTATATGCGCCGCCGCCATCTCACCCGCCAGATACGGATCCTCCGAGAGATACTCGAAATTCCGCCCGCACAGCGGAGAGCGCTTGATGTTCACGGCCGGCCCGAGGATCACGCTCACCTTTTCATGCTGGCAGCTCGCGCCGAGCGACGCCCCCATGCGCCCGATCAGCTCCCGGTCGAAGGAAGCCGCCGTCGCGCAGCCCGCCGGCATACACACTGCCTTGATGCTGTCGTTGATGCCCAGATGATCCGCCTTGTCGTCCTGCTTGCGCAGGCCGTGAGGTCCGTCGGAAACCATGACCGACGGAATGCCCAGGCGCTCCACCGCCTTCGTATGCCAGAAGTCAAACCCTGAGCACAGCCCAGCCTTCTCCTCCAGCGTCATCTGAGAGATTAATTCTTTAATGCTACTCATATTCCTTTTCACACAACTCCTTTCCTACGCCATAAGGTCTACCGTCGACAGATCCCACTCCTCGTGGATCTTCGGCACGTCGCTGATGAGGCGCTTCGTGTAGGCCGCCTTCGGATTCAGGATTACCTCGTCCGCCTTGCCGTACTCTACAAATTTGCCGTGCTCCATGATGTAGACGGTGTCGGAAATGTAGTAGGCAAGACCGATATCGTGGGTGATGAAGATGACGGTCATGCCGATCTCGTCGCGCAGGTTCAGCAGCATATCGAGGATCGTCGCACGCGAGCACGCATCCACCATCGAGGTCGGCTCGTCGGCCAGCAGGATCTTCGGCTTCAGCAGGAAGATGCGGGCGATCATCAGCCTCTGCATCTGGCCGCCGGAGAGCTCGAACGGATACTTGTTTGTGAGCTCCTTGAACTCAAGGTTCACGAAATGGCAGGCCTCCGTCATCATGTTAAACTTCTCTTCTTTTGACAGGTTCTTGCCGCCGCGCATATGGATGCAGTCGAGCAGAACCGTGTCGATCTTCTGGAACGTGTTAAACGAGGAGAACGGATCCTGGAAGATGGCCTGAATGCCCTTCCAGTACTCGCGCTTCTTCTTTCCGCTGGAAATATCCCTCGGCTGACCCTGGAAGAAGATCTGCCCCTCCGTCGCGTTGCTTAAGCCAAGCAGCATCTTCGACAGCGTCGTCTTGCCGGAGCCGGACTCGCCCACGATGGAGACGAACTCGCCCTCATGGAACTCGAAATCCACATGGTCCACGGCCACGGTCTTCTTGTTTCCGAAGCCGAAGATCTTCGTCACGCCCTTGCCGGACAGACAGAGCGGTGCATTGGTAAAGTCTTTCTGTTCACGTACCTGATCACTCATCGCCGTACACCTCCCTCAGTTCGTCCACGCCCATCAGGCAGCGGTACATGCGGTTCCCCTCAAACTCTCTCTCCGGGATCGCGGAATACCGACACTCGGGCTTCGCATATTTGCAGCGCGCCGCGAAACGGCAGCCGTCCGGCGGACGCTTCAGGTTCGGCGGAGCGCCCGGGATCGCAGTCAGCTTCTGTCCGCGCGTGCCCTCCTCAGGCACCAGGATGGACTTCATCAGCCCGTGCGAATACGGGTGTACCGGATCGAACACCATCTGCTCCGCGGTTCCCTTCTCCACAAGCTGGCCGGCGTACATGACCATGATGTCGTCCGTCACGTTGTAGAGCAGCGGCAGCTCGTGCGTGATGAAGAGCATCGACTTGATGTAGCCCTTCTCCATCAGCTCGCGCATCATCTTGATAACCATCTTCTGGCTCGTCACGTCCAGGGCCGAGGACGGCTCGTCTGCGATGAGCACCTTCGGATTCAGGATCGTGGAGACCGCGATGACGGTACGCTGCTTCATACCGCCGGAGAGCTCCACGGCGTGCTTGTTCAGCGCCTCAGCCGGAAGGCCGAGCTCCGCGAAACGCTTCTCCGCCATCTCCCGGATCTCTTTCTTGTCCTTCTTCGGGTCGTGCGCGTGCACCACGTCCTCGATGAAGCGGATGATCTTCTGCGTCGGATTGAGCGCATTCATCGCCGCCTGCGGAATGTAGGCGATCTCCGTGCCGAGGATCGTCTTGCGCACCGCGTCGGGATCCATGCCGGAAATGTTCTTTCCGTCGATGATGATGTCGCCGCTCATATAGTGCAGCGGCGGGAAATAGTATCCCATCATGGAAAGCGCCAGCGTGGACTTGCCGCAGCCGGACTCACCCGCGATGCCGAGGCTCTTGCCCTCCTCGATCGTGAAGGTGACGCCGTCCACCGCGTACACGTCCTCGTGGAAACGCGTGATATATTTCGTCTTGAGGTTCTTGACCTCCAACATTGCTTTTCCCATAGTTCCCTCCTTAATCTCGCAGCGTGGGGTTGAACACCTGATCCAGACCAGTGTTCATCAGGTTCAGCGAGAACGAGATGAGGGTGATCGTCAGGATCACAGGGAAGTAAGCCCACCACGAGCCATTGGTGTGAGCGGAGTAAAGCATCGCCCAGTTCATCATAAGTC
>CANQWV010000183.1 GCA_947627645.1 uncultured Lachnospiraceae bacterium | reverse complement strand
GGTTCGTCAGCATACCGAACGCCGCGCCGCGGTTCTCCAGAGCTGACGCGCTCCTATCTTCAGAAGCTGATTCAGGACGGAGCGGTATCTGTGAACGGGAAACCCTCCAGGGCAAGCACAAGGCCTGCGTGCGGCGCTGTGGTGTGCTTTCGCCTGCCGAAGCCGGAGGAGCCGGAAATAAAGCCGGAGCCTATCCCTCTGGATATTCTGTACGAGGATGATGATCTGATCATTGTAAATAAGCCAAAAGGAATGGTTGTCCACCCGGCGCCTGGTCACTACAGCGGGACGCTGGTCAACGCGCTGCTGTATCATTGCAGGGACAGCCTGTCCGGGATCAACGGCGTACTGCGGCCAGGCATTGTGCATCGGATCGACCGCAACACGACCGGCTCCCTGGTGGTCTGCAAGAACGACGCCGCACACCGCGCGGTCGCCGCACAGCTGCAGGCGCATTCCATCACGCGTGCTTACCGCGCGATCGTGCATGGGCGGCTCACACAGGATGGAACCATTCACACGACGATCGGACGTCACCCGCAAAACCGCAAGGAGATGGCCGTCAATGTGCCGAACGGTCGGGATGCGCTTACGCACTACCATATTCTGGAGCAGTTCAGCCGCTTCACCTATGTGGAATGCCGCCTGGAGACCGGGCGGACGCATCAGATCCGCGTGCATATGAAAAGCATCGGGCATCCGGTGCTTGGCGACGACGTATATGGGCCTTCCAGATGTCCGTTTCCAGGTCTTGAGGGACAGACCCTGCACGCGATGACGATCGGCTTTTGTCATCCTTCCACCGGGGAATACCTGGAGGTGTCGGCACCCTTGCCGGAATACTTCGAGAATTTGTTAAGAACGCTGCGCAGAGAGTGAACGGGTTGCGCAGCGTTTTTCAAACAGAGGAGAACGTCAAAAAGGCCTTCTGTACACATACTCCCGCCTCAAAACGTTCAGCCGCCTTTCGGACGGTTCTTTTTGGGAACACGATTCTTCCAGGAAGGGAGATCGCCGTTCAGGATGGCGGTAAAAATGCGCTCTTTCGCGCCGGGATGCTCATGATTCAGCCGCGCGACCAGCTCTTTCGCATATTCGCGCTGCGTGTGGCCGTCCGCCGGACAGGGGTTCTTTACCACCGGAAGCTGATATTTGTTCTGGAATCCCCTGACATCCGCCTCATCCACATAGATCAGCGGACGGATCAGCGTCAAATCCATACGATCCAGGTAGGTCACGGGAGAAAAAGTATGGATCCGGCCTTCCAGGATCAGCGACATTAAAAGCGTCTCGACGACGTCGTCCTTGTGGTGCGCGTAGGCAAGCTTGTTGCAGCAAAGCGCCTTTGCCTTTTCATTGAATGCGCCCTTGCGCATCTTGGCGCAGAGCGAGCAGGGATTGTCCTCCCTGCGCTCGTCGAAGACAATCCTTGCAATATCGGTGTCCACGACGGTGTACGGCACCTCCAGCGTTTCGCAGAGAAGCCGGATCGGGGCAAGGACGGAATCAAACCCCTCAAACCCGAGGCTCACGGTAATCGCTTCCATGGAAAAAGGGGCAGGGTAGAAGCGCCGCAGCCCGGCAAGCGCGTAGAGCAGCGTCAGGCTGTCCTTTCCGCCGGAGATCCCGACGGCGATCCGGTCGCCCGGCTGTATCATCTGAAATTCATCGACCGCTTTTCTGGTCAGACTCATCAATTTTTGCAGTTTCATAGACAGTTCCCTCGTCTTCAGGCAATTTCTAAGTGCAGCTTTTCTCCATCATAACCGAATTTTGGAAAAGTGGCAACTCCAAATAATGCATTTTCTTTTTCACATTTAAAGTTTCCAAAAGAAGAATAAGCTTGCTTGAAGCCCATAAAATGACGAAAGCAGAAAATCAGCGCGCTCAGACAGCGTTATAACTATAGTGGAAGAAAAGAAGTGTGAAAGTCAGACCCACATCAGTTTTCACATTCTAAGGAGGGCATGATTATGAAGCTGAGAAACAGAAAGAAGCCTGATCAAAAATTTCGTATGGAAATCGAATCCATCCCGCCGGAGTCAATCGTTTTCCTGGTCGGTATCTTCCTCTGCACAGCGCTATGTCTCGCGAGCATTATGATCTGGCTTTATTTCCTTGCCAACGCGAAGGACAACCAGAAAACGCTCACCGCTGCTTTCTGGTCTAATGTTATCCTGTTTCTGTTCAATATCGTAAGGGTTTTCTGGCTTGGCTTCCCGGATTCATTTTGGAAAAATTATGGGATTATTTTAACGCTCAACACAATCGCGCACTTTTTGGCACTGCTCCTGGTTAAAGCGCCAATCCCCTGCAGCACAGGCAGCGATGTCGTAAGCATCTTCTGCAGTTTCATGCTGCGGGCGCTTCTGAGTGCGCTGCTCGCCGTCTGGCCAAGTGCCGTGATGGCTGGGGGAATGAAGATTCTCTGCTGGCTCTTCGGGGATGAATGAGTCTATCCATCAAATTTATCAGGAAGTATCCTCAGGAAGTATCCGATAGTTTGCAGTTATGGAGACAATACGGCAAACTTTTTGATGCTCCAATATATTTTTTATATGAAAAAATGATGCTTTACTCATATACAGCCGAGTGTTATACTTCTTTTATCATCTGCGGCGGGGAGGGAGAAAGACAGCTATGAAGCTTCAATGCATCGCCCTGGATCTTGATTTCACAACATTGAACAGCCAGGGGCAGCTCAGTCCCCGCACCCACCGGGCGCTTTCCTGTGCAATTGAGAAAGGCGTCCAGATTATTGTCGCGAGCGGGAGAGCGCTGCGGTCGCTTCCAAAAGAGATTCTGGAATTTAAAGGGATCCGATATGCGGTGACTTCCAACGGAGCGGCCGTGTACGATCTGCGCACAGGCGTATGTCTGAAGCAGTATAAGCTGACCGAGCAGTCGGTGCGCGGGATTCTTCGGATTGCGGAAGGTCTTGAGCCCACAAAGCATCGGTTCGCCTATGAGGCATTTATTGATGGAAAGCCTTACGCGCAGGCAGACTATGTCGCGGATCCTCTGCGCTACGGCACGAAATCCGTCTCATACGTGCAGAGCACCCGGACGCCGGTGGAGAATTTCCGGGAGTTTATCTTGCAAAACGCTGCAAAGCTCGACTGTATGGATCTTGTGATCGACGATCCACAGCTGAAATTCAGTCTGTGGAAACGACTTGAGGAAAAATTGCCGGACGTCTATATCACCTCTTCGGTTGGCCAGCTTCTTGAGATTTCCTACAAGGACTGCGGCAAGCACTCAGGGGTGCGCTTTGTCCTGGAGCAGCTCGGGCTGCCGCGCGAAGCGCTTGCCGCGTTTGGGGACGGAGACAACGACGCTCATATGCTTGAATATGCAGGGATCGGGATCGCCGTGGCAAACGCCTCTGAAGCCTGCAAGGCGGCGGCAGACCGGATCACGCGGTCCAACGATGAGGACGGCGTCGCCCTGGAGATTTTCCGGCTTCTTGCTGAGCTGGACAAACAACAAGCGCATTTATCAAAATACGGCAGATAGGGGAAATCGCTATGTTTGGACTGGGAACTTTGATCAATACCGCAGGGGTTGTGGCGGGCAGCGCCATCGGGATCCTTCTGCGCAAGGGAATGAAACAGAGAATGCAGGATGCGCTGATGGCCGGCTGCGGTGTCGCGACGATTTTTATCGGGACGGCGGGCGTGCTGCAGGGGATGCTCGAGATCGTGGACGGCAATATCCAGACGAAGGGCAGTATGCTGCTGATCTTCTCGCTGGTGCTCGGCGGGCTCTTCGGCGAATTCATCGACATCGAGAAGCGCATGGACGCGGTGGGAGAGAAGCTGAAGAGTATGTTCCACGCTGAGAAGGATGCGCGCTTTGTGGAAGGCTTCGTCAACACTTCCCTGATCATCTGCGTCGGAGCGATGGCGATCGTCGGTTCAATTCAGGACGGCCTGAGCGGCGATGCGACAATGCTCACGGCCAAGGCAGTGCTTGATTTCGCGATCGTGATCGTGCTGGCTTCCACCTACGGCGTCGGCGTGATGTGCTCGGCGCTTGCGATTCTTGTCTATGAGGGCGCTCTGACTCTGGCCGCCTATTTCGTCGGCAATTTCATCAGCGACGCCCTGATCGCGAACTTGTCCTACATCGGCTCTGCGCTGATCTTCTGTGTGGGAGTGAATGTTGCGTTCGGGAAGAAATTCCGGGTCGGCAATATGCTCCCGGCACTGCTCGGGCCGGTCGTGTACGCGCTGATCTGGTGAAAATGAAATATGAAAGGGTGAGTGCGAAATGATTCGAAAGGCAATCAGCAGCGACATTGATCTTGTTTTCGGAATTTATGAGAAAATTCATACAGAAGAAGAGGCAGGAAGGACGACTACAGGCTGGAAGCGCGGCATCTACCCGACGAGGCAGACCGCTGTGGATGCTTTCCTGTGCGAAAAGCTTTATGTGCTGGAGGAAGAAGGCCGGATTCTCGCCGCCGCGCGGATCGACCAGGATCAGCTGCCGGCCTACGCTGACGCAGACTGGCTGTTTCCGGCTTCGGCCGACGAGGTGCTTGTGCTTCACACGCTCGTTGTAGATCCGGAAGCCAAAGGACAGGGGAGAGGGCGGGAGTTCATGCGCTTTTATGAAAATGACGCGCGGGCGCAATAGGCACCCTGATGCGATAACAATCAAAAAACAACGACGAAATGGTAATCAAGAATTTGGAAAACAA
>CANQWV010000182.1 GCA_947627645.1 uncultured Lachnospiraceae bacterium | reverse complement strand
CTGAAGGAAGTCCCGGACATTCCCTGCTGCTGCGGGTATTCCGAGGTGAAATCGCTCTGACCGCTCTCCTCCTGGCTGACCGCCACTTCAAGCTCCAGCACGTCCTTCCCGCCTTCGCCGGCATCCGCCTCAAGCTCGACCTTGTATGTACCTTCCCCTGCTTCCGCAGGCACGCTCAGGCTGAACTGCGCGTCCACGCTGTCCCCGGCGTCCGCCGCTGTCTCGCCCTTCACATGGATCCTGGTGATCTCCTTGTTGTCGCCCCGGAAATATCCGGTCCAGCCCTCCGGCAGGGAGGCCGCAGACAGAGCGACGTCATAACCCTCTCCATTCAGGCTTGCAAAGTCCAGAGGAAAGTTCACGGTGTCTCCTGCTTTCGCTGTGACGCCCGGATAGTCCGTGCTCATGTCGATCCCGGAAGCTTCCGCATCTGCATTGTCTTCCAGGAAATCCTCATCCGTCTCTTCCCCTGAGGTCTGAGCATCCGCTTCCGACGAATCCCCGTCCGTCTCTTCCCCCGCGGTCTGAACGCCCGCTTCCGCATCTGCTTCCGTCGCCGCAGAGCCTGCGGCCGGATCCTTGTCTGACGGCTCCTCCGCGCCCGCTGTGCTCCCGAAAATCATCGCCGCTGCCATCAGCATCGCTGCAGCCGCTCTCCTCCTGCTCCAAAGTTTCCTGCATCTCATAGTTTATGTGCTCCTTTCACCAATCATTCTGCGCCGCGAAATTGAGAACTGCGCTTTTCCAAGTCTGCGCTTCCTTTTTCCTGCAGTTACGCAGGCAAGTTTCCGGCAAACTCAAGCAGTTTTTCCGCTCGCTTATTGACAGAGAAAAGATAGTCCCGTTTTGTGTCCCGTCTTTGTTATTTCTGTGTTCAACCCGTGACGAATTTGTGAAAAAAATATGTCCTGCCCGGGTTTGGGCAGGACAAGCATTCTTTCATCTGTTCTTTCATCTGACGACACGGCAGCTGTCGTCCGCGTCGATCCCGAATACATCCGCGACACTGTCAGACAAGGCGTCGTATACGACGACATTCAGGCCATTCTTCACCTTCTGATATTGCTCACGGTCCACGAGGATTTTGTTGGAATATTTTTCCCCTGTCTCCACGGCTCGCCGCAGGCAGATATCGTGAAGCTCCGTGCTCTCATAGTACTCCGCCTCCTCAGGGCCTGCGTCCCACAGCAGCGCGTCTCCCTCCTTGACCCACATCGTCTTCAGCGGATCCGCGGCGATCTGCAGCTGCGCAAAAAAGCTTCCTATCTCCTGCACATCCGCCCCGGCGTTCCCGTCCAGGGACAGGAAGATCCGGTAATTCTGGTTATCCAGAAGCCCGGAGATTGTATCCAGATCTGAAGCATTTTTCAGAGAAGCATTCTTCCGGTACTGCTCCACGTAGGCAGCGCAGCGGTCCCATGCAGCGTATCTGCCGTCCCCGCGGCGGTCGCTGATCGCATAGTTCTCCTTCAGATAATTCCCGACATAGAGAGAAAACTTCCGGCTACCCTCCACCGTCATATGAGAGGTGTCATAAAAATCCTTTGAAAAATCGAGTCCTATTTCTTCCAGAAGCAGGTTTGTGTCCAGGAAACGGACACCATATTCCTCCGCGATTTCCCCGGCGGCAAGAATCCCCGGCCTGGTGCCCTCATACAGCGCGTACGGGGCAACGATCACAACGACCGGGATCCCATTCTCCTGCGCCAGCTCGATCGTCTTCCTGTAGTATTCCTCCGACTTCTCGCGCGGCCCGTCCGTCTGCTGCCCCTCATTTCCATCCGGAACCTTCACCTTGTTCGCCCGGTCGAAAAGATACTGTCCCATCGTGTCCTTATAGTGCCAGTAATCATTCGAATCCAGGTACTCGCCCTCCGGGAAGAAATCGCCCCGGTTCAGCGTCCTGTATCTCGTGTGATATCTGGCGTAGTCCAGCAGGAAATCCCTTTCACTGCCATCTTTCACACTCACATCGATCGCCGCGAGCCGGTCGGGAGACCATTTCAGGCCATAGGTATTCTTTATGATCCTGCCCTCGTCCGAGTAGTCCGAGCCAAACACGATCCCGAAGCCCTCGAGCACGAGCAGCTCCGGCTTCTGCGTCTTCAAAGCTTCTTTGAGATAATAGTAAGAATTCCACATCGGCTGAAGGGACGCGCCAAGATCATACGAGGCAATCCCGTATTCCTCCCAGAGCGTGCCCGGACTGAAATTTACGTAGGCGTGGCTTGAGCCGATCGTCAGCACATCGACAGTATTCTTCTCCAGCCGGTAAAAGTCCTCCAGTATCGTGTTCCCATCCGCAAATTTAAAGGAAAGAATGCCGTTTACCTTCCACAAGGCCACGCCCAGCAGAAGGAGAAAGCACAGGATCCTCACAGCAGATTTTTTCATCGCCCCATCCTCCTGCTAAAACTGGAAATAGATAAACTGCTGCGGATCAAATGACGGGCCGTACTCTCCGTACACAAAAATCATAACGATCAGCCCGATCACAACCGCCCATTCGAACCAGAGATTCTGCTCAAACAGAAAAGCGTCAAGCGTCTGCTTCTTCAGATAGCGGATCAGGTCGACCGCCAGCAGCATCACTGCCGATACGACCAGCAGGTTCATCTCCACCCGATCCAGGCCAAGCTCATAGATCCCCCCGTTAAACAGCAGCCAGGGCGTCGGCCTTGTCGCAATCCGTCCGATATAGCGCAGCGCATCCGGCAGCGAGTCCGAGCGGAAAAAGATCCATGCGAACACAACCAGCCCGTAAGTGACAAGCATCTGCGAGAGCTTCCAGCTCAGGCAGTCCGTGCGCACCGAAAGCTTCTCCCTCCAGCGCTCGCGCGGCTTCTTCAGCACATCCGCGGCCACCTGATAGAAGCCGTGGATCCCGCCCCACACAACAAAGCTCCAGCCGGCCCCGTGCCACAAGCCGCTCGTGAGAAATACGATCATAATGTTTACCGCCTTCCGGAAAGCGCCTTTGCGGTTGCCTCCCAGCGGGATATACAGGTAATCCTTGAACCAGGTGCTCAGCGAGATGTGCCACCTCCCCCAGAAATCCCGTATGCTCCGCGCGAAATACGGCGTGTTAAAATTCTCCATCAGATCAAAGCCCAGAATCCTGGCCGCGCCGGTCGCGATGGTCGAATAGCTCGCGAAATCACAGTAAATCTGCAGCGAAAACCCGATCGCGGCCAGGATCAGCTCTGTGCTTCCGTACATTCTATAATTGTCGAACACATTGTCCACAAGGATCGCCACCCGGTCTGCGAGAACCATTTTCAGGAAAAACCCCCAGACCATCAGGATAGCCCCCGACGCGACCCTCCTCGCGTTCCAGAGCTTGATTTCGGCTATTTCCTTCATCTGAGACAGCAGGTTTTTCGACCGCTCGATCGGCCCCGCCACCAGCTGGGGAAAAAAGGATACAAACAGGGCGTACCGCAGGAGATTCCTCTCGACCTCCACATCGCCCCGGTAGACGTCGATCATATAGCCCAGCGCCTGGAAGGTATAAAAGGAGATACCGACCGGCAGCAGCAGGTTGAACCGCCTCTCGATCACGCTGATATGCAGCACATTCAATATCTTGTTCACAGAATCGATCGCGAAATTGCCATACTTGAAGACCGCCAGGATGCCCAGGTTGAAAAAGATGCACAAGACCATCACCAGTTTTTTTCTGCCCTGCAGGTTCCTGACCTTTTTCTCCTCGAAACATCCCATCAGAAGGCCGCTGACATATGTGACCACGGTCGAAGCGCCGATCAGAACCGCATATGTCGCGTTCCAGCTCATATAGAAATAATAGCTCGCCGCCAGCAGCCACGCCGCGCGTCCCTTCCTGGGAATCACAAAGTACACCGCCAGCACGAGCGGGAAAAAAACCATGAAGTCAATCGAATTGAATTGCATTCCTTGTCTCTCTTCCTTTCGCGAGTATCCCTGCGCTCCGGGCAGCCTTCTCCTGATAAAAATCTTTCCTGTTTCGGATAACCGTACACGCCCGTGGAGATCGTCAGGAAGGACAGCCTTTCCTATCTCTTCTCCACGATATCAACTACCACGAACTCCGACCTGCATCCGGTCTTGAACTTGATCGCCCAGTCAGAAATCCCGGAGGTCACAAGAAAATTCGTGTTTCCCCGCTTTGTGAGACCGTAAGTCTTCTCATTTTCCTTCGTCCACTCTCCGAGATAATTGATCGGGAAAAGCTGCCCGCCATGTGTGTGCCCGGAGAGCACCAGATCCACCTGCGCCGCCTCCTGGGCCGCGTAGTCATGCGGCTGATGATCCAGCACGATTGAAAAACGCTCTGGATCCAGGCCGCGCGTCAGCTCCTCCATCGTCGCCCGCGAGCTCCCCATCTGCTCCACAGAGCGATCCTGCCTGCCAATGAGATAGAAGCTATCCCCGATGGGAACTGCCTCATCCTGCAGAACGTGCACGCCGTTTTTCTCAAGCTCCGCCACCAGATCCGCTCCGCTGTAACCGCGGTACGCATTGCCATAATAGCCCTTGTCGTGATTGCCAAATGCGTAATACACGCCGTAAGTCGTCCTCAGCGTTCCCAGCGCCTCACAGCTCGCGATCATATCCTCCCTCGAAGTGTCGTCATCCACATAGTCGCCCGTGACCACGACCACGTCCGGGTTTGTCTCCTGCATCCGAGCCACCTGCGCTTTGCTCACACCTCCCTGTCGGTTCATCTCCT
>CANQWV010000181.1 GCA_947627645.1 uncultured Lachnospiraceae bacterium | reverse complement strand
GAAAATCTCATAGACATGAACGCTCAGTCCAGGAAAGCACTGTTCGAGCTTCCCGCACAGCTCCCGGATCAGCGGCGCGGCCAGGCGCCCTGTCGCGATGGAGATCTCCCGCTTCCCGGAACTCTTCCTCATACCGGAAACTTCCAACGTTTTTTCTGCAAGCGCCGCAAGCGTCTCCTCGCGCAGCAACCGCATCATGCCGACGCCGTTCTCGAGCTGCAGATAGCCGTCGTAGCGCTCCTCCTCCGGGAACTCCCTCCCGGCCAGGATGTACCACTCATCCGACGCATGCACAAAATGCAGTCCATACTTCGGATACAGCTTCTCCTGCCACGCCTCAATACAGTCGATGACCTGCTCCGCGTCCTGCGCCGTGAACGGCTCCAGCGGATAGAGTCCCTCCCGGAACTTTGTCAGCCCGACCGGAACGACCGAAACGCTCTTCAGGCTCGGCAGGTATTCCGTGAGCTTGCGGATCGAAACCTCCAGCTCCTCGCCGTCGTTGATCCCCCTGCACAGAACAATCTGCCCGTTCATCTCGACGCCCGCTTCCGCCAGCGCGTCCACCTTCGGGAAAATGTCTCCCGCAAAGCGGTTGTTCAGCATTTTGCAGCGCAGCTGCGGGTTCATCGTGTGGAAGGAAATGTTGATCGGCTCCAGATGATAGCGGATAATCCGCTCGATATCGTGATCGCTCATATTGGTCAGCGTCACGTAATTTCCCTGCAAAAAGGACAGCCGCGAGTCGTCGTCCTTGAAATACAAGGTCTCGCGCATTCCCTTCGGCATCTGGTCGATGAAGCAGAAAATGCACTTGTTGCGGCAGGAACGGTACTCATCCATCAGGGAATTCTCAAACACGATCCCGAGATCCTCCTCAAACTCCTTCTCGATCTCGAGCTCCCACTCCTCGCCGTCCGGCTTGCGCACCGTCACCGTCAGGTATTCCTCGTTTGTCAGATAGTGATAGTCGAACACATCCTCAACCGGCTGTCCATTCACCTCCAGCAGCACGTCGCCTGCCTCAAGCTCCAGCTCCTGCGCGATGCTTCCGGGGAGCACCGCTTTGATCTTATGTTCTGTCTGTCTCTCTTTCATGGTTCGCTCATTCCTGCCTGTCTTATCTTTTATGATCCACTCATTTTTGCACGTCTTATCTTTTTGCCGCGCTCCGCTCTTCCATGCTCCCGCAGCCGCTCACCCGATCCACCCGACCAGTCCAAAGCAGCGTCCTTCGCTCCTTCTTCCGTCTGGCTTCCATAAATATCTTTTTTTATCATACTATTTCTTCCACCAAAATGCAACCCGGCAGGCTTTCTTTGTCTTGACTGGAAAATCCCGGAATGATATAAATAGAGTATCATTAAGGCTGGACGTTTCCACACAAAACAGTTTCCATGCAAAACAGTTTCCATGCAAAACGGTTTCCATGCAAAACGGTTTCCATGCAAAACGGTTTCCATGCAAAACGGTTTCCATGCAAAACGGTTTCCATGCAAAACGGAGACGTCGGCAATCAGCACTCTTACGGCGATCCGGCAGGCGCGCCGGGAGACGCAGCGAGACTTATCTTTATTTCTACTTACAACGGAGGAGACTATGGCTGAATACGAGAGCAATGAACACATTTTACCGGTAGGGACACTGAAGATTGCAGCGCTGGAGGGTTGCCGGGAGTTCGGGCAGGCGGTGGACCGCCAGCTGGTCGCTTCGCGGCGGGAAGCTGTCTGCGGCAACGCTTATCTCGCATCGCTGCCGGGCTACCTGGAGGATTCTTATCTGCTGGACTGCAGCTGTCCCCGTTTCGGCACCGGCGAAGGCAAGGGCCAGATCAACAGTTCCGTGCGCGGCGCAGATCTCTACATTCTGGTCGACGTCTGCAATTACAGCCTGACCTACACGGTCTGCGGCCATGTGAACCATATGTCGCCGGACAACCACTACCAGGATCTGAAGCGCATCATCTCCGCGGCCACAGGAAAGGCCAAGCGGATCAACGTCGTCATGCCGTTTCTCTATGAAGGACGCCAGCACAAGCGCTCCAAGCGCGAATCTCTCGACTGCTCGCTCGCCCTGCAGGAGCTGACCGATATGGGCGTCTCCAACATCATCACCTTCGACGCGCACGACCCGCGCGTGCAGAACGCGATCCCGCTGAAGGGCTTCGACACCTTCATGCCGACTTATCAGTTTCTGAAGGCGCTGCTGGACAATGTGGAGGATTTTCGGCTGGACAACGACCACCTGATGATCATCAGCCCGGACGAGGGCGCAATGGGGCGCGCCGTGTACTTTTCCAGTATTCTCGGCATCGACATGGGGATGTTCTACAAGAGGCGCGATTACTCCACGGTCATCAACGGCAAAAACCCGATCGTCGCCCATGAATTTCTCGGAGATTCCGTGGAGGGTAAGGATGTCATCGTCATTGACGACATGATTTCCTCCGGTGAAAGTATGCTCGACGTGGCCCGGCAGATCCGGGAGCGCGGCGCGAAACGTGTCTTCGTCTGCACGACCTTCGGGCTGTTCACAGACGGATTTGACAAATTTGACGAATATTATGAGAAGGGCTACATCACAAAGGTGGTCACGACCAACCTGAACTACCGCAACCCGGAGCTCCTGACGAAGCCCTACTATGCGGAGGCGGATATGACGCGCTTTCTCGCGATCATCATCGAGGCGCTCAACCACGACACAACGCTGAGCAAGATGGAGACGCCGACCGAGAAGATCAACGAGCTGCTCGAATCGGTGCGGGCCGGAAATAAATAAATTCGCATCCTGTCAGAGCTGACGATCCGGCTGCGGCTCGCAGACCGCCAAAAAAGCGGCGAGATTTCCTCGCTTCCCCTTCGATGCGCGGTGAGAAAAAAGAATGTCCGGATTGCAGCAGGTGCAGATGTCCGTGACCTCAATGTGCTCCGGAAGCACTCCGGCGCGCAATAGATTCTGGCGGCAGGCCTCCCAGAGATTCAGCTGGTACCTGCCGTTTTCTTTTTGGTAAAACAGCCGCGGCCACAGCGCTTCCCCATAGCTCTCACGCACCTGCGCGATCACATCCTCGCTCACCTCATAACAGTCCTGGCAGATCGACGGCCCAATCGCCGCGAGCAGCGCCTCCGGCCGGGAGCCGTATTTCTCCCGCATCGTGCGCACAGTGACACCGGCGATGTCGCTGACCGTCCCCTTCCAGCCAGAGTGGGACAGCCCGACCGCGCGGTGCTCCGGATCGATGAAGTACAGCGGCACGCAGTCCGCGTAGAAGGTCGCCAGCACCACATCCGCCTCGTTCGTCACGAGCCCGTCCACATCCGCGTAATCGCGCGGCCGCAGATATCCCTTCCCGCAGTCCTTCGCCGTGACCTCCCGGACATGGTTCGTATGCGTCTGATCCGAACAGACGATCCTTCGGTCGTCGAAACCGATCGCCGCGGCAATCCTGCGGTAATTCTCCCGAACGCACTCAGGATCGTCGCCCCTCGTGAAGCTCAGGTTCATCGCGGCAAATTCGTTCCGGCTCACCCCGCCGAGACGGCTGCTGAAGCCATGGAGAAAGCCCGGCTGCGCACTGAGCTTCGGGAACGTAAAATACAGAACCTCATCCTTCCGGTTTTCCTGAAGCACATGGCTTCCGGCCTTCCTCACAAGCGTCATGCTGTCGTCCTCCGCATTCTATACTATCTTTCTTCCGGTCTTTCCTACGAACTTTCCTTCAATCTATTCTTCAGTCTTTCTTCCGGTTTTTCCTTCGAGCCTTCTTTCAATCATTCTTCGAGCTTTCTTGCGACTGCAACTAGGTCTGAAACGCATCCCTCAGAAGCGTAATCTCCTCGCCCAGGAATGAGACCACATCGAAGCGGCAAGGCTGCCCATCCCGGATGTGCCGCTCGTACAGATACCACGAGGCGGCGCGGATAATCCGCCGCTGCTTCTTCCCGTCCACCGATTCCAGCCCATATCCGCTGCGCTCATCCGCGCGGTATTTCACCTCGACAAACACAAGGTACGCGCCGTCCCGCGCGATCAGGTCGATCTCCCCAAGCCTGCAGCGGTAGTTCCGCTCTGCAATCTGATAACCCTGCTCTTCCAGATAGCGGGCGGCCCGCTCCTCATATCTGCATCCAATCTCATGCTTATTCAAATGCTGTTCCTCTTATTCTCTCCTGCTTCGTCCCTGTCAATATGTGCAATCCGTCAAACCAGACCCGGTTCCCGTCTGACGCCGTCTGCCGCAATTCACCAGGCTTGACGAAGTCCTCCGGCAAAGCTGCCCGGCTGATATCTTCTGCATATACTGTCTGCACCGCTTCACCAAATCCGACGCTGTCCTGTCGAAAACCCTCTTCGCCTCTATCGCCTATACAAAATTTCCAATGAAACTCTGCCGGTGGATCGGGGACGGCCCGTATTTCTTCAGCGCCGCGATGTGTGCCGCGGAGCCGTAGCCCTTGTGCGCGGCAAAGCCGTACTCCGGCATGACCTTGTCATACTCGCGCATCAGGCGGTCCCTTGTGACCTTCGCCAGGACGCTCGCCGCCGCGATCGAGAGGCTCTTCGCATCACCCTTGATGATCGGCACCTGCGGAAGCTCAATGCCCGGAATGCGCACGGCGTCGTTTAAAAGCAGCTGCGGCGCTGGGTCAAGCGCGCTCACCGCCTGCCGCATCGCCTCGTACGTCGCCTGCAGGATGTTGATCTCATCGATGCGCGTCTCCATGTAAT
>CANQWV010000180.1 GCA_947627645.1 uncultured Lachnospiraceae bacterium | reverse complement strand
GATCGCTCGTGCGCGGGCTGTCTACGCTACGAGCCGTGCGTCACTCGCGATCATAGATCGCTCGTGCGCGGGCTGTCGCCCTATAAAAATAAAAGCAGCGATCTGCATTTATGCGAGCATAAGCAGACCGCTGCTTTTATTTTTGCACGGCTCGTAGCTTTCGCGTCAGTCGTCATCCGGCATGCCTTCGGTCGTGTAGACCTGACGTTTGCGCGCCATCTCGTCGCTCTCGAGGTATTCGTCGTAGGTCGTGATCTTGTCGATCAGCTTGCCGTTCGGCAGGATCTCCATGATGCGGTTGGCCGTCGTCTGCACGATCTGATGGTCGCGGGAGGTGAAGATCAGCACGCCCGGGAACTTGATCAGGCCGTTGTTGAGCGCGGTGATCGCCTCCATGTCCAGGTGGTTCGTCGGCTCGTCGAAGAGCAGGACGTTCGCGCCGGAGATCATCATCTTCGAGAACAGGCAGCGCACCCGCTCGCCGCCGGAGAGTACCTTCAGCTTCTTCACGCCGTCCTCGCCGGCGAAGAGCATACGGCCGAGGAAGCCGCGCACATAGGTCGCGTCCTTGATCTCGGAGAACTGGGTGAGCCAGTCCGCGATCGTCAGGTCGGAGTCGAATTCCTTCGTGCTGTCCTTCGGGAAGTAGGCCTGCGAGGTCGTGACGCCCCACTTGAAATGCCCCTCGTCCGGCTCAATCTCACCCATCAGGATCTGCAGGAACGTCGTCTTGGCGAGCTCGTTGCCGCCCACGAGCGCCACCTTGTCGTTGTGGCCGAGCGTGAACGTGATGTCGTCGAGCACCTTGACGCCGTCGATCGTCTTGGAGAGGTTCTCCACCATGAGCACCTCGTTGCCGATCTCGCGGTTCGGGCGGAAATCGATATACGGATATTTGCGGCTCGACGGCTTGATCTCGTCGAGCTGAATTTTTTCGAGCGCACGTTTGCGCGAGGTCGCCTGCTTGGACTTGGAGGCGTTCGCGGAGAAGCGGGAGATGAACTCCTGCAGCTCCTTGATCTTTTCTTCTTTCTTCCGGTTGGCTTCCTTCATCTGGCGGATCAGCAGCTGGCTGGACTCGTACCAGAAGTCGTAGTTGCCGGCGTAGAGCTGGATCTTGCCGTAGTCGATGTCCGCGATGTACGTGCAGACCTTGTTCAGGAAATAGCGGTCGTGCGACACGACGATCACGGTGTTGTTGAAATTGATCAGGAACTCCTCGAGCCAGTTGATGGCGTCGAGATCCAGATGGTTCGTCGGCTCGTCGAGCAGCAGGATGTCCGGATTGCCGAACAGCGCGCGCGCCAGAAGCACCTTGACCTTCTCGCTGCCGTCGAGATCCTTCATCAGGCTGTAGTGGAGGGCGGTGTCGATCCCGAGCCCGTTCAGGAGCATGGCCGCGTCGGACTCCGCCTCCCAGCCGTTCATCTCCGCAAACTCGGCCTCGAGCTCGCTGGCCCGGATGCCGTCCTCGTCGGAGAAATCCTCCTTCGCGTAGATCGCGTCCTTTTCCTTCATAATGTCATACAGGCGCTGGTTGCCCATGATGACGGTGTCGAGCACCGGATATTCATCGTACTTGAAATGATCCTGCTCCAGCACGGACATACGCTGGCCGGGCGTCATGAAGACGTCGCCCTTGGTCGTCTCGAGTTTTCCGGAGAGGATCCTGAGGAAGGTGGATTTGCCCGCGCCGTTCGCACCGATGAGGCCGTAGCAGTTGCCTTCCGTGAACTTGATATTCACATCTTCAAACAAAGCTTTCTTGCCGATCCTGAGTGTTACATTATTTGCACTGATCATCTGATAACCTCGCTTTTATCTTGTTTGCCCTGCGGTTTCCTTGTTTATTATACATGAAAGCGCCGTAATTTCAAGGAAAAGATGTGGACGGTCCCGCAATATCGCCTGGAGAAAGCTGCTGTTTATTCCGTGAACAGCAACTGGAGAAATACAGTTGTGCATCGTTGAAAGATACTGACATTTTTTCAGGCTTATGTTATACTGTTACATAATGTTCTCCGGAGTCTGACATAGGGCCAGGCTTAGAGCATACGGGAAAGGAGGGCGCGGAACAGGAGGATCAGGCCGCGCGAACAGGGATATGTCGGCAGCTTGGGAAATAAAGGAAAGAGTGAAAAATCAGCTGAAACAGATTGCATGGATCAGGAAGTCGGTTGCCGGCCTGCGGCAGATAGGTGTGTCCGGCGAGAAGAAATACAATATTCTCCTGTTGACAAATCGTGACTCGGATAATGTCGGCGACCAGATCATGGAGGCCTGCGATGTCAGTCTGATATCAGCCATTATGGAAAACCTCGGAATTGCAAAGAGCAAATATGTGCTTGTGAGTAAGGGAGCCGGTATTGTGACGCAGAAGTATCTTGCCACACGGGATCCGAAATTCCTGACGACAGCCGAAAAGCTGATAGAAGAGGCTGACGTTATCATTTTCGGCGGCGCGCCTGTCTTTAATTACGGCTACCAGACATTTTATGAGCGGACTGCAGTCACAATAGAACTCGCGAAGAAGCACAACAAACCGATCATTTTTTCGGCCGTAGGAGTGGAAAAATATGAGGAGGACAGAGAAGAGTGCCGGAGAATAAAAACGGTTCTCAATATGGATTGTGTGAAACAGGTCACTACCCGGGACGATATGGAATCCCTGGGAAAATATATCTGGAACGAGCGTATTGTGACAGGGGTGGTTTCCGACCCGGCTGTGTTTGCGTCGAAAGTATTTGAGCGTTTTTCGGCGTCAAAGCGCGGCGGTTCCGTTCCCAGGATAGGAATCTTTGTATTGCGCGAGAACGGATTTAAAAACAATAAAGTAGATTTTTCAGGCAGGGATGCGGAAAAGCTGTGGAGCGACATAATCCGCGGCCTGCAGGAAAGAGGATATGAGTATGAGGCGCTTACAAGCGGGCATTTTAACGATGAGGCGTTTTTGGATTACCTGGTGAATGAATACGGTTTTGATAAGGAAAAATGCGTGTTCAACATGAATACGCCCGAAGATCTGATCCGGAAAATCACATCTTACAGCGCCGTGATTTCCTGCCGGCTGCACCCGGGCATCGTTTCCTATTCCTTTGGGATACCGTCCGTCGGCATCGTATGGAATCCGAAGGTGAGCTTTTTTTACAATCTGACAGGGAATGCAGACCGCGCCCTTACAATAGAGGGCATAAACGCTGAGACGGTGCTTGACCGCATGGAACAGGCGATGACCGAAGGCGTGAGCAGAGATGAAAAGTATATCTACAGCGTATATGAGAGCTTATTCAGGGGAATGAAAGAAATCTTTTGCGCTGACAGCACAAAGGAACCGTACACTTACACGGAGCTTATGAAGCGTATTCCCGTGTATCGGGGGACGTCTGAAAAGGAACGGGAAGAAAAGCTGCAGAGAAAATTCAGGCGGATATACGGCAGGTTTAATGAACTTTTCTACAAGCAGGCAAAAAGCAAAGAGACCATAAAATCCCTGAGGGCGCAAAATAAAAAGCTGCGCTCCAGGTGTATAGAGAAAAATACAAAAAAATCCGAAAAAACCGATTGAGAAAATGGACAAACCAACAAACCTGTGCTAAAATTAATTTCGTATGTGAAATATTATTGGGCTAACGAACCCAAAAAGAAATAAGGAGGAATCACAAATGGCTAGAAAAATGAAGACCATGGATGGAAACCATGCGGCCGCTCATGCGTCATACGCGTTTACCGATGTGGCTGCGATCTATCCGATCACCCCGTCATCTGTCATGGCAGAAGCCACGGATGAATGGGCAACTCAGGGCCGTCTCAACATCTTCGGCCAGACCGTGCAGGTCACCGAGATGCAGTCTGAGGCGGGTGCTGCCGGCACGGTGCACGGTTCCCTCGCGGCAGGTGCTCTGACGACTACATACACGGCGTCTCAGGGTCTCCTTCTGATGATCCCGAACCTGTACAAGATCGCCGGTGAGAGACTCCCGGGCGTATTCAACGTTTCCGCGCGTGCGCTTGCGAGCCATGCACTTTCGATTTTCGGCGACCACTCCGATGTTTACGCATGTCGTCAGACCGGCGCCTGTATGCTGTGCGAGTCCAGCGTTCAGGAGGTTATGGATCTGACGCCGGTGGCGCACCTTTCCGCGATTAAGGGACGCCTTCCGTTCATCAATTTCTTCGACGGTTTCCGTACCTCCCACGAGATCCAGAAGATCGAGACCTGGGACTACGAGGACCTGAAGGAGATGCTTGACTTCGACGCGCTGCAGGCGTGGAGAGACCAGGCGCTCAATCCGAATCATCCGTGCCAGAGAGGTTCCGCTCAGAACCCGGATATCTTCTTCCAGGCGCGTGAAGCGATCAATCCGTACTACGACGCGATGCCGGCGATCGTCCAGGAGTACATGGACAAGGTCAACGCGAAGATCGGCACGGACTACAAGCTGTTCAACTACTACGGCGCTGCTGACGCTGAGAAGGTCATCATCGCCATGGGTTCTGTCTGCGACACCATCGAGGAGACGATCGACTACCTGATGGCGGCAGGCGAGAAGGTCGGCGTTGTGAAGGTCCGCCTGTACCGTCCGTTCTGCGCGGACGCTCTGATCGCGGCGATCCCGGAGACCGTGAAGCAGATCTCCGTTCTCGACCGCACGAAGGAGCCGGGCTCCCTCGGCGAGCCGCTGTATCTGGATGTTGTGGCCGCTCTGAAGGGCAGCAAGTTCAACGACACCCCGATCTTTACCGGACGCTACGGCCTTGGTTCCAAGGACACGACCCCGGCGCAGATCGTCGTG
>CANQWV010000179.1 GCA_947627645.1 uncultured Lachnospiraceae bacterium | reverse complement strand
CGCGAGGTGGAACAACAGCCCCGCCGCCGTATAGCTGCTCATCCAGAGAAAGAGCAGAACCTTCAGCCTGCCCGCGGCGATGTAAGGCAGTATGTTCACCGCGGACACGGCCTTTTGCTCATATTTCTGAAAGCTGTAGACGCTCAGGAAGCCGGCGTACGTCCCCGTGCCCATACGCAGCAACTCTGGCAGCGCCGTCCCGACCAGAAATCCGAGCAGCAGAACCAGTGCGGCCACCGACTTCTGATATCTGTTTCCCATAGATCCTCCTTGGCCATCGTGGCACACTCCAGCCAAAACGCAAACCGTCAGTGCCGCCATGCTCCCCGGATAGGCTTTGTCCTATTGTATGTACGCAGCCGAGCGATTATCACAGCAAAAAAATCGGAAAAGCAGCCTGCAGCTTCGCCTTTCCGATCACCTCGGTCTTTTCAGATGATGTGTCGCCTTCTTTAAGATCTGCTGCTCAGATATGCCTTCAGGAAGTCGTAGATCTGCTGCTCGGTCGGCGGGCAGCCCCTGACGTTGTGTTCGAACCCGCTGGTGCAGCGTCCGATGCCGATCTTGCCGGTTCTGCCCTGGTAGCCCTGCCCGATGCAGATCTTCTCGTCGAGCCGGTTCAGCAGGCCTTCGTTTTTGAGGCGCTCGAGCGCGGGCATCAGATACCCGTAGCACGCGCTGCAGGACTCAACCTCCTCCACGGCGTCGCGCAGCTCCACGATCTTGCGGGCGCGCGGCAGTTCTTCGTCTTCCATGGCACCCTGCCGCCAGAAGCATGGCGTCCCTTTCTTTACGGATTCTTTGTCCGCCGCGCCGAAGCCTTCCCTTACGGCTTCTTCGTCCGCCGCGCCGAAGCCTTCCCTTACGGCCTGTTCGTCCGCCGCGCCGGAAGCATCCGGGACTGCTCCGCCCGAAAGCCCCCGCCCCGCTGCTTTCTCGTAGGTGATGATTTCCGCCTGCGCCAGATCCGCGTTCCCGACGCCGAGCTGCTGTGCCAGCCGCACGTACGGCACCTCGTCAACCTCATAGTGCTGCAGCTTACAGACGTAGGCGTCCACAAGCACCGGATCTCGGGCCACCATCACGCAGTTGCACACGACGGGGTTTCCTCCGTCCTCGAAATCCAGGTCGCCGCAGATGTGATCCACGACAATGAAGTCCTGCCGTATCCCCGCGTTCAGGTGCGCGATCGGCTTGTGAAGGCCCATCGTATGGAAGCGCCGCTTCTCGGAGTTCGGGATCAGCCCTTTCATATTCTTCAGCGCGCAGGTAATCTTCGTCTGGCAGTGCCCCTTCAGCACCGGCACATTGATCAGAAAATCGATATCGTCCACACAATCGCAGAGGTTTAGCTTCAGCCCGGCGCAGTCCACGCTGTGCGAGCGCTCCTTCTGCGTGTCGACAAAGCGGACGCCATACTGCTCGACGAGCGCGTCGTACCCGCAGAGCCGGAACGCCTCCATCGTCTTTCCTCCCACCCAGGAGCCTTCCATGAGTGTGATCGCGCGAAAACCGTTCTCCTGCAGATACTCGATGATTCCCGCAAGCACCTCCGGATGTGTCGTAGCGCCGTAGGAGGGCTCTGACGCGGACACGAGATTCGGCTTGAGCGCGATGCGGCTGTTCCGGTCGGCGATCTGTGCGGCCAGGTCTGCCCCAGCAAGCAGCGTCTTCGTCATCTGCTTATAATCTGTGCCATAAATCTTCAAAATCTGGTTACGTTCCATATCGCAGTCCTCGCTCTTCTTTTCCCGCAGAACCATATGCCCGCCGGCTATCCTCTCCCGCAGGGCCATACGCCCGCCGGCTATTCTCTCCCGCAGAGCCATTTGCCCGCCGGCTATCCTCTCTCGCAGAGCCATATGCCCGCCGGCTATCCTCTCCCGCAGAGCCATTTGCCCGCCGGATCAATATTCTTTGTCGATCCGCTCCAGCCCGTACTGCTCCAGGAATTCAGCAAGCTCCTGGCTGTTCCGGATCAGCGCCGCTTCCTCGAACTTCCCGGTCTCCAGATTCTTAAAGCCCGCAACCTGCTCGCCGTTGCAGATGCTGCAGCGCAGCACCGGCTTGTAGCGCTGTGCGTCATACGTCTTTTTTTCCTGTTTCGCTTTCTTTTTCCCGAACATCATCCGTCCCCTGTCATACTCCCGTGTCTCTGTACTATTTCTGTATTATTTCTTTATGATTTCTGTATGATTTCTGTTCTTTCGCAGCCCTCTTATCACGCCTGAGATTCCTCCGGCACGTGAAAAATGACCGCTTCAATTTTTCTGAATTTCCAGCGGCGCCCATTAGATCCGCGCCACGCCGCTCTTCCTCGCGGCCTCGGCGACCGCCTGCGCCACCGCGTCCTTCACACGCGGGTCGAACGCTGCCGGGAGAATATAATCCGCGTTCAGCTCTTCGTCGCTGACCAGCCCGGCGAGCGCGTACGCCGCCGCGACCTTCATCTCGTCGTTGATATCCGAGGCCCGCACGTCGAGCGCGCCGCGGAAAATCCCTGGGAACGCCAGGACGTTGTTGACCTGGTTCGGGTAGTCGCTGCGCCCGGTCGACACGACGGCAGCCCCTCCGGCCTTCGCCTCCTCCGGGAAGATCTCCGGCGTCGGATTCGCGCACGCAAAAATGATCGGATCCCTGGCCATCGACTGCACCATCTCTCTCGTGAGGGTGCCGGGAGCTGACACGCCGATAAACACATCCGCGCCCTTGATAACCTCCGCGAGCGTACCCTTCTCGCGGCCCTGGTTCGTGATCCTCGCCATCTCCTGCTTGATCGGATTCAGCCCCTCGCGGCCCTCGTAGATCGCCCCTGTACGGTCTGTCATGATCACATTTTTCAGCCCCATGCTCATCAGCAGGCGGATGATCGCGATCCCGGCCGCCCCTGCCCCGCTCGTCACGATCTTCACCGCGCTGATATCCTTCCTCACCAGCTTCAGCGCGTTAATCAGGCCCGCCAGCGTGATGACGGCCGTCCCGTGCTGGTCGTCGTGGAAGACCGGGATATCGCAGCGCTCCTTCAGCTTCCGCTCGATCTCGAAACAACGCGGCGCGCTGATGTCCTCGAGGTTCACGCCGCCAAAGCTTCCGGCGAGCAGCGCCACCGTGTTCACGATCTCATCTACGTCCTTGCTGCGCACGCACAGAGGGATCGCGTCGACGCCGCCGAATTCCTTGAACAGCACACACTTGCCTTCCATCACGGGCATACCCGCCTCCGGCCCGATATCGCCCAGGCCGAGCACCGCCGTGCCGTCCGTCACGACCGCTACCGTGTTCCAGCGCCGCGTCAGCTCGTAGCTTTTGGCGACATCCTTCTGAATCTCCAGGCATGGCTGCGCAACGCCCGGCGTGTACGCGAGCGACAATGCCTCGCGGTCTCCCACCGACGCCCGCGCGGTCATCTCCAGCTTTCCTTTCCATTCGTAGTGAAGCCTCAATGATTCCTTTGCATAATCCACAGTCCCATCCTCCCGCATTGTCGTATGCCGATATATCAGCTTCTATTTTACTGCTTTTTTCCGCTTCGTCAACCGCTAACTTTTCGCTCCGGGCGTCCCCTTTTTCAAGCATCGCAGCCGGATGAGTATCCTCTGGCCGGACAATTATAACTTTTTTCTTAATCTTTCTTAAACTTTTTTAAAACGCTTTACTCTTTCCACTTTCTTTTTTATAATATAAATGTATAAATATGAAATTTTTTACTATTGGGGATAAGGGGGAATAAAATTGTACACTCGAAGAATCATTTCTGTCCTGGCTGCCATGCTCTCCATCGGGGTATGCGCGTTTATCACCTTCATCAGCCGGGATGTCGACCAGGGAACGCTCCTGTTCAATCTTACCTTTTTGGGCGTCATGCTGGTTATGGTCCTCGCGGCGGTGTCTTTCGGCGTCTTCCGGCTGATGCAGGTCTGCAAGGGGCTGAGGCACGGCATCGCAACGATCAAGGAAGCATCTGAGAACGGCTCTTCCTTCACCTCTGGCTTTCCGTTGTTTCAGAACCGTTTTCTGGACGACTGCTACCAGGAGTACCGCCGCATGGAGAAGCGCAATCCGGACGCCTCCTGCGACATCCGGAATTTCATCAACGAAGAGGCCATCGAGAATTACGTGCACCGCGGCATCCTGGAGCTGATCCCGGACGTTCTGACCAGCCTTGGTATCCTCGGCACCTTTGTCGGCCTCGTGATGGGGCTGCGCGAATTCGACCCGTCCGGCTACGAGCAGATGGCCGGCTCCGTGTCTCCTCTGATCAACGGCATCAAGGTCGCGTTCATCACCTCGATCTACGGCATCTCTCTCTCGCTGGCCTATTCCTTTGACCTGCGCAGCGAGCTTGCGAATCTCTCCGCTTTGACGGAAGAATTTCTGGATACCTATTATCTGAATGTGCGCCCGCCGTATGAGGTCGATTCTCTCTCGCGCCTGCTCGGCCAGCAGAAGGACCGCGAGGAGATGACGCAGGAGCTGACCGGCATTTTTGTCGACCAGATGACGAAGAGCTTCGAGCAGGTGATCACCCCTGCTTTCGCGCGTATGTCCGACGGAATCAACCACGTCGTCGATTCGTTCACCAGAAGCCAGGCGCAGGTCATGACCCAGGTATGCGAGACGGTTATGAGCCAGATGCGCCAGGAGCTCGCGGAGGATTTCTCCCGCATCGGCAAGAGCGTCTCGGAGCTCGAAAAGGCGCAGGGCAGCTATATGGATTTCATGGACCGCTCGATCTCCCGTATGCAGCAGGCGTTTTCCTCGCTGCAGGACGACCTTGCGCGCACCGGGGAAAACGCCTGCTCCGGCGGAGATCGAGCGCCATATGCGTAT
>CANQWV010000178.1 GCA_947627645.1 uncultured Lachnospiraceae bacterium | reverse complement strand
CGCATTCTCAACGATCGGCTGCAGGATCAGGCTCGGGAGCCGCACATCCTCCACCCCGGGCGGCACATTCTTCTCATAATGGATCTCCCCCGCAAAGCGCACGTTCAGAATATAGACATAATTGTCCACCGTCTCAAGCTCCTCGGCCAGCGTCGCGCTCTCCTCGCTCTTGCGCACATTGTAGCGGAAAAAGTCGGCCATCTTCTCGATGAAAATGCTGGTCTGCTCCGCATCCTCCATCATCGCAAGCTGAGCGCCCGCATTCAGGGAATTAAACAGGAAATGCGGATTGATCTGCGCCTGCAGATAACGCAGCTGCGCATCCTTCAAATGCGTCTCCATCAGCAGCTCCCGCTCCATCATCTTCTGTTCCTTCTCCATGCTCTCGCGGATCTGCACGATATATTCCCGGATGCTGCGCACCATCTTGTCGAAGGCCTCCGTCACGACCCCCACCTCGTCCCGGCTTGTCGTCTCTGGAAGCTGCACGTCGAAATTTCCCTGCGCGACCTGGTTCGCCGAACCTGCCAGCATACGCAGCGGCTCCGTGATCGTCCGGATCATCACGAAAAGGATCATCAGGTTGATGACGCCCACCGCCACCATGACGAGCGAGCTGACGATCTCCATATAGCCCAGAGAGTCCCGCAGGATCTGATAATTGTCCGAATTGCTCCTAAACTGCAGGCTGTTCAGACAGTAGACCGCAGTCTGGATATATTCATAGTTCTGCGATTCCTCCGCAAACGCCGCCTTGTACGCCTCCACGTTGCGTCCGCGCTTTGCCTGGATCGTCTCCTCCGCGAGATCCAGATACGTCTCCGACATACTTCGGATGTTTTTCTCCAGAATCTTCCGCTCGCTGTCCACAATGCTTCCATTGAGCTGCTCCATCATATCCCGGTATGTCTGGACGTTCCGGTAATAATCCTCCAGCGAGTCGGAGCTCTTCGTGCTCAGATATTCCAGGACGTTCCCGTGGATATCCTCAAGGCATTCCGCCAGCTCGTTCAGGCTGACGTTCGTCGCGTAGACCTCGTCCAGCTCGTTCATGGAACGGTTGATCTCTCCGTACAGCAGAAGGTTCATCACGAACATCAGCATCGCCGTCAGCGCGAACGTTATGATCAGCTTGGCGCGGATTGAGAGCCGCCCCGCAAAGCCCGGTCTCTTTTGCTCCTTCTCCATCGCTTCACCGCCCCTGCCGCGCTTCCGTATCCCGGTAAGCGTCCACGTTCTGCTGCGTGATCACATTGAGATCGACGCTCATATAGTTGCTCGTATAGCCCATCGTGCGGTATTCCTCGAGAGCCTCGATGCAGTACTGCCCCATCTGCTCCGTATCCAGCGTGAACGCCATCGGCACGATTCCCTTCTCGATCGCGTCGAGAATCGTCTCAGACTGATAGTATCCGATGATGTCGATATCACCCACCTGGTTGTAGTCTACCATCGCGTTGTACGCGCTCTCACTGTCCGTCTCATTCATACAGACCAGAATATCCGGGCGCATATCCTCCTCGTGGATCAGATCGCGGATAACCTCCTCCGCGTCGAATGTGCTCAGCGCGCGGATCGTCAGCGACTGGATCTCCACGTTTTTCTTCTGCTCCTCTGAAAGGCCATTCTCTATGACCGTTTTCAGGTTCTGGAAAATCAGCTCGTTCCCGCTGTTTCCGCTTTTGAACAGCACCGTGATCTTTCGGGTGTCCTCATCCACGCAGCTTAAGATCTGCTGGCCGTAAGCCGCCCCGAGCTGATAATTGTTGAAGCCGACAAAGCTCTTACGACTGCTCGCCGTATCGTCGTCGACTACCGTGACCACCGGAATCCCCGCCTCGTCCGCCTCCGCGATTGCCTCCCGCATGGCCGCGGTGCCGTCCGGACGGATGATGATCCCATCCACCTTGGCCGCGATCGCGATCTCCATGTAGGACAGGGGCGTATAGTCTCCCGCCTCCCAGTCGCCCAACAGCTCCACATAGGCGTCGTACTCCGCGGCGGCCGCGCCCGCACTGCGGTAAATATCCTGCCAGAGCGAGGAAGTGTAATCATCCGGGATGATCACATAGTGGCTCTGATATTCCCGCGCGTTTCCGAGCTCTTCCCACTCGTTGCCCCGCATCGTCCGGATATAGGCGCTCCAGCCAAAGATCGTCAAAAGGACGACAGCGGCCAGTCCGGCCAATGCCAGATAGACCGTACGCTTCTGCGGATTTTTCTTATCCTGCTGATCCATGCCGTCCTCCTTTCGCTTTTCTGAAAAAATCGCTCAATGTCTTTCCGTTTTCCTAAAAAATCGAATAGTGCCTTTTCGTTTTCCTGAAATTAATAATCGCACAGTACAAATGCCTTGTCAATAAAGTATCCTGTCACAAAAGGCGCCCTGTTTTCTTCAATCGAGCAGGGACGGTTTTCGCCCTACTCACTGCGCGACTCGCGTGCTACGACAGCAGCCAATTTTTCCTCTCACGGGTCTGCGCATATAAAGGGGCGGCACACTGTCCCGTGACCGCCCCTTCTCTCCCAGGACATATCGTCCTGACACGTTACCTGTTATCAATTCGTTCGCAGCCTGTCCTGTCCCCGTCCTACTTCACGGAAAACCTGTAGCTCGTCTTCGTCTCGTACGGCTCTCCTGCCTTCAAAAGCGGCGAGGGGAAGCCCGCCTGATTGATCGCGTTCGGATAGAACTGGGACTCAAGGCAGAAGCCGCTGCGCTTTCCGTAGGGAGCGCCGCCCTTGCCCGTCTGAGGCGCGATCGCGTTGCCCGCGTAGAACTGGACGCCGCAGCAGTCCGCGAAGACTTCCATCGTGATGCCGCTTTCCTCGCAGTGCGCCTCGGCGATCTTGCGGAACTCACCGACAGGCCCGTCGCACACGAAATTGTGGTCATAGCCGCCCACAAAGTGAAGCTGCTCGCAGTCCGCATTGATGTCCTGGCCAATCGGCTTCATCGCACGGAAATCAAACGGAGTGCCCTCCACCGGCGCAAGCTCCCCAGTCGGGATCGCCTGATGGTCGCGCACTGGCGTGTACGCCTGCGCATTGAGCTGCAAAAGCTGTCCCTCGATGATACCGCTGTTGTGTCCCGCCAGATTGAAATACGAATGGTTCGTCATGTTCGCGACAGTGTCCGCATCGGACTTGCCCTCGTAGTGCAGAATCACCTCGTTGTCGTCAGTCAGCGTATAGGTCACCGCGATGTGGAAGTTCCCGGGATAGCCCTGATCCCCGTCCGGGCTGTCCAGTTCAAAGCGGATGCTGTTCTTCGCCTCGTCCACCGCGCCGACCGTCCATATGCGCTGCTCGTAGCCGTTTGGGCCGCTGTGGAGGTTGTTCTCGTTGTCATTCACCGCCAGATGGTACTCTTTCCCGTTGATCGTGAACTTCGCCTTGTCGATGCGGTTCCCGCTGCGCCCGATGACCGTCCCGAAAAAGCTGTCGTGATCCAGATACTCCTGCGCCGTATCATAGCCGAGCACAACGTCCAGAAGCTTTCCGAACCTGTCCGGCACAAGCAGGTTCACGAGCGTCGCGCCCAGATCCGTCACCGCCATCGTCACGTTGTTGCGGTTCGTGAAGGAATAGAGCGATGCTTCCGCGCCATCTTTTGTAGTTCCAAATGCCTGTTTCTTCATAGCTGTTCTCCCTGTATCTTACGCGAACGGATTCTCTGTCCGGTACGGTACGCTCGCCGGATGGTTGTAGCCGATCTCGTCCGGGCAAACGCCGATGTACTTGAACACCTCGAACAGAGCCTTGCCGTGATGGCCGAACGCCACCGCGCCGTGATGCGGATAATTGCCCTCGATCAGGACGTGACGGTAGAAGCGTCCCATCTCCGGGATTGCGAACACGCCGATGCCGCCGAAGGAGCAAGTCGCTACCGGAAGCACCTCGCCCTGCGCAACGTACGCGCGGAGAATGTTGTCCGCCGTGCTCTGCAGACGGAAGAACGTGATGTCGCCCGGAATGATGTCGCCCTCGAGCGTGCCGTTCGTCACCTCGATCGGAAGGCTTCTCGCCATGATCTTCTGATACTTCATGCTGAAGCTCGTCAGCTTGGAGGAGCAGGTATTGCCGCAGTGGAAGCCCATGAAGGTATCCTTGTGCGTGTAGTTGAACTTGCCCTTGATGGACTGCTCGTACATATCGTCCGGAACGGAGTTGTTGATGTCAAGCAGCGTCACGATGTCGTCGCTCACGCAGGTGCCGATGTACTCGGACAGCGCGCCGTAGATATCCACCTCGCAGGACACCGGGATGCCTCTGCCGGTCAGGCGGCTGTTGACGTAGCACGGCACAAAGCCGAACTGGGTCTGGAACGCCGGCCAGCACTTGCCCGCGATGGCCACGTATTTGCGGTAGCCTTTGTGATCCTCAATCCAGTCGAGCAGGGTCAGCTCATACTGCGCCAGCTTGGAAAGGATCTCCGGCTTCTTGTTGCCCTCGCCGAGCTCCGCTTCCATATCTTTTACGACATCCGCGATGCGCGGGTCGCCCGCATGCTTGTTGAACGCCTCGAACAGGTCGAGCTCGGAATTTTCCTCGATCTCAACGCCGAGATTGTAGAGCTGCTTGATCGGCGCGTTGCAGGCCAGGAAGTTCAGCGGACGCGGACCGAAGCTGATGATCTTCAGATTCTTCAGGCCGACCACCGCGCGTGCGATCGGAACGAAGTCATGAATCATGTCCGCGCACTCCTCAGCCGTGCCTACCGGATACTCCGGAATGTAAGCGCGGATGTTTCTCAGCTTGAGGTTGTAGCTGGCGTTGAGCATGCCGCAGTAAGCGTCGCCGCGGCCCTGAATCAGGTTGTCGCCGGACTCCTCCGCGCTGTCTTCCGGTCCGCTGCCCTCGCCGGCG
>CANQWV010000177.1 GCA_947627645.1 uncultured Lachnospiraceae bacterium | reverse complement strand
ATCTGACGGAGCAGGGCAAGGAGATCCAGGTCACGCAGCTGAAACAGAGCTATAAGGAGCTCTGCCTGCTGTATACGAAAGCCTTGTTCGAACGTCTTGACCCGTCCGCGCTTGATCCCGCTTTGCTGCAGAAGGCCACGGATACCTACGATCTGCTTGGGCCGAAGTGGCAGCAGGAGCTGGAGAAACGCTGGAAGCAGGAGCAGGCGGATCTGGCCGAACAATCCGGGCAGCCCTGGAAGAAAAATAAGAAGGGCAAACTCGTTGCGCCGGAAGGCTTCCTGGGCGTCGGGGATACGCTCGCGGCATATCAGGTGATGCAGAAGTTCCAGGAGTACCTTGCGCTGCCGCCGGATACTCCGGAGGATGAGAAATACAACCTGCTCTGGGACGTCTGGAGTGCTTACCAGGAGCTCGGCGATGCGCAGAAGGCGTATGTGTCCGCCGACCCGCTCTTTGTTGAAATCCTCAGGCAGAACGGCCTGTGGGAGGATTTGGAGCCGGAGACGGAATTCCCGGATTACTGGGGCGGCGATTTCGGCGACGATTATTGGGGCGATGAGCCCATGTACACTGCGGAGGAGCTTCAGGAGATGATCCGGGACAAGGAGCAGGAGATCAAGTCGTGCGAGCTGGATATCCGGCAGAGCGAGCTGGATCTGAAGCAGAAGCAGAGAATCGTCGACGGAAAGGTCGTCAAGAGCACGATGGAAGGCACCGTGGTCAGTATCGGCGGCATGGACGGGCAGTCGGATGAAGATTATTTCCTGAAGGTGGCCAACGAGGCGGGCTTGTATGCAAAAGGCGCGATGAGCGAGCTGAGCTTGCAGCAGCTTAACGTCGGCGACACGATTTCCGGCATGATGACGATGAACGGAATCCAGTTTACCGCGGTGATCAAGGAGGTTTCTGAGTACCCGGATTCGGGTGGCTCTTACATGAGCTACGGACAGGAGAATACGAACGCTTCGTACTATCCGTTCTATGCGCTGATCGACGACACAGAGGGACTGGAAGAGGGGGAGGCCGAGATCTATCTCTCTGAGACTGCCCCGAGTATGGGGGACGACAGCGCAATCTACCTGGAGAACTTTTATGTCCGCTCCGAGCCGGATGGGAGAACCTATGTCTATAAGAAGGGCGACGATGGCAACCTGGCGAAGCAATATGTCAAGACCGGCAAGAATACGGGATATTCCATGGAAATCACGGAGGGTCTGGAGTTCTCGGACATGATTGCTTTCCCATATGGCAAGAATGTCAAAGAGGGCGCGAAGACAAAAGAGGTAGACAGGCTGCAGGATGCCTATATGTAATGTACGGCATGAATGAGTTACGGCAGGGGGTGCAATAAGACTTGCTTGAAAACATAAGGCTGTCGTTCCAGGGGATCTGGTCGCATAAGATGCGGTCCTTCCTGACGATGCTTGGCATCATCATTGGTATCGCCTCCATTATCGCGATCGCGTCGACAATCAAAGGGACGAACGAGCAGATCAAAAACAACCTGATCGGCTCCGGCAACAATACGCTGTCGGTCATGATCTACCAGCAGGGTTATCCCTACTATATCGATTCGTGGTCGCAGGCGCCGGCCGGTTTCCGCGAGGTATCGGACGAGACCTGCGAGAAGATCCGCGCGCTCGACTCGGTGGAGAATGTCACACGGTATAACGAGCGGCAGTATTCAGAAAGCATTTTTTATGGGAATACGGCGCTGCAGAACACGAGCGTGCGCAGCATCGATACCAACTACTTCTCGACGGTTGGCTATACGGTTCACGCGGGCCGGAATTTTATCGAGAGCGATTACAAAAATTTCCGCAAGGTACTGATCCTCGACCAGACTGCCGCGGACAACATTTTCGGCAATGAGAATCCGATCGGGAAGACGATCGAGATCAGCAAGATGCCGTTCACGATCGTCGGCGTGGTGGAGCAGAGCCGGAAGTTCACGCCGGACATCAACAACATCGAGGACTATTATACCTATGCGAACACGGACGCGGCAGGCTATATCTTCATGCCGAAGGCCTCCTGGCCGATCGTGTATCAGTACGACGAGCCGGAGAACGTGATCGTGAAGGCGGTCAGCGTGGACGACATGGAGGACGCCGGAAAACGCACGGAGGAGATCCTGAACGCGACAGTGTCTTCCTCGCAGGAGGATTTCAAGTACAAGGCGGACGACGTGCTTGAACGTGCCCAGAAGCTGCAGGACATGAGCGCAGCCACGAACAATCAGCTGATCTGGATCGCCAGCATTTCGCTGCTGGTCGGCGGCATCGGCGTCATGAACATCATGCTTGTATCGGTGACGGAGCGCACGAACGAAATCGGCCTGAAGAAGGCAATCGGCGCCCGGAAAGGTTCGATTCTCGGGCAGTTCCTGACAGAGGCGGCCGTGCTGACGAGCATCGGCGGAGTCATTGGCGTGGCGAGCGGCATCGGCATGGCGCAGGTGATCAACAGGGTCTCGGGCGTGGCAGTGTCCATCGACGTGATGATTTCCGGCATCGCGGTGGTTTTCTCCATGCTGATCGGGATCATCTTTGGACTCCTTCCGTCTGTGAAGGCGGCGAACCTCGATCCGATCGAGGCGCTGAGAAGAGAATAATTTTAGGGCTTGCGCCATGCAAGCCCTTATGCTATAATACAAGGGCTGCAAATTAAGCACGTATGTGGACTCCGGGGACGGTGTCGGTGATGTGTGGCTGCGATCTGCGAAGCATGGCTGGTGATCAGTGCAGTATGAACTGCGATTTGCGCTTTGTAAATCGTGATCTGCGGGCTATAATGCGATTCGTGATTCGATTCATAATGCAATCCGAGATGCGATTCATGATCTGCGATGCGCGGCGGCAGGCCGGTCTCCCTGCGAGTGTGAGACATACGGAAGAATCTAACCAAAAAGGAGAAGAGACATGAGCGTAATTTCAATGAAACAGTTACTCGAGGCGGGCGTTCATTTTGGACACCAGACCAGAAGATGGAACCCGAAGATGGCGGAGTACATCTACACAGAGCGCAACGGCATCTACATCATCGACCTTCAGAAGTCGGTGGGCAAGGTGGACGAGGCCTGCAGGGCAGTCGCGGACATCGCGGCGAACGGTGGCAGCATCCTTTTCGTCGGCACGAAGAAGCAGGCGCAGGACGCGGTTAAGACTGAGGCGGAGCGCTGCGGTATGTTCTATGTGAATGAGAGATGGCTCGGCGGTATGCTGACGAACTTCAAGACGATCCAGAGCAGGATCAAGCGCCTGAAGGATATTGAGCGTATGGCAGAGGACGGCACGTTCGACGTTCTGCCGAAGAAAGAAGTCATTGCGCTTCGCAAGGAGCAGGAGAAGCTGGAGAAGAACCTGGGCGGCATCAAGGAGATGCGCAGGATCCCGGATGCGATTTTTGTGGTAGACCCGAAGAAGGAGCATATCTGCGTACAGGAAGCTCATGCGCTGGGCGTTACGCTGATCGGCATCTGCGACACGAACTGCGACCCGGAGGAGCTGGACTATGTGATCCCGGGCAACGACGACGCGATCCGCGCGGTCAAGCTCATCGTTTCCAAGATGGCAGATGCTGTCATCGAGGCGAAGCAGGGCGCTGAGGAGGCTCCGGTGGATGTGGAAGGATATTATGAGGATGGAGCATATCAGGAAGAAGCTCCGGTAGAGGCGTTCGCAGAGTGAGCGCTGCCGACAGGGCGAAGGATATAGTTCCCGGTGAAGACGCGGACTGGCAGACAGTCAGGCTGCGCGGAACGAAGAATAGAGCAGGAAGAAACAGGACGCAGAATGCAGCAGGCATATTACCTGTTGCATTCGTGCGGCTATACGAATAGAAAGAAATATGGAGGAAAACAGAATGGCGATTACAGCAGGAATGGTAAAAGAGTTGAGAGAGATGACGGGCGCCGGCATGATGGACTGCAAGAAGGCTCTGACGGCGACCGATGGCGATATGGATAAGGCGATCGAGTTCCTCAGAGAGAAAGGACTTGCAACGGCCCAGAAGAAAGCCGGCAGGATTGCGGCAGAGGGCCTTGTGAAGGTGATTGTGTCTGACGACAGCAAGAAGGCTGTTGCGGTAGAGGTCAATGCGGAGACCGACTTCGTCGCAAAGAACGAAAAGTTCCAGGGCTATGTGGCACAGGTGGCGGAGCAGGCGATGGAGACCACCGCTGCTGATATCGAGGCGTTCCTCGCAGAGCCGTGGAAATTCGACACCACAAAGACCGTGAATGAGGCGCTGGCAGGACAGATCGCGGTGATCGGCGAGAACATGAACATCCGCAGATTCACGCAGATGACTGAGGACGCGGGCTTCGTCGCTTCTTATACACACATGGGCGGCAAGATCGGCGTTCTGGTAGACGTTGTGACCGACGTGGTCAACGACGACATTCGCGAGATGGCGAAGAATGTGGCGATGCAGGTAGCGGCGCTCCGTCCGCTGTACACGAACAGAGGCGAGATCAGCGAGGACTATATCGCACATGAGAAGGAGATCCTTCTGGCTCAGATCAAGAACGATCCGAAGGAGGCTTCCAAGCCGGAGAAGGTGATCGAGGGCATGATCAACGGCCGTATCAACAAAGAGCTTAAGGAGATCTGCCTGCTCGACCAGGTATACGTAAAGGCCGAGGACGGCAAGCAGTCCGTACAGCAGTATGTAGATTCCGTCGCGAAGGCAAACGGCGCGAAGATCACGATCAAGGGCTTCGTCCGCTGGGAGACCGGAGAGGGCATCGAAAAGAAGCAGGAAGACTTCGCGGCTGAAGTAGCGAAGCAAATGGCTGGAAACTAGGTGAATCAAGCCCGCAGGGCGCAGATGAACCGTATGTTGGAAGCTATGCAGCGTTGCTTAGCGAAGGCGAGGCGGTAGCCGAAGGCTTGAGCTTAGCAACAGTCGC
>CANQWV010000176.1 GCA_947627645.1 uncultured Lachnospiraceae bacterium | reverse complement strand
GTTGATGACGGTGCTCTTGCCCGTGTTGGGAATGCCCGCGACCATGAAGCGGCTGGGCGTGGCGGCCGGCTATCTGGCGCAGTTCATGCGCAGGGCCGCGCAGCGCTGCGAGGCGGTCGTCATGGGTCCGTCGGACGAGGCGGTGTCCAAGGTCAACGACATATACCGCAAGGCTCTGTATGTGAAGCATCCGCGCTCCGGCGTGCTCACGGCGCTGAAGAACATCACGGAGCAGTACATCGAGATCAACACGGGATTTCAGGGGATCCGGGTGCAGTTTGAAAGACGGTGAGGCGCGTTGGCGCGCTGGCCTGTTGCTGCTCCTGCATGAAGGCAGGGCTGTTGCCCCGCCGCGCAGATTGAAAAGAATGCTCAGAAGGGCAAACCGGGAAGCCGGTTGGCTTTCATCAAAATAAAAACTTGGAGGTTTGAAATGGCACTGAGACAGATCAGAATCATGGGTGATGAGAAGCTCGAGAAGGTGTGTAGGCCGGTGACGGAGATGACGCCGAAGCTGAAGCAGCTGGTGCAGGATATGCTGGACACGATGTACGACGCGGGCGGCGTGGGGCTGGCGGCGCCGCAGGTGGGTATATTAAAGCGGATTGTGGTAATAGATGTAGGAGAGGAGAGAAACGAGCCGCTGATCCTGGTAAATCCGGTACTCCTCGAACAGTCCGGCGAGCAGACTGGCCAGGAGGGCTGCCTGAGCCTTCCGGGACAGGCAGGCATGGTGACGCGCCCGAATCATGTAAAGATACGGGCGTGCGACGAGAATATGCAGGAGTTTGAGATGGAGGCCGAGGAACTACTGGCCCGCGCCATCTGCCATGAGCTGGATCACCTCGAGGGCATCATGTACGTGCGCCACGTGGAGGGCGAGCTGTTTGAAGTCACCGAGGAGGAAGAGGACGAGGAGCCGGACACGAACGCCGGAAAAAGGCGCAAGGGCAGGAAATAGCAAAGCCGGACGGAACGGGACGCGAAGGCAGGAAATAACAGAGCCAGGCGGAATGCAAAGGCAGGAAATAGCAAAGCCGGGCGGAATGCAAAGACAGGAAATAGCAGGGTCGGGCGGAACGGGACGCGAAGACAGGAAATAGCAGAGCCGGGCGGAACGGGACGCAAAGGCAGGAAATAACAGAGCCGGACGCAGCAGGATGCAAAAAATGCGCGCGGGCCGGACAGAGTAGCAGACAACAGCAATGAGTGAGAAATATGGAGGAAGCGATGATCCGAAATGTGGTTTTTATGGGGACGCCGGACTTTGCGGTGGGAACCCTGCAGGCGCTCATCGATTCGCCGGACTATGAAGTGCGGGCGGTGTTCACGCAGCCGGACAAGGCGCGCGGGCGCGGCAAAGCCATGCAGATGCCTCCGGTGAAGGAGACCGCGCTCGCGGCCGGGATCCCGGTGTTCCAGCCGGAGAAGATAAGGGAGAGGCAGTGGCTCGAGGAGCTGAAACGGCTGCAGCCGGACGTGATCGTGGTGGTCGCGTTCGGGCAGATCATCCCGAAAGAGATCCTGGAGCTTCCGCCAGGCGGCTGCATCAACGTGCACGCCTCCCTGCTTCCGAGCTATCGCGGGGCCGCGCCGATCCAGTGGGCGGTGATCAACGGCGACCGTGAATCCGGGGTTACGACGATGTGGATGGACGCAGGGCTCGACACCGGGGATATGATTCTGAAGGAAGTCGTTCCACTTGCGCCGGATGAGACCGGAGGCAGCCTGTTTGACAAGCTGAGCGCAGTGGGAGCGAAGCTCCTGCTCCGGACGCTGGAGGCGATCGGCGACGGCACGGCGCAGTACGAGCCGCAGCCGCAGGAGAGCCCGACGCCGTACGCGGCGATGCTCACGAAAAAGGACGGTAGGATTGACTGGGCGAAGAGTGCGGCGCAGATCGAGCGGCTGATAAGGGGCCTTAATCCCTGGCCGAGCGCCTACACGACATACCGGGGGAAGACGCTGAAGCTGTGGGCGGCCGAGGTGCAGGCGGACGCCGGGGCGGCAGCAGGAGCAGCTGCGCCGGGCACGGCGGCCGAGGTGACGAAGACTTCCCTAAAGATACAGACCGGGGACGGGCTGCTCTCAATTCTTGAGGTTCAGCCGGAGGGCAAAAAGCGGATGCCGGTCGATGCGTTCCTGCGGGGATATCAGGTGCTGCCAGGAGAGCGCTTCGGGGAGGAGATGTCTGGCGCTCCTATACCTTGAGAATCGCATCGCCATGCGCAATGGATGCTGGCGGCGGGATCGAGTCCCAACAGAAAGTTTCTACACCTTGATTGCATTGCTGTGCGCGATGGATGCTGGCGGCAGGATCAGATCTCAGCAGAAATCAGCAACTGAGATTTCTGCGAATCAAAGCGAGATATGGCAGTCGGCCAATATCAATATATAGAATACAGAAACAGAACACATTATCCGTCATTTCTAAATTGAGAAGGAGTTGATTTTATGTACGGCTATGGGTATCGTTATATGTTTGACTGGACCTATCTTCTGGTCCTTGCGGGGCTCGTCCTCTCGATGATCGCCTCTGCGAACGTCAAGGGTACATTCAACAAATATTCGCGCGTCCGCGCGATGTGCGGGCTGACCGGGGCGATGGCGGCCCAGAGGGTGCTTCAGTTGTCCGGGATCACCGATGTGCGCATCGAGCACATTTCGGGCAGCCTGACCGATCACTATGATCCGCGCACGAAGACGCTGCGGCTCTCGGACAGCACCTACTCGTCCAATTCGGTCGCGGCGGTCTGCGTGGCGGCGCACGAGTGTGGGCACGCGGTGCAGCACCAGGTCGGATACGGGCCGCTCGTCCTGCGCAGCACGCTGGTGCCCGCGGCGAATTTCGGCTCGACGCTGGCGTGGCCGGTGTTTTTCGCGGGGCTGATCTTTTCCATGCGTCCGCTTCTGACGCTGGGGATCATCCTGTTCTCGCTGGCGGTGCTGTTTCAGCTGGTGACGCTCCCGGTGGAGTTCAACGCGTCCTCCCGGGCTCTGAAGATCCTGGAGAACGGTCATGTGCTGGGGGACAGCGAGCTCTCGGCGGGGAAAAAGGTGCTCGGCGCGGCGGCGCTGACGTACGTGGCGAGTCTGGCGGCGTCCGTCCTGCAGCTTCTGCGTCTGCTGATTCTGGCGCGCGGAAGGGATAATGATTGAATAAGAAAGACATACAGAACAGGCCGTTTGGGCAGCAGAGGGGAGCCGGCGGCCGAGGGGGAGATAACGTATGGCGAGCCAGGTGAATTTGCGGGAGATCGCACTGGGCGTTCTGATGGAGATCACAGAGGAGGAGGCGTACAGCCACGTTGTGCTGCGCGAGACGCTGGAGAAATATCAGTATCTCGATAAGCGTGACCGGGCTTTCATCTCGCGGACCGTGGAGGGTACGCTGGAGCACATCATGCAGATGGACTACATCATCGAGCAGTTCTCGAACGTCCCGGTCTACAACATGAAGCCGCTGATCCGCAACCTCCTGCGGATGTCGATCTATCAGATGAAATATATGGACAGCGTGCCGGACGCCGCCGTGTGCAACGAGGCGGTCAATCTGGCGCAGCGCAGGGGGTTTTACAACCTCAAGGGATTTGTCAACGGAGTCCTGCGCAACACGGCGCGGAGGCTGGGGCAGGTCAGATACCCGGATCCCGGGACAGAGCCGCTGCACTATCTCTCGGTGAAATATTCGTTCCCGATCTGGATGCTGAGCAAGTGGGTGGCGCAGTTTGGCTATGAGACGACCGAGAAGATCTGCCGCGACACCCACATGGAGAAGCCGACGGTCGTGCGCTGCAACCTGGCGCGCGCGTCCAAGGAAGAGATCATCGCGGAGCTCGAGGATCAGGGGATCACGGTGCGCCAGCACCCGTACCTGGACTACGCCCTCGAGATTTCCGATTACAACTACATCAAGGCCGTGTCCGCCTTCAAGAAGGGCTGGATCCAGGTGCAGGACATCAGCTCCATGCTGGTGGCGGAGATCGCCGCGCCGAACTGGGGCGACATCTGCTTCGACGTCTGTGCGTCGCCGGGCGGGAAGAGCCTGCACATCGCGGACAAGCTGATGGGCAGCGGCTACGTCGAGGCGAGGGACGTGTCGGAGTACAAGGTGGGTCTGATGCAGGAGAACATCGAGCGCACCGGGGCCATCAACATCCGGGCGGTCCTGAAGGATGCGACCGTGCGGGATCCGGAGTCCGTGCAGAAGGCGGATATCGTGCTCGCAGATCTCCCGTGCTCCGGCCTGGGCGTGATCGGCAAGAAGCAGGACATTAAGTACAAGATGTCGGAAAAACAGCAGCAGGACATCATCCGGCTGCAGCGGCGGATCCTCTCCGTCGTCCAGGAGTACGTCAAGCCGGACGGCGTGCTGATTTTCAGCACCTGCACGATCGGTGCGGATGAGAACCAGTACAACGTCAAATGGTTCCTGGAAAACTATCCGTTCCGCCTGGAGAGCGTCGATCCCTATATCTGCGACGCGCTCAAGAGCAAGACGACCGAGGCCGGCTATCTCCAGCTTCTGCCGGGCGTGCACCGCTCGGACGGTTTCTTCATCGCCAGGCTGCGCCGCGTGAGCGAGGCGGGAGATGCGGACTATTATCTGGATTCGGAGGAAGGGCCGGACGAGGATTATTTCCTGGATGAGGAAGAATGAGGAAGAGTGAGGCATACGCAGCCCGCTGATATTTCCCCGGGAAGCGAACGCGGGCAGGCAAAAGCCAGGCAGAGACAACGACAAAGGCGGGGCGCGGATGAGAGCGCCCCGATCATTATGGGTGGACAGAAGATGGAAAAAACAGAGAACAAGGATATCCGCTCGCTGACCCTGGAGGAGCTCACGTCCGCGCTGGCGGCGATGGGCGAGAAGCCGTTCCGGGCGAAGCAGCTCTACCAGTGGATGCACGAAAAGCTGGCGGACGGCT
>CANQWV010000175.1 GCA_947627645.1 uncultured Lachnospiraceae bacterium | reverse complement strand
GTGTCCGCGGACATCCACCACTTCAGGAACTTCCACGCGGCCGCCCTTGATCGCGCGCTTATCGATCAGCTTGATCAGCGCGAAGCGTTCCTCCAGCGTGTAGTTTTCCGGGTGCCGCGACATCCGGATCAGCCGCGTCAGCCCATACGGGACAAACCAAAGATTCATCAGCACCATCCAGAGAATCCGTTTCATAACCTATATCCCCCTGTTTCTCATCCACTCCGGCAGAACGCCCTTAGGTTTCGGGTCTCCCGCTGCCAAGACTCATTCGGCCGGTCCTTTTTCTATCAGATCAGTCAATTCCGCAAACGCTCCGATCTTCCGCTCCCAGCGGTCCGCCTGTCCGAAGCCGTACTCCGCGAACACAAACGGCACTCCGGCCTGGCCTGCCGCATCGCAGTCTCCCTGCGTGTCCCCGACGTAGACCGGCTGCCGCAGATGATTGCGCTCCGCGACCAGGCGAATGTTGTCGGCCTTGCCCTTCCCGGTGTTTCCATAGCACTCGATATCCGTGACATACGGCCCGAGCCCGGTCTTCTCAAGGAACAGCTCAATGTACCCGGACTGGCAGTTGCTGACGATGAACAGCCGCACCCGGCGCGACAGCTCCCGGATCGTCTCCTCCACGCCCGGATAGCAGATCCGGCACTCATCCTGCTCGAGGGCTTCCTGCTCGTAGACGCAGCACAGATCCATGACCCGTCCCTGCTCCTCCTCGGAGAGCTGCGGGAGAAGCCGCGCCGCGATCGCCGCCATCGTCAGGCCGAACAGCCCTTTCAGCATATCCGAGGTCACCGACACCTCGTGTCCGCACTCCCGGACGGCCCGCGTCCACGCGCCCGCCACGATCCCCGTGGAATCCCACAGCGTTCCGTCGACGTCGAGAATGATTCCGTCGATTTTTCTATCCATAATAATATCATATCCCTCATTTCCGCAAAAATGCTGCCGGACCGCCTACCCGGGGCACCGTCCCGGATCAGCCTGCCCTGCAGCATCTCTGAATCTTTTTGTGGAAGCCTTATGTCCTGGATCTCAGCCGCACCGGTTTCTGAAATACTCCGGCCAGAGCGGCGTCTTCTTAATATCCGTTCACGCTCGTCGCGTAGAGGTCTCCGTTGGGCAGCGTGTTTGAATAATTAATCATCGCGGAGATGTACAGTCCGTTCTGAAGCCCGCTGTTCGTGCTCACGGCGGCGTCGGTGTAGTTGATCGAATAGGTATTGCCGTCGTCGCCCTGTATCACGATCGTGTTGTTGCCGACGCTCGTGATCGTACCGCTGACCGGCCCGACGTTCGTGTTCGCGTCGCCGCCTGTGTTTCCGCCTGTATTTCCATCTGTATTTCCGCCCGCGTCTTCGCCCTGGCCTGCATCGCCGCCGTCAGTTCCATTCCCCTCGGGACTGGTGTATGTGTTCGTATCGCTCAGGTAGGATTTGGAGATATATCCGGTCGCCCCGTTCACCGACACCATGAACCAGTTCGGCGTCTCGCCCACCACCGTGACGGACGTGCCGCCGCCCAGGCTGCTCACCACGCCGCTCTCCGTGCCCGGCTGAGCCCGGAGGTTGACCTCGGTCGTCGTATAGTACGTGTATCCCGTACCGTAGTCGACATAGCTGTTCATCTCGGCTTCCGCCTGGACACTATTCTGATTCTCGTTGTTCTCGCTCTCCGTCTGCACCTGGGTGCGCACAAGGAAGGCCTTGTTGACATAGCCGGTGCTTCCGTTCACATTTATCTTGAACCACTCGGGAGACTCCCCGGTCACCGTCACCGCGTCGCCCGGATTCAGAGAGCCAATGATGCTCGCGTCAGACTCCGTGCTCGGCTCCGTGCGGATGTTTACCGTATCTGACGCGTACAGGGTGACGCTCGACCCGTAATCGGTCATCGCGGCCAGCTGGCTCTTCGCGTCTGCCCCGGCCTGCTGCTCCGAATTCTGGTTCACCGCGCTGCCCGGCATCGCGCTGAACACATTGTTGCGCAGAACCGTGAAGCTCTCCACGGACTTCTGCACCGCGTCGAGAAGCGCCTTGTTGTCGTCGAGCACCGTGCCCGTGATCACGTACGCCTGCGTGTCGGCAATGATCCCGTAGGTCACCGCATAGACCCACATACTCGTCGCGTTGTACTTCACCACGTATTCATAAGTATCGATCGTCGCGGAGCTGAGCTTCTCAAACTCCACCACCTCAAATGCATTCGCGTCCGGATACTGACCGGTCAGGCTCTGCTTCAGCGCATCCTCCGACTCCGCCACGGAAAGATTACGCATGGCGTTCGCGTCGGCCGCGTGCACGATACTGATCATCGCCGCCTTCCCCGAGGAAAAGACCCTCATCTCATCCGCGTCCTGCTGGACGGTCCATGTGCTGTCCGGCAAAGTGATTCGGATGCTGCGGTCCTGCGACGTATATGCGACGTTGGTCTTGAGCTCTGTCTCTGATTCGGTCTCCGGCTCGGTCTGCTTCGGCTTCGGCTCAGTCTCGCGCTCAGTCGGAGCCTCGGTCTGCTTCGGCTTCGAGTCAGACCCGCTGCAGCCGGTCGCCAGGCACGCAGCAGCCAGTGACAGCGCCAGACAGGACAAGACCACTCTCACGTTTCTCTTCAACATGTGAAACCCTCCTATCTTTACTCCCTAAAGTATAACTATGTACCTTTTTCCGCGCCGGTTCCCCTTCTGAACCGACCGGAAAGCAGATATCGATATGACACCATTATTATCATACCATGCATTTCCGGCTTCTGCAAGTCACACACTGACAATTCATGTTCTGATATTATAATCTTAATAATTCCGTAAATGATTTTTAACGATTTCAGTCAATCCCGCTCAGCTCCTGGTACAGCCGTTTCGCATAACCGTCCGTCATCCCGCAGATATAGTCCGTCACAAGCAGCAGCCGCAGATAGAGCCGTTCTTCGTCGCTTTTCCCGTCCGCGTATGTGTGGTAAGCCTGCTTGTAGTTCTCAGAGATCAGGAACATCAGCTTCTCATCCACGTCGGTCTGCCCAAGCTCGGTGTCATAGTACAGCGCTGCGTTCACGAATTTCCTGAGGTGAAAATTTAAGACGGTGTTTGCCGAAATCTCCAGCTTGTAGATCGGCGCTGAGACAAACGCATAGCGGTAGGCCACGTCCTGGAGGAGCTCGATCTGCCCTTTCGCAAAAGTAGAGGCAAAAAGATCGCTCCGGTAGGTTCCATCCATGATCTGCCGGTAATTGCTGACAAAACCGTAGGTCGCACAGTTGATGAGGAAGCCCTGCATACGCACGAGGAAATTCTGCACGGCGTACTCTTCACAGTCGGCGATATGGCGCCGCTTCGCGCTGTCGTATTTCTCCCGCAGAATCTGCTGCGGATTGAAAAACTCCAGCTCACGCTGGGACGCGCGCTGCCCGTAGCGTTCCAGCTCGTGCAGCAGCTCTGCGTAGGAGATGCAGCCCTTCTTGAACGCGTCCTCGATGTCCGCCGTGCTGTAGGCAATGTCGTCCGCCGCCTCCAGAAGAAACGTCAGGGGATGGCGCAGGCCGACCGTCCCGGTCTCAGAAGCGATCCTGTGGTACAGCTCCTGCTCCGCCAGGAAGTAGCCCATCTTCTTTTTTCTGATGTCGCCGCTCAGCTCGTCTATCTGCGTGGAGGGAACCGGGTACTTTACGATCGTGTCCAGAAGCGCGTACGTGAGGTTCATGCCGTTTTCATCCACCAGAAAGTGCAGCTTCGTAAGCAGCCGCAGGCCCTGCGCGTTGCCCTCAAAGTTATAGAAATCCGCCAGCATCTGCCGGTTCAGGATCCTGGACACCGGCTTCCCCCGGTACAAGAGCCTGGGCAGGTTTTTCTGAAACCACTCCCGGATCGCCGTCTCACCGAAATGCCCGAACGGCGGGTTCCCGATATCGTGGATGAGCCCGGCACACTGCAGGATGTTGCAGACGTCCTCCTTCCGCTGAAGGTCGAACTGCGGATCCCGCCTGTTCTGAATGATATCCCAGGAAATCGTCTGCCCCAGCGACTTCGCGATCGAAGATACCTCGAGCGAATGCGTCAGCCGCGTGCGGATAAAATCGCTCTTGTCGAGCGGGAACACCTGCGTCTTGTCCTGCAGCCGCCGGAACGACGCGCTGCCGATGATCCGGTGGTAATCCTTCTCAAATTCACTTCTCGTATCTCTGCCGCCGGAGCTGCTGCGCGTCGCGATCGTCCGCACACGCTGCGGCGCCAGAAGGGTCGTCCATTCCATAGTGGTGATCTCCTTGCGATATAAATCTACGTATTTCGTGCGTAACCACGGACGTCCACACAGGGATTGACCAATCCCTGTGCAGACTATATGCATTTTATGCGCAGCGGAATCTTGTCTGAATTTCCTGCTCCGCTGCCGCGAGGCGGGCGTCGAGCTCCTCCTGGGAAAGCAGCGGGGCATCGCCCGTCTGCGAGAGCGGCTCTCCACATTCCTGCGCTTGCCAGGAAGTCGGACTGCCGCAGCCGACGCCGAGAACCCCGACGATCGCACCTGCCCACGCGCAGATCGAGGACTTGAGCGCCGTCAGCGCGATCGGCTTCTTCATTTTGCCGATCGGGTCGATCACGAAATAGCCCTTGCCGTTGTTGATGCCGTTCTTGGCGAGCAGGACGAGCAGGATGGAAACGGCGCCGAGGATGAGCGCGGCAACGAAAAACGTCGATTGCTTATCCCGCAAACTCCCTCCGCCGGATTTCTGCTTTTTGGATTTGACCGGCGTTTCCGCCGCGACCGACTCCACCGGAGCTTCGCCGACCGCCGCTTCCGAAGCGAGCTTCTTCTTTTTCATCGCATACGTTCTCCTTTTACTCGTTTGTACTATCATACCATATTCCGACGGCGATGTCAACCGTCTTTTTGTAGAAATGCGCGTCAAAAAATTGTCGGAAATGACGGTTTTTC
>CANQWV010000174.1 GCA_947627645.1 uncultured Lachnospiraceae bacterium | reverse complement strand
TGTGCCCTGACATTGCAAGCCCTTGCAGGGCGTTCGGGTAGCCGCTATGGATAAAACATGATGTGAATTAAACACGACTTTCCTTTACTCGAACTCCTCCGCAGTCACTGTCTCCACGACGCCCGTGCAGACCTCATCGAAACCGCTGTAGTCCAGGCCAAGCGCCTCAGCGCTCTCGGTGTTGACCGTCGCGATACCGTTATCAAATGTAAGGATCGGGGTCTCTGCCGGATCCGCGCCGCGCAGCACTTCTACCGCAAGGTCAGCCGTAGCCGTGCCGAGGTTCGTGTAATCTACGCCGTAACCGCAGAATGCACCGTTCAGTGCAAAGGAATCCGCTCCGCCGTAATGCGCAATCTTCGCGTCAAGGAATTTCTCATAGATCGCCAGCTCTGCTGTCATGATCGTATTGTCGGACGGCGTGAAGATCGCGTCAACGCCCTCTGCTACCAGAGCGTCCGCCGCCTGTGAAACCTCGGTGTTGTTCGTGCCGGTCTTCTCGATGTATTTGATACCCTTCTCATCCAGATATGCCTTCGCGTCCGCGATTGCCTTCGTGGAGGCGTCCTCAGACTGGCTGTAGAGAAGTCCCACATAATCGACGTCCGGATTCGCGATGAACATCAGATCCAGCATCGCGTTCGTGTTCAGCGCGTCGCTCGTACCCGTGATATTCGCGCCCGGAGCTTCCATGGACTCCGCGAGGCCTGCGCCTACCGGATCGGATACCGCAGAGAATACGACCGGAATCTGATTGTCCTCTGTCGCTGCCTGCACGATCTGAGCCGCCGGAGTCGCGATCGGGATGATCACATCCACCTCGTCCGCAATCATCTGGGACGTCATCTGGTTCATGGTTGTCGCATCCGCCTGTCCGTTGTATACATTGCCCTCATAGACGAATGTGTCCTCGCCCTCTGCGGAGATCGCATCGAGCTCCGCCTCGATCGCGGCCTCGATCTGGTTCAGGGAAGCGTCGTCCACGAGCTGGAGGATGCCTACCTTGTACTCGTTTGCGGATGCTGCGCCTGCGATCATCATCGCCGCTACAGCGGATACAGTTACGCTTGTCAGTACTTTCTTCATAATATTCTCTCCTTTTCTTTTAGGCCGCCCGGGCCGGTTCAAAGGATGCTGATGAGACAAGAAAACCGCCCCAGAATCGATCTGAGACGGTAATAAACTCTTATTATCGCGGTGCCACTCACTTTGACATAATGTCCTCTCTCGCGTGTACGTGCATACACTCCTGATTGATAACGGGTTCGGTTCCCGGCGGCTCCTACTCTCCGACAGATCGCGAAGCAGATTTCAGGCCACCCTCAAAAGTCCATTCGGCAAACGGCTCCATACTGCAATCCCACCACCTGCAGCTCTCTGCGATGTCACATCAGATGCCTACTACTCTTTCTCATCGGTTTCATCCTTTGTTGTGTTAAAGTGTACCACTGGCCTGCCTGTTTGTCAATTAGAAATTTCTGTACAGTCCTCGAGCACTCCGTCGATTTTCACGCAGGCTGAATCCTCATCGACCTGATAAATAAGAAGAACGTCCGGAAACACACTTTTTGCCCGATACCTCTTTGAAATTCCCTTGACATAGGCGCTCTCTGTCATCGGATCCTCCCGGAGTGCCCGAACGCAGCGCTCAAACATCCGCAAAAACTGGTAGGCCTCCGTCCTTCCCCCATATTCCAGCTGTTTCAGCACCAGCCGCTCCAGCTGGCACACGGCGTCCGGCGCAACTTCAACTTGAAACATAAAAGTTTCCTCCGCCACCTTTCCGGTCGAAACTATCCTGTTCCACCAGGGTGCGCAGCCTCCCGCACACCGTCTCCACAGGAATGTCCCGTATGCCCATCAGCCGCATCTCCTCTGCCTCGACCAGCCTCTCCCGCAGCTCCAGCTGACACTCCCGCTGATTGTACGTGTTGATATCCATAACGACCAGGTCTCCGACCCCATTTTTGGTCAGGAAAACCGGTTCTCCTGTTCTCTTGCATAAGTTGGAAATCGTGTTGTAATTCTGCCGGATTATCGCCGACGGTCTGATCACCACCCGCATTTTCACCCCTCGTGTATTCTATATATAAAATCTGTATTTCTTCTTTCTGTAATTCAAGGCTACAAAAACATTCCCGCCGCCTGCAGCACGATCCGCATGAAAAGATTCGAGTCATAGAGCCAGCTTAGAACCGGACTCTCCTGCACCATGGACATTAAGTACAGCCCCGTCTCCGTCGCGGAAGCCGCCGAAACCGCCATAAAAAAAATCCAGAGCAGGGCAAGCATCTGCAGTAGTCCGAGCAGCAGCCCGGCCACACGGTTCACCATTCCAATCACAGGCGCCCGTGACAGAACATCAAGCGCCGCAATCACTATACGCAGAACGACCTGCACCAGCAGAAAAGCTACAATAAAAGAAACTGCATTGAGGATGATGGTCGCACTGAAGTGAACAATGTAATCCAGAAATGTAGATACGCCAAGTTTGCGGTATCCCTCACTGGTGTTGTTTTCAAGCAGCTGATCCCGGAGCACCTGCGGAAGCGGCAGGCTGCGAATCAGCTCATTCTGCGTGACATTATCTATTTCGCCCCCGGATGACTGTCCGCCGCTCAAATATCTGGCCGCGTACTGCTGAATAAACTGATCCCGATAACTTTCAAGCTGCTCGTCCGTGAGAGAATCGACTACAGAGCTGTCGTAGCCCTCCTGTTCCATCAGCGCCTTAATCTCCTCGCGTCCCATATTGCGGTACGTATCGAGCGCGTCGTCTGCGGCGCTGCCGGAACCAAGCGCCCCGGCCACCTGTCTCTCCACAACCTCCCGGCATTGTTTCACAATCCTGTCATATACCGGCGTGCTGTCTTTCAGGAAGCTGGTCACGTAAGGAAGGCACACGGAGACAAGAACCACCGAAATTACCAGGGAAAGCAGCGATGCCAGCTTTCTGACAAACCCTTTCCGGTATCCCATGACCGCAAACGCCAGCGTCATAATCAGAATAACCATTTCCAGAATATTCATGTTTTCCTCCCGAATAAGCCGCAGCAGACCGCTGTCAGCTGATGCGGATCCTGTCAAAGCTGTCCCTTGTAACGATCAGGTATCTTCGAAACTCTGAGAAATAAAACATATCCACAATCTCTTTCTCATAAGCGGAAGAAAAGCGCTTCGTGCCCGATCCTGTGAACACGCTGCAGCCCCCGTCGCCATACAGCAGGATCTGCCCGTTCTCAATCTTGGCCTCCTCAAACGAGGCGTTGATCTCACGGGAGCTTCTGCGCCTGCCGCTGTAGTTGTACAGCTCCATCCGGTAGTTATAGTCTTCACTGCTGCTCCGGAAGAGAAAACCAATCTGTTCTTCGTCGTGGAAGCAGCTCATGATCTCCTCGTCAAATTCCACAGAAGCCGTCCTTTTCGGCGCATCCTCCCCGCGGTAAACCACATAGCCATGATCCGATACCGCCACTGCGCGCGAATTGCTGGTAAAGTAAACCTCAGGCATCACACTCTCACTGAAGTTCTCACGCCCAACCACGTTATCTTCCGCGGCCTGCCCGGCAGAGCCAAAGTGATAGAACACGACGTCACTTGAAACAATGCCTTTGTCGATCTTCAGATAAGATACCATCAGTTTTTCCCCATCCGGAGAAACATCGATATCTACCGGATACCCGGAATCCGGGATCGTCGTCTTATCGCTCACGATCGAGCTGCCGTCAGCTCCGTACATATTCACCCACGTGACATCCTCCTCCTGCAGAACGACCGCCACCACGCCCTGTCTGGACACACGGATCTTGAGGATCGGCAGCAGCGTCTCAAAGCTGCCGACAAGCCCATCCTTATTTACAATATAAATCTGATTTCCCTGCTGTTCAGCCACCGCCATCGTGGTTCCGCAGACGTCCGCAATCGGAGCCTGCATATTGTATGTGATGCTCCATTTCAGCTCGTTGTCCCGGGTAACGCAGGATATCCCGTCGGTGTTATACCGGTAAAGATTTTTCCCAGCCGCCTTGTACCGGGTACCCGCAGGCACCTCGTTCCCGATCGAGGATGCGATCACATAGTCCTTAAATTCATGGGTATTGTTGTATATGACAAAACTGCCGACAATGCAGACCACCAGCACCAGCGCGATCACTCTCTTGCGGAAAAGCCATCTGCGGCTTCTCGCAAGCTTCTCCCTAAGGCTGCCCCCCAGCGGCTCCTCCTCCGGAAAATCGCCGGGCGGCAGCGAGGTCTCTTCTACCTGTATTTCTTCTTCCTCATCCAGATCCTCATCCAGCCGCAGGAACTGCAGCTTGTCAGTGATCCGGTTCCATTTTTCTTTCCACTTGTCGTTCATCCGCTTTACCTGTCATTTTCTTCGCCGTCTGCCGGATGTCGTTTGGCTGCTCCCGGGCGTCGTTTGACTGCTCCCATACATCTTTTCTCCATTCCCGGACGCCTTTTCCCCGCCAGACAGTTCCCTTTTCCGCTCTCGTTCATAAGATAACATCAGAAACGAACCAAAAGTTTTTCTACATTACTATAGCAGAATCGGCCGCCAAACGCAACCAGACCTTGTATTTTCGTTTTTCTTCGGCGTTCCAGAAAGAAAAAATATCTGTCCTGCGCAAATCCCGGAGGAAAGCACGGAAGCTTCTCAAAAGTCCCGCGCAGATCACGCGAAATTTTGTCGGGGTTTTGCAAAGCTCTCGTGAAATTGCGTGAAAAGCTCATGGCAGTACGATTCTCTGTCCCGGAAGGATCATGTTTGCATCCGCAATGCCATTTACCTCGCAAACCTCTTCAATCCGGTCAATCGTTCCGTAGTAACGGCTGCAGATTTTCGCCAGGGTATCTCCTTCTTTTATCACATACCCCGCCTGCATGACGCGCGCGGCCTCCCGGGCAGCTTCCGTTTCCTCCGGGAGCTGCTCTGCGGCATCTTCAAAACCGGCTTCGTCCCAGAATGCGTCCGCCCCGGCAAGCTCCGCCTCCTCGGCCTCGATCCCTTCCTGCGAGGCCACATACTGC
>CANQWV010000173.1 GCA_947627645.1 uncultured Lachnospiraceae bacterium | reverse complement strand
CCGCACCGACGTGTTCAACGCCCTGAAGGAACTTCGTGTGCCCGTCCTGCGCTGGCCCGGCGGCTGCTTTGCCGACAGACGCGGTAGTGCTGCGCCATCCCTCCGGGACGATGGCCTGCAGAAGAGGAGGGTATAAGGCAGGAGCGGGAGACCGCCTGACGCTTGCGGTGCGAAGCGAGACGATCAGCATCTGGCGTGAACAGAGATCCGCCCAGGCGCTGCGGGCGAGGATAACGGAGAAAAGCTTTGTCGGCGGGATGCTCCGCATTGCGGCGGCCCTGGAGGACGGGACAGAGGTGATCGTCAGCCGCCACGGCATCAATTTTGACCTGGACATCGGGGAAAAGGTGTATCTGGAATGGCCGGCGGAGTCTGCGGTTCTGGTGGATATGGAGGAACGGCGATGAAGAGAAAGAGCCGCTGGGGACTGTGCATTGTCCCGCTGTATGTGTTTACCCTGCTGTTCGTCCTCGGGCCGATGCTCTATATGGTTGCGATCAGCTTTGCGCAGAACAAGGAAGGCTACGGATTCTCCTGGCTGTTCACCACGGAAAACTATGAAAAGATGACGGATCCGGTCTATGTCCAGTGTTTTGTGCAGTCGTTCAGGCTTGCGTTTACGACGACGGTCCTGGTGATCCTGCTCGGCTATCCGTTCGGCTATTTCATGGCAAGGCTCTCCGAGCGAGGAAAAAGGATCATGATGTTTCTGATCATGGTACCGTTCTGGACCAGCTCGCTTCTCAGGCTTTACGGGTGGATCATCATTCTTCAGGTAAAGGGCGTATTCAATATGGCGCTTGTGAACCTTGGGATTCTGGAAAAGCCGCTGAAAATCCTGTATTCTTATCCGGCGGTGCTGATCGGCATGGTCTATGCGCTTCTTCCGTTTATGATCCTCGCGGTTTATTCGAGCGTGGAAAAAATGGACTGGGCGCTCGTCGAGGCGGCGCGGGATCTCGGGGCTTCGCCGGTGAGGGCGTTCCTCACGGTGACGCTGAAGCTGACCCTGCCGGGGCTTCTCTCCGGCGTGATCCTGACTTTTATTCCGTCCATGGGGCTTTTCTTTATCGCGGATATTCTCGGGGGAAATAAGATCGTACTTGTGGGCAGCCTGATCCAGGATCAGCTCACGCGCGGCAGCAACTGGCCGTTTGCGGCGGCGCTTGCGGTCGTCCTTATGGTACTGACGAGCCTGCTGATCTTCCTGTATCGGAAGATCACCCACGTGAAGGATCTGGAGGGGATTTTCTGATGAAGAAGAAACGCTTTCCCATTTCGAAGCTGTATCTGGCGCTGGTCACGCTGGTCACTTATCTGCCGCTCGCGGTAGTCGTGGTTTTTTCCTTTAATGACTCAAAGCTTCCGGTTGCGTGGAAGGGATTTACCCTGCAGTGGTATGGGGAGCTTCTGGAAGATAGGGCGCTGCTTGAGGCGCTCTGCAACAGCCTCGTGCTCGGGGCGGTCAGCTGCGCGTTCGCGGCGGTGATCGGGACGCTCGGCGCGATCGGCATGGCGCGTGTCAGCTACAGGAGCAAGGGGATGATGGAGTATCTGTCCACGCTTCCCATCATGGTGCCGGAGATTATTCTCGGGATGGTATTTATGGCGTTTTTTTCCCTGCTGAACCTGCCGTTCGGCATGGTTACGCTGGTGATCGCCCACACGGCGTTCTGCATCCCGTATGTGTTTATGATGGTAAAAGCGCGGCTCGTGGGCATCGACCCGTCGCTGGAGGAGGCGGCCCGGGATCTCGGGGCCTCGCCGGCGCGGACATTCTGGGACATTACGCTCCCGCTGATCATGCCTGCGGTGGCGTCCGGCTGCCTGCTGTCGTTCGCGATGTCGTTCGACGATGTGGTGATCAGTATCTTTGTGAACGGGCCAAAGCTGTCCACGCTGCCGATCAAGGTCTACACGCAGATCAAGACGGGCGTTACGCCGGAGATCAACGCGCTTTGCACGGTCATACTGGCGGCGGTGGTCGCTGTGCTGACGATATCGTCCCTGGTCAGAAGAAAGACGCATGGGTACGAAATAGAAAAGGAGGCAAGAAAATGAAAAAGAGAGGAAAGAAAATAATCGCAATGACGCTGGCGGCCCTCGCGGCGGCTTCGCTGGCGACCGTCTCGCAGGCGGAGGATAACGGGGAGCTGGTGCTGTTCACCTGGGAGTCCATGTTCCCGCAGGAGGTTCTGGACGAGTTCACCAACCGCACCGGGGTGAAGGTCATCTATTCCAACTTTGACACGGATGAGACGATGCTCGAGAAGCTTGCGCAGGCGGATGGCGGCGACTACGACGTGATCGTTGCGGACGATTATATCATCGAGCAGGCGATCCAGGAGGGTCTTGTCAGCGAGATCGACAAGGATGTGGTGACAAATTTTGGAAATATCAACCCGCTGTACCAGGGACAGTTCTATGACCCGGAGGACAGATATACGGTGCCGTACGGCGCGGGGATCCCGCTGATCGTCTACGATCCGATGATGACCGATGTGGAAATCAAGGGGTACAGCGACCTCTGGGATCCGGCTCTGGAGGATTCGGTGGCGATCACGGCGAATTATCGCGTGATCAATGGCATCACGCTTCTTTCCATGGGGAAGTCGATGAATGAGGAAGATGTGGACGTGATCGAGGAGGCAGGCCAGAGGCTTCTGGAGCTCGCCCCGAACATCCGCCTGATCCAGGATGACAACACGCAGGATTCCCTGCTCAACGGCGAGGCGTCCGCGGCGTTTCTCTATACCTCCCAGGTGACGACGGTTATGAACGAAAACCCGGATCTGAAGGTCGTTTACCCGGAGGAAGGGCTTGGCTTCGGGATTATGGGCGCGTTCATTCCATCCGCGGCGCCAAACGCCGGGGCGGCGCAGGAATTCCTGAATTATCTGCTGGAGCCGGAGGTGTTTGCGCAGTGCATGGATTATATTGGCTACTACAACACGAGCAGCGCCGCAGACGAGCTGGTGAACCCGAATCTGGTGGTTCCGGATTCTGTGACAAAGGGAGAGATCATCCGGAACGTCTCCGCGGAGGCAGACGAGGCCTACAATAAGAACTGGACAGAGTTTAAGGCCGCGTGCGGTCAATAACGGCGGCCTGCGGAAAGAACTGGACAGAGTTTAAGGCCGCGTGCGGTCAGTGACGGCGGCCTGCGGAAAGAATTGGACAGAGTTTAAGGCCGCGCGGTCAATGACGGCGGTCTGCGGAAAATGCGAAAGGGCGGCGGCCGAAGGCTCAGGAGAGCCCGGAGTGCCCCGCCAGGCGCAGCACTGCGGCCACGAAGCGTTCACTGCGCGGCAGGAAAAAGTCTGCGACCGGGCCGACGAGGAACGCGCAGATGACGGTGCCGACGCCGACCGTGCCGCCGAGCAGGAAGCCGACCGCGACAAACGAGACGTCGACGAGGATACGCACGACGCCGAAGCGGCGGCGCGTCTTGTCGCTGATGACGAGGGCGACAAGGTCGTTCGGTCCGGTGCCGGCGTCAGATTTGATGACGATCGTCATGCCAAGCGCCAGAATGACGCAGCCGAGCGCCAGCACGATCAGATTCAGCCAGAGGGGGTTGCCCTTCTCAAAGCAGAAGGAGAGCAGCCGGGTAAAGAAATCAATGATGGGGCCTCCGAATGCCATGCATAGGATGGTCCCTATTTTTATGTAGCTTTTGTCCACGACCAGCAGGGCAAGAATGATCAGAAAGCAGATCACGATGTGGACATTTCCATGCGTCAGAAAGCTCCAGTCTGCAAAGCGGTCAAGCGTCCGGAAAATGCCCTGTACGAGCACGTTGAACGGGTCGGCTCCCAGATTTGCGAGCAGGAACAGCGTCACTCCGAGGTGAGCCACGGTGAGCCCGAACAGCAGGATGACGACGCGGATACACAGTTCTTTGACACTTCGTTTCATAACAATCTCCATTCCTCCGCCCTTTGGCCGACGGCACAAATAGTAAAGAAAAAGTCTTTTTCCCCCCTGGGGTTGCCTCAGTTTGTTCTTTTTCTGCTTTTACAGTACCACAATCCGGCGGAAAGTCAATCGCTTTGAGAAAACTCCGGTTCTTTGCCTCCACAATTTGAATGGTCGTTCGAAAACACCAATGGTTCTATACTTTTTTTCTTCGTTATGTTAAAATGCACGGGGAGGAAATGGACTGTATCGGACAAAAAATGAAAAAGAGGCAGCCATAGAGCAGGGAGGATGACAGAATGAACAAAAATGCTTTGCCGGAGCTGGCGATGGAGATGGGCTTTGCGGCGGCGGCGCTGATCGAGACGAAGGACATCGAGTTTGTCCCGGCGTTTCGCCCGCTGTGCGAGGAGAATTTGTGCGGAAAATATGGCGTGAATTACGCCTGCCCGCCGGACTGCGGGACGGTGGAGGAGATGAAGGCGCGCATCCGGAGGTGGCCGATGGCGGTGGTGCTCCAGACAATCTGGGATGTGGACGACCCGATGGATGGAAAAGAGACGAAGCCGGCCAAGGGGAAGCACAATAAGCTCACACGGGAGTTTATCAACCGGACGGGCCTGCAGGGGCTGATGGTCGGGGCGAGCGGCTGCAATCTCTGTGAGACCTGCGCAATCGTGGAGGGAAAGCCCTGCCGCTTCCCGGAGCTGATGTTCTCCTGTATGTCCGCGTACTGTATTTTCGTGAAGGATATGGCGGACAAGTGCGGCATGGAGTACGATTACGGGCCAAACACGGTAGCGCTGTTCAGTATGTTCTGCTTTGACAACGAGGTGGAAGGGAGAAACCTATGACTGATGTTTTGAAGTACCAGGAGGCAGAAGGGAGAAACCTATGACTGATGTTTTGACATACCAGGAGGCAGAAGAACTCTGCGCGCAGATTCGGGCGCTGGAAGACCGGAGGGATCCGGAGGATGCCGAATTGTATGACGATATGTATGCGCGGGCGGTTCGCTACGCCAATATCAGAGCGGGATGGAATATGCTCACGCGGGAGAAGAAGCTGGAGACGGACGACAGCCGGACAAGCGCCCACGACGCCGCTGAATATCGGTCAGCATCCCTGAG
>CANQWV010000172.1 GCA_947627645.1 uncultured Lachnospiraceae bacterium | reverse complement strand
TTGTCCTCGAGCACAACGTCCGGGCCGCACTGGAGCTCCACGCTGCGGGCGAAAGCCTTGGCCGTGACGACGATCTCGCCGCCCTCGATGTGCGCTTCAAGGGCCGGATCGAGGAAGCGGAAGTGCTTCGGCGCGCAGAAGAGCACCGTGCCCTCGCCGACGGGTGCGCCTGCCGGATCCGTCAGCTCGTAGGAGTAGTAGCAGCCGTAGGTGTCCTGGTCGGAGAAATCCTGCTCGGGCAGCCATACGGCGGAAAGAGCCGGCGCCTTGACGTCGAACGTGCCTTCTGCGATCACGGAGGCGTCCGCGCGGCGCAGCGCCCAGTGTGCCCTGCCGGTGAAGGCCTGCATCGTCTCATTGCTCACGTTCAGACGCGCGGTCTTTTTCAGTTCAAACGGCTCGGCGTTCACATTCGTGTCCTGGCTCAGGACGCCTTCCTCGTGGCAGGAGATCAGCACCGGGGAGAAGAAACGCTTCGCGTAGTAGTGCAGGGCTTTCCAGCGGCCGAAATAGTCGATGCTCGACCAGCTCGCCACCGGCCAGCAGTCGTTGAGCTGCCAGATGACCGCGCCCATGCAGCAGCCGCGGTGCCGTCTCCAGTGCTCGACGCCGTACTGCATGGCCTGCGCCTGCAGAAGCTGGGAGGCGTAGACCAGCCTGTCCAGATCGCCCGGATAGAGGTACATCTGGGAGAGGTAGGAAACGATGCGCCCGTTCGCGGAGGCGTTGCGCTGGTGCTTTTCCATGATATAGGAGAAGACATTGCGGTCCTCCGATTCGGTGAAGCTCTCGATGGTCGCCATGCAGGGGAACGACTGGAAGCCAAACTCCGAGACATAGCGGAAGAGGTAATTCCGGTAGTCCGTGAAGGGCTTCAGGCCGTGCCAGACATCCCAGTAGTGGACGTCGCCCCGGGTCGGATCCTGCGGCTCGTCGAAGCTGCCGCCGCTGCTCGGGCTCGCCGGCCAGTAGAATGCCTGCGGATCCTCCGCTTTCAGCACCTTCGGGATAATGTATTCATACATCTTAATATAATCTGCCGCCTGCCGCTTCGAGGACACCCACTCGCCGACCGCGACGAACTGCTCCATCTCATTGTTGCCGCACCAGAGCGCGAGCGACGCGTGATGGCGCAGACGGCGGACATTGTCGATGAACTCGGCGGTGATGTTTGCCTCGAACTCGTCCGAGAGATTGTACACGGCGCAGGCGAACATGAAGTCCTGCCAGACCAGCAGGCCCAGCTCATCGCAGATATCGTAGAAATAGTCCTCGGGGTAGTAGCCGCCGCCCCAGACGCGGACGCAGTTCATGTTTGCTTCCCTTGCGTCCTCCAGAAGACGGCGCGTGCGCTCCGGCGTGACGCGGGGCAGGAGATTGTCCTCCGGTATGTAGTCCGCGCCCATCGCGAACACGGACACGCCGTTCACGCAGTGGCTGAACGATTCGCCCCACTCGTCCTTTTTGCGCTCGACCGTCATCGTGCGCAGGCCGACGCGGCCTTCCCACGCGTCGAGATCGTGCCCCTCGCCCTCAAGCGTGACGTGCACCGTGTAGAGCGGCTGTTCGCCGAGGCCTGCCGGCCACCAGAGCTGCGGATCCGGCACCGGGATCGTGCAGTGCGAGCTCTTGCCGCTAAGGACTGTCCCGTCCGGAGCGGTGACGCTCACATGGACGCTGACCGGATCCTCGGTCAGATGCTCCAGGTGCGTGCACACTTCCAGCGCGACCTTGCCGTTCTCGTGGTGCTGGAGCACCAGCACGTCGCGGATGCGGGCTGTGCTGACGCCAAGCAGGGAGATTGGCCGCCAGATGCCGGCGTCGGGCAGGCGCGGACCCCAGTCCCAGCCGAACATACAGTGCGCCTTGCGGATGTGCGGGAAGCCGACCATCGCGTCCGAGCTGCCGTCCGCGCGGGACCTGGCATAGGCTTCTTTAATATATTTTGTCGGAGAAGCAAATTGAACCCGGATCGTGTTCTCGCCGGGACGTAAGAGCGCCCGGACGTCGAACTCCCAGGTTCGGTGCATATTGTCGGCGTGTCCGGCCATCTGCCCGTTGACGTACACGTCGGCGAGGGTGTCAAGGCCTTCGCAGCGCAGCAGAACCGTGTCGGACTTCAGAAATTCTTCTTCCACGGAGAAGCTGCGGCTGTACGTAAACTCGTGATCCATGAGCTTCAGGGCCTCCATCTCGTTGTCCCGGTAAAACGGGTCGGGGATGAGACCGGCGCTTAAGAGGTCGTGGTAGACCGAGCCCGGCACCGTCGCCGGGACAGAGGAAAAGGCGCTGCCGGAGACGTCGAGCGTCCACGCGCCGTTCAGAGAAACTGATTTCATGATAGCACCTCCACTAAAAAATAAGTAATATTTGCCGTAAAACGATTGATTTCAACTTGTATTGTAAAATAGCGCGTTCTCAATGTCAACAATTTACTGGAAGCAAATCCCTCGCGTTTTGTATATTTTGGAAACAAAAATGTACTCGGGCTGGAAACATTTGTCTGCCGGTGTGTTAATTTTACCTATTTTGCGATATTTTTAAAAATTTGTTTGTATACATTGACAAGAAAACGAAAAAGTTGTATTGTATATTTATCACTTGGCCCAAAGCGGGCCGCAAAATCTTACATAAAAAGGAGGATATGTAATGAAGAAACTAGTTTCAATGCTTCTGGCGATGGCCATGGTGCTTTCCATGGTAGTCAGCACAGCCGCACTCGCTGACGAGGCGGCAGGCGATGTTGAGCTTCCGCGTGAGGAGACGCTCTATTTCGCAGGCCAGCAGTGGGGCGCAGTCAACAGCTGGAACCCGATCGGCACGAACCAGAACAACTCGATGGCAATCGCAGGCGGCGCAGGCTGGCGTGAAGTAATGTTCGAGACGCTCTATATGTGGAACGTTCTGGACGGCAAGCTCTACGGCCTTCTCGCGAACGATGACTATGCGTGGAACGACGACATGACGGCTTTGACCTTCACGATCAAGGACGCGGCGAAGTGGTCCGACGGCACGGACGTTACGGCTGAGGACGTTATCCGCACCTTCGACGTAGGCGTTGAGATCGCGAACGGCACAGGCTCCAGCTACGGCCCGTACATCGAGTCCGTTGAGGGCGAGGGCAAGAGCGTTACGATCAACGCGAAGCTGAACGACTCAGGCGCTCCGATCAACCCGCTGAAGATCCTCGACTTCCTTGAGATGACTCCGATCGCTCAGGCTGCATGGATCGACACCTGCTACGAGCGCAACGGCGGCGACGCTACGGCAATCCTGAACGATCCGGGCGACGATGTCGTATGGTCCGGCCCGTACACGAAGTATTTCGCAGATGATCAGAAGGTCGTATTCGTACGCGACGACAACTACTGGGGACAGGATGCTTCCATGTGGGGCAAGCTTCCGGTTCCGAAGTACATCGCACACGCGATCTACGCGGACAACCCGGCAGGTGAGAACGCTCTGAAGGCGGGCGAGGTTGACGTTTGCCAGCAGTTCATCGGCAACGTGCAGAACCTGTGGCTCGAGGATGGGCTTCCGATCTCCACCTACTATGAAGAGGCTCCGTACGGCGTATGCCTGACGATGCCGACTGCATGGTTCAACATGAACATCCCGGTGATCGCTGAGAACACCGCTCTTCGTAAGGCAATCGCGATCGCGGTTGACTACGATTCCATCATTGCAAACGCTATGACGAATCAGTCCCCGTCCTTCGCGGATGTTCCGAGATCTCTGATGAACCCGACCGACGGCGAGCAGGCGCTCTACGATCAGGCGGCGGTAGCTGATCTTCAGTGGACCGGCAACGACGTAGAAGGCGCGATCGCTCTTCTGGACGAGGCAGGCCTGGTGGACTCCGACGGCGACGGCTGGCGTGAGTACAACGGCGAGAAGATCTCCCTGAACGCGGTTTGCCCGAACGGCTGGACAGACTGGCAGGCTTCCATGGAGCTTGTAGCTGCGGCTGGCCAGGCAATCGGCGTTGAGATCACCACCTACTATCCGGAAGCGGATTCCTACAACACGGTATTCACGGATCCGGATCAGACCGAGTACGCGATCTTCATGTGGTCTCCGGATGCTTCCTCACCGTCCAACCCGTGGTCTCGTATCAACCAGTTCATGGGCATGGATTACCTGGGAGTTACCAACAACTGGTCCGGCAACTGGGGACAGTACGAGAATCCGGAAGCGGACGCTCTGATCAAGCAGATCCCGCTTACCACGGACGAGGCTGAGCTGAAGAACCTCTACACAGAGCTGACGAAGATCTACCTGACCGAGGTTCCGAGCTTCTCCCTGATGTATCGTCCTTCTGTATTCCACGCAGTGAACGAGTCCGTATGGACGAACTACCCGTATGAGGGCAGCACCTACACGATGGCTGACGGCACGGAAGTGCTTGTTCCTCCGGCAGACTGCACCGACGGTTTCGGTATCGCAGCTCTGTACAATCTTGAATTAGTTGGCTAATCGATAGCTTTGGAGTGGCCATGCTCTTCGGGGCATGGCCGCTTCTTTTGAAAGCAACTTTTGAAGGAGGAACTTTTATCATGAAAGGTTATAGAAAATATTTCGGGAAAAAGCTGCTCTGGTTCGTGATCACGTTCATAGTGGCCGTTATCCTGAATTTTATTTTACCGCGTCTGATGCCGGCCGACCCCGTGGCGTCGATTACCGGTAAGCTGGCGGGCGGCAACAGTGACGCCTCCGCGGTGGCGGAGATTTACAAGCGTTACCAGAAGGAATTCGGAACAGATCTGCCGATGATCCAGCAGTTCTTCCGCTTCTGCAAGAACGCGATCCACGGGAACTTCGGTCTGTCCTTCAGTCAGTATCCGCGTTCCGTGAGCAACATCATTGCAAGCTCCATCGGCTGGACCATTGCGCTGCAGCTGCCTGCGATCCTCGTGGGGTGGCTGCTCGGAAACATCTTAGGCGCGCTGGCGGCGTACATCCGCAAGGGGTACGACAAGGTACTTCTGCCGCTCGCGCTTTTCCTCGGCAATGTTCCGGCGTTCGGTATGGCTTTTCAGTACATCGTATAGGTCGGTGAGAATCGGCATTTTTTC
>CANQWV010000171.1 GCA_947627645.1 uncultured Lachnospiraceae bacterium | reverse complement strand
CGCGCTGGGAAAGCTTCTTCAATCAGCAGGACAGCGCGCAGAATGCTTCCGCCCTGGAGGAGGCGAGGCTTCTCGCGGCCGGCTACGATTACGACGGTGCGATCGCTCGGCTGCAGGCAGTTCCCGGTTTTGAGTCCGACGCGGAGATCAGCGCCGCGCTCGTCGATCTCGAGAAATCCAAAAACGCCTGCGTGGCGGTCGACGTGACGACGGTGCCGCACATCTTCTACCACTCGCTGATCAACGACACAGACCGCGCGTTCAATGTAGAAGTGCTCGGGCAGGGCGCGGTGGACGGCATGAACGCCTGGATGACGACGGTTGAAGAGTTTGACAAGATCACGCAGACCATGTATGACAACGGCTATGTCTTTGTGCGGCTGCGCGACCTGGTCGTACAGTCCACGGATGAAAACGGCAACGTGACCTTCAGTCCGAACACGAACCTGCTGCTGCCGCCGGACAAGAAGCCGGTCGTACTGTCCGTGGACGACCTGAGCTACTACCACTCCTATGAGGCTGCCGGCTATCCAGACAAGCTGGTCTTTGATGAGAACGGCGACGTAAAGTGCCATTACGTGACCTCGGACGGCGTGGAGCACGTCGGCGATTACGACGTCGTCCCGCGCCTCAACAGCTTCCTCGAGGCACATCCGGACGGCGCATACAAGGGAGCACGCGGGCTAATCGCCCTGACCGGCTACAACGGCGTTTTCGGCTACCGCACCGATGCGGACTACGAGCTGCGGGAACATCTGATGTCCGACCAGAGCGCATGGCTCTCGCAGCATCCGGAGTTTGACCGCCAGACGGAAATCGCGGAGGCGACGAAGATCGCGGACGCCCTCAAGCAGGATGGCTGGGAGTTCGCGAGCCACACCTGGGGACACTTAAGCGTCACGAACAAGACGGTGGACGAGCTGCGCACCGACAACGAAAAGTGGGTCAACAACGTACAGAACATCGTCGGCCCGGTCGACACGATCATCTTCGCGCACGGCAACGACATCGGCGACTGGCAGGACTACAGCCCGGACAATGAGAAATATCAGTATTTCAAGAGCGCCGGCTACAATTTCTTCTGCAACGTAGACGGCTCGCAGCCCTACTGGGTGCAGATCCGCAGCAATTACGTGCGCCAGGGCCGCATCGACCTGGACGGCTATATGCTCTACCAGTCCAGCCAGGGGGCGACCACGGTGATCGACGATATGTTCCTCGCCTCGCAGGTGTTCGACCAGCGGCGTCCGACTCCTGTTATAGCAAACGGCGAGGCATAAGAGCTGCGGTGTCCAACAGCCAAACGTAATCCTGTCTATACAGCCAGAGAGAATTGCTTTCTAAAACGTAAGGATGCAGCCTTGCCTGGATATTTGTAAGGATACAGACTTGCCCGGGTATCTCTATGGATCTCATGGAGGTACCCGGGTAATTTTTGCATAAAAGTCAGGCTTTTCGGAGATTATATGGGAATGAATCATAATCCGGAGAAACACGGAGGACATTTTATGGAAGGCATGAAGGCCCAAAAAGTCTGCGCCGGCATCTGGGACAACCGGCAGCATATGGGGGAGCTGCTCCCAATCCAGGAAAGCTTTGATCTGATCCAGCGCGATATCCGAATCGGCGGGAAAGACTGCTCGCTCTACTTTGTAGACGGTTTGATGAAGGATGAGGTGATGTTCAAGATCCTGGATTCGTTTCTGAAGGTCAAGGATACGGATATGCCGCAGGATGCAGCAGGTTTCTCCCAGAACCTGATCCCTTATGCGGAGGTCGATCTCTGCGGGGACTACGACCAGATTCTCCGGAACGTCCTGTCCGGCATCCCGGTGTTGTTTGTCGACGGGTACGAGGCCGGGATCGCAATCGACTGCCGGACTTATCCGGCCAGAAGCGTGGAAGAGCCGAGCAAGGACAAATCCCTGCGCGGCTCACGGGACGGCTTTGTGGAGACCGTCGTATTCGACACGGCACTGATCCGCAGAAGGATCCGCGATCCGCATCTTGTCATGGAGATGCTTGAGGTCGGCGACTCCTCCCGCTCCGACGTGGTATTAAGCTATATGAGCAATCTGGTTGACCAGCGGATGCTCACACGACTCCGGGAGCGGATCAAAGCCATCCGGGTTCCGGATCTGAGCATGAACCAGCAAAGCCTGGCCGAGGCGCTGATCGGTTCGCGCTGGTACAATCCGTTCCCGAAATTCAAATTCACCGAGCGCCCGGATACGACGGCCGCCTGCCTCATGGAGGGCAAGGTCGCGATCCTCGTGGACAACTCCCCGTCCGCAATGATCCTGCCCACCTCAATCTTTGACATGATCGAGGAGGCGAACGATTATTATTTCCCGGCGTGGACTTCCCTGTACCTGAAGCTGTCCCGGGTGCTCATTCTCTTTATGACGGTTTTCCTGACCCCGGTGTTCCTGCTGCTGATGAGGAATCCACAGTGGCTCCCGTCGTCGCTCGGCTTTGTCGCCGTCAAGGACATCGTCAACATCCCGCTCATCTATCAGTTCCTGATCCTGGAGCTTGCGATCGACGGGCTGCGGCTCGCGGCGTTGAACACGCCGAATATGCTCAGCACTCCTCTCAGCATTTTCGCCGGCCTGGTACTCGGTGAATTCGCCGTCAATTCCGGCTGGTTCAACGCGGAGGTCATGCTCTACATGGCCTTCGTGGCGATCGCCAACTACACGGAGCCAAACTTCGAGCTGGGCTACGCGCTGAAATTCATGCGGATGATCCTGCTGATCCTGACCGCAGCCTTTGACTGGATCGGCTTTGCGGCAGGCTGCATTTTTATCCTGATCCTCCTGTGCACGAACCGCACGCTGTCCGGAAGAAATTATCTGAATGTAAAGCAAAAATAAAAGCGAACGCCTGCCGGCTCGTCAATCTCCGGATACGACCTGATAAACCTTGCAGCCTGGATACTCTGAGACCAGGACGGCCTGCGCAGACTTATCATAATATTTGTGAATGTATTTCAAGGTAGTATCGATGTCCCGATCCACCAGATAGACGTCCTCATTCCCGATCATGTCGCGATAGGGATTCGAGATCCCATAGGTCTCCATCAGCTCGCGATACCCAGGCGTAAGCGCCGGCCAGCCGCCCAGGGAAAGAATATTCTGCGCGACGCCATACGGCAGGGAGTCAAAGACCCCATAGCCTTCCGCGTAGGAAACCGCGCCGGATTTCACCATATAGAGATGTTCCTTGTCCGCCCCGATGCTTTCCTGCACCGCCCTCTTTTCCAGCATACTGCCGACCGCCGCTTCGCTGTTGATCCTCCATGTGCCTTTCCATATCCCCTGGGACAAAAGAGCCGCCGTAATCAGAAGCGCAGCGCCGGCCCGATGGTCGAAAATGGCCTTCCCCTGCTCAAAGACCCAGAGAAATACCAACGTGACTGCCAGCCACAGGCCGACGTCGACCCGGTTGTACAGATATCTCCCGGTATAATACTGGTACAGGTAGAGCAGCGTGACAAGGGCAAGCTCGTAGATTCGCGTGGCTGCCGTATATTTGGTATGCTTCCCCCAGAGGATGCTGTAGGCCGCGATAAGCAGAAAGCAGCAAAAGCTTGTTCTCTGGAGCAGTCCGATCGGAACCTCGTCCCAGAAGCCCTTCAGGAGCTGAAGGCTTGCCCGGCGGGGCTCTTTGAGTGCGATCAGACGGCGCATAGTCTCTGTCGTGAACTTTTCGGTATCGACATAGTTCCACCCCCGATACAGCTGAAGCGCAGTTCGGTTGATGCCCAGTTCCTGATAAACCTCCTTATTCTCTGCATAAGGCGGAAAGCCGTAATCGAGCAGCTCGGTTCGCAGGTCGTTATATTCCAGATACTCCTGCCACTGCGGCGAGCGGTATGCATATCGGTCAGCGAGGTGAAGGCAGCCCACAAGCACGAGTAATGCACCAAAAATCGCGGCACAGCGCAGAAATCTTCTGCGCAGCCCGCCGGCGGCTTCGAAGCGGGAGGTCTTGTCCGCGCCCTCCAGAAGAAGAAATACGCCTACGCCGCTCATAAGGGCAAGCTCCGCCAGAAACTGCTGCTCCCGGTACATGAATCCAAGGCAGGCCAACAGGTATCCGCAGACAAGCAATCCTCTTCTCTTCTTCTCAAGCTCTGCGGCATAGAGGAGCAGCAGGATGCCGGCGGACGACACGATCCCGGCCGTCTTGGTATACTGGAGCCGGATATAGCCGTCATACGCGAAAAAATAGATTGCCGTCAGCGTAAGCCAGACTACAGAGCTGTTCTTCGCCCTGCGTGCCGCGACATAGAGAATAGCGGTAAAGGAAAGGAACAAGGCGGCGTACTGCGCGAGGGCGTACCACGGCAGACGTACGGTCAGACGGTACAAAACAGACAGACCAAGTCCAAGAAGATAGTTTGAATAAACCAGATGCGCGTCATAGGAGCCTTTGGCCCCGTTGACAAACAATGCGATCGCCATATCGTCATTGGTCTCATAGACAGGGCGAAAAAGGATCAGCAGTGTGACAAGGATCAGTAGATTGGCCAGCAGAGCAAAGCAGACGTCGCCAGCCGGCCGCCGGCCGACCGAATAGAGCCCAGCTCGTGGAATACTCTTTCGAGCTGCCGTAAAGCTCTGCTCAAATGTCGGTTTTCTCTTCTGCATTTCTCCTGAAAGGCCAGGGCTGCCATCAGAATCAATTTTCCCTGCTGCTTCCATCCTCATAATCCCTCCCAGCTTCGTCCTGCTTTGGACGACATTTTTCCGAGCGCTCCTCTTCCGTCCGCTCGCTGATGATGTAGCGCGGACGCGCCTTTGTCTCAAGATAGATCTTGCCGATGTACTCTCCGATCACGCCAAGGCTGATCAGCTGAATCCCGCCGATCATGCAGACGATTGCGCACAGGCTTGCCCAGCCCGGCACCGTATTCCCGACAAAGAACTGAACAACACTCCATATAATGAGAATCACGCTCAAAAAGGAGACAAAAACGCCGAGCGTCGCGATCATCCGGATCGGCTTGATGCTCAGGCTGGTGATCCCGTCGAACGCAAGGCCGAACATCTTCTTGAGCGGGTAATGGCTCTCTCC
>CANQWV010000170.1 GCA_947627645.1 uncultured Lachnospiraceae bacterium | reverse complement strand
CAAGTTGCCGTAACATCGTTGTCTTCCCGGACTGACGCGGACCGGATTCTCCTCCGTCAGCGGGTAGATGTCGAGGATGCCGCCGCGGATAGCGAACTGCCCCGGCCCTTCCACCTGTCCGGTGCGCTCGTAGCCAAGCTTCACCAGCTCGCGCTTCAGCTCCGTGAGGTCGAGCTCGCAGCCGATGTCAAGCTCCATGATGTGATCCTTCCAGTCCTCAAACGGGACAAGATGGTTCATGCAGGCCGCCATCGTCGTGATGACCGTCACCTTTTTCCGCTCGACGAGCGCCTTGAGCACCGCGATCCGCTGCTGTTCAAGCAGGTTGCTGTGGATGTCCGCCTGAAAAAAGATCAGATCCTTCGCCGGGAAATACAGGACGTCCGGATCGAAGAAGCGATAATTCTCATAAATCTCCTTCGCGCGCAGGTCGTTGTACGTGATGATAAGCGCCGCGTACGGCACGTCCGGATAGCGCGCTGCAGCATCTGTGCTGTCTGTCAGCGCATCGCCGGCCGGATGGCTGCCTGCGACTGTCTTCGGCGGCAGAGCCGCGCTCTTCGCCCTCCAGCCGGGCCCAGCCGTCCCGGCCACGCGCGCATACGCCCGCCCCGTGATCTCCTGGAACTGCTGTCCGGCGCAGTACATGAAATGCGACTTCTGCGAATCGATGCAGCCTGTCACCTGCAGCACGCCCCGGTTCGCCCCGAGCTTTCTGCCGATCTCTTCAAATTCTCCCAATTGCAGCATAGGTGCCAACAATGCTCTCATGAATGCTCCCTCTCCATGTCTGCTCTGCCCTGTCCGGCCTGTCACTCTGCCTCATGTCTGCCCGGCCGATTCCGAACAGTTACGCTTCCTGCTGCGGCTTCGCCTCTTTGCGCGTATTGAACTCGTTCATCACCCGGCCGACGTCCTCCACCAGCAGTCTCGCCGCCGCCTGCGCGGCCCGGTCAAACGCGTCGTCCATCTCAGCCTGCTCCTCTTTTGAAAAGCGGCTCAGCACATAGTCCACCAGCTCCCAGTTCTCCGGCTTCGCTCCGACGCCGATCTTCACGCGCAGGAATTCCTGCGTGCCAAGCTGGCTGATGATATTTTTGATCCCGTTGTGTCCCCCGGCGCTGCCCTTTCCCCGGACACGCAGCTGCCCCGGCGCCAGGCTGATGTCGTCGTACAGGACGATCAGCGCCTCCGCCGGGTCGATTTTATAAAACTCGCACGCCGCGCGTACGCTCTCTCCGCTCAGATTCATATAGGTCTGCGGCTTGAGCAGGAGCACCTTCTGCCCCTCGATCGCCCCCGTGCCGCAGAGCGCCTGAAATTTCTTTGTCTCTATGCTTATCCGGTACCGATCCGCCAGGCGCTCGATCGCCTCAAACCCGGCGTTGTGCCGTGTGTGCGCGTATTTCGCTCCCGGATTTCCCAGACCAACAATAATATACATGACTTTCTCCTCCTGCCGCCCGGAAGCCATTGTCTTTCCGGCCTCCGGTTTCTTCCATAGCTTGCCCAGCTTTTCCCTCAAGCTTCCCATTTTCCCGCTGTCCTCCCTGGCATTTCTGATAATCGTACGCTGCTTTCCCACTCTCACAGACTGAACTTCCTTTATAGTTCGATCCCCGAGCTCCTAAGCAGCAGCACCGCCAGCAGCGTCGTCAGCACGTCTGAGACGGCCTGCGCGCAGATCACGCCGTGAAAACCGAACAGCGCCCGGAGCGCAAATATACAGACTGCATAGAGGATGCCCTGCCTGCTCAGCGTCAGGACAAGGGTCGGCATCGCCTTTCCGGTCGCCTGGAACAGCGTGATAAAGACCAGAAACAGCCCGGCAAACGGCGCGCTCGCGAGCATACAGCGCAGCATCAGGCTTCCCTTCTCCACAACGGACGAATCCTTCAGGAAAAACTGCATCAGCCGAGGGGCGGTGAGCGCCATCGTCCCCGCGACAGCCACGGCGATCACCAGCTGCACCAGAATATCGAAACGGATTGTCTTTTTCAGCCGCTCCCGGTTGTCCGCCCCGTAGCAGAAGCCGATCAGCGGCATCGCCCCGAACGCGAAGCTGACCATGATCATCATGAGCACCATATACACCTTGCTCGCGATCCCCATCGCTGCGACGCTGTCTGTGCCGTAGGAAACCAGGTTCCGGTTCAGAAGGACGCCCGCAAAGCTCTGCATCACGTTGTTGAGCGACGCGGGAATGCCGATCGCGAAGACCGCGAGCAGATTCTCCCTGCTCACGTGGGCGTGGCGCGGCGAGACCGACAGCTTCCGGGCCTTCTTCGCCGTCACCCAGATCATGATCGCAACGCTCAGCACATTGCCCAGAACGGTGGCGATCGCGGCTCCGGCCGCGCCCATGCGCAGCGTAAAGATAAAAATCGGATCCAGGATCATATTGAGCACAGATCCCGCAACCGACGCCGCCATGCACTGGTTTGCCAGCCCTTCCGTGCGCAGCTGATTCGTCGGCACCAGGGAGACCACCATCGCCGGAGCTCCAAGCGCGATATACTTGTAGTACTGCGCGGCGTGGGAGAAGACCTCGCCCTCTGCCCCGAGCAGATGCAGCACCGGCGTCTGGAAGAGCAGCATAAGCAGCCCGGTCAATACGCCGACCGCCACAGAGCCCCAGAAACCAAAGCTGCTGACGTTCCGGCCCTCCTCGTCCTTGCGCTCTCCGAACAGGCGGGAAATCACGGAGCTGCTCCCGAGCCCGAACAGGTCGCCGAGCGCCACCATCAGGATAAAGACCGGCGCGCACAAAGACACGCCGGCCACCAGCGCCGCGTCCTGCGTCTTCGCAATGAAATAGGTGTCCACCATGTTGTAGACAAGGCCGACGATTCTCCCCAGCACCAGCGGTATCGTCAGGGTAAAAAACGCCTTCGGCACAGGCGCCTTTTCAAAAAGCAGGTTTTCATCCATAAACTCCTTCTGTTCCTCCCATCTGTCTTCCGGATCCATGCCCTTCACAGGCTTTTTGATGTATCTTACGGCACACGACATGGGCGGCAAGACCTGATTTTGCCCGCCGCCCTATGAATTGTGATTGCTTTCTCTTTTGTATTGCGCTGTCCGTCCACTGTCGCTTTCTTAATAAACTGTGCGATTCCGCCCGCTGTCCCTGCCGGCGTACAGCCTGTATGCCAGCCGTATGTTTCCTTAATAAACGGTACGATTCCGCCCGCTGTCCTTGCCGGCGTACAGCTTGTCGTCCGCCCGCTTGATCAGCTCTGTGATCGTGGAGGTGAAATCGTATTCCTCCACGCCAAAGGTCATCGTGATATGGAAGACCTCTCCCGTGGAGGGATCCGTGATCTCCATCGCCTCTATGCGCGTGCGGAGCTCATCGACATACGTGTGCGCGATATCGCCGTTGTCCGAGAACGCAAAGAAAAACTCCTCTCCGCCCCAGCGGCAGATCATTCCCTTGTTTTCCATGTAATCCTTAAACAAGGCCCCGAGCCTGCGCAGCACCTCGTCGCCGCAGTTGTGTCCTCTCGTATCGTTGATGCGCTTGAAAAAATCGATATCGCCGATCGCGACGCTCAGAAACTCTTCGGAATCCCCCGAAGTGCGCTTCTCCAGGAATTCCATCATGCTCCGGCGGTTCAGCAGACCCGTGAGCGCGTCCGTCCGCGCCTCGTGCTTCAGGCGCTGATTATAAAAGGCCAGCTTCTTCTCCGCCTCCTGGTTCGTGCTGCTGAACATCCAGCAGACATAAAACAGGATGGAAAACAGCGTGACCATATTCAGAATCTGAAAACTGGTCTGCGCCCTCAGATCCAGGGGATAGACCGGCGTCCTCTTGCTGAGGAAAACGAACAGATAGAGCCGGAACACCAGCAGCACGGAGGTATAGATCACCTTGCCGCGGATGTTGTCATACGTCGCGAAAAAGGACACGACAAGGAGCGGGTAGAGGTAATGCTGCGAACCTACATCCCAGCCGAAATAGCGCACAAAAAGCCAGATCCAGACGATCGTGAAAAAAGAAAAGAGGTGAAACACCACCCGCGTCCGGAACTGGTAGGTCGTCCAAAATCCACCGATGATAATAAGAATCCACGGCAGCACAAGAAGCTTGCTGCCCTCCGGCCAGAAAATAAATGTAAGCAGTTCAAACAGCAGGAAATAGACGATCAGCATGATCTGACAAACACGGAGCATAATACAGAACTGATTCGACTCGTCCTCATATCTGACATCGCCATTGATCAGCGCAGCCCCCTTCTTCAGGAGCTCTTTCAAAAAATTCATTGGAACAAATTCCTCCGTGCGAAAACGATGCAACCCGCAGCTCTCGTCCGGCCAGGAACACAAGAATCGCTTTCACGCTTGTACCAGTTTATATGCAGTCTGCACATAAATCCAATTTATAGACATTTTTCTAATTATATCACAGGTATCCAAATAATGCCACAAAAATTTATTTATGCGCAGGAATCGGCACAAAAGGCAAAATTGTCCAAACCATATTCCCGGCCTGAAAAGAACAGCCAGGAAACCGTCAAAAGCTGTCACTCGCCTTTTAAGTATGCCACGAGCTTTTCAAAATGCATGAAATGCGATGCCTTGACCAGTATGGTATCCTGCTTCTGCAGGAGTCCGGGCAGCTTCTGGAAAAGCTCCTCAAGCGTTTCAAAACAGTGAACCTCCGCCTTCGGATCCGTCTCCCGGATGCCCTCCGCCATATGACGGCACAGCGCCCCGACACAGACAAAGCAGTCGATGTCAAGTCCGCCCGCAAACGCTCCGACCTCGCGGTGAATCTTCTCCTCCTCCACGCCGAGCTCGCCCATATCCCCGAGGATCGCGACTTTCCGTCCCGCCGCGTCCTGCAGCACACCCAGGGAGCCCTTCATCGACATCGGGTTCGCGTTGTAGCAGTCGTCAATGATCGTGTAAGCCTCGGTGTGAACCATATTGAAGCGCCCGGCGAGCGGCTGCAGGCTCTCGATTCCCGCGCGGATCTGCGCAAGCGTGAGCCCGCACTGCAGTCCGACCGCGGTTCCTGCGAGCGCGTTTCGCACCATATGAAGCCCCGGAAGCGGAATCTGCACCGGGAACGCTCCCTGCGCGGTGTTTTC
>CANQWV010000169.1 GCA_947627645.1 uncultured Lachnospiraceae bacterium | reverse complement strand
TATATTAATTCCGGCCGTCAAGAAGATCAGCGGAAAATACTATGGCTTTGATGAGTACGGGCATATGCTCAAGGGCGTTTATGTGAAAAACGGAAAAATCTATGTATTTGATTCTGCCACGGGCGCGATGGACTCCTCCGCGACTAATAAGCTGCGCAAGGCGTCGGAGGAGGGCAGCGACTTTGCTTCGCTGATCGGGCTTCTGGAGGAGCAGGGCGCAGCAGTGCTCAACAAGCAGAGCGGCCTCGACAGCTGTTATGGAGATGGAACCGACCTTATTTATTCTTACGCTGGATTTGACATTCAGGGCTTTGAGGACAGGACGACGAAAGCAACGACGGTGGTGTCTGTGGTGGCAACGCCGACGCGCATGGAGGATCCGGGCGCCGGGACGGGAGAAGAGACAGAGGAAGAAGAGGAACCCGGGGATGAAGGGGAGGATCCGGTCACACAGACAGGACCGGGTCTGCGCCTGGTCGACGGAAAATATTATTTTTACAACAAAAAAGGCGTCCCGCTCCAGGGCAAATGGAAGACGGTCAATGGCAGCCGCTATTATTTCACGGATGACGGCAGCGCGCAGACAGGTGCGGCAAAGATCAATGGAACGCTTTACCTGTTTGATTTAAAGGGCAGGCTTGCGAAAGGCAGCGGAGACCATTTTAAGAAGGTAGGAAAGAACCGCTACTACGTGAATGCGAAGGGACAGCCCTATACCGGCTGGCTGGTGATCAGCGGATCGCTTTACTATGCGGGTACCAAGGGTGCGCTGAAGCGGAACAAGACGAGCTCCACGGGGATCACGTTTGGCAGCAACGGAAAGGCAAAGAGCGATACGGCTGCGAATCTGAAGATCACGACGATGCAGATCATTGCAAGTATCACAAACGGTTCCATGTCCAGGGAGCAAAAGCTGCAGGCGTGCTGGAATTACATGACGGACGGCAGGCGTTTTTCTTATTATACGCGGATGCCGAATCTTTCAGTGAAGGGCTGGCAAAAGCAGGAGGCGCTTAATATGCTCCAGCGAAGAGCGGGCAACTGCTATGGCTTTGCCTGCGCATTTGCGGCTCTTGCGAGCGAGATTGGATATACGCCGTATGTGGTGGCGGGACGTGTGACAAGCAATGGCTATTCCCGCGACAATGTCGGGGATGGGATGACGCCTCACTGCTGGGTGACGATCAACGGAAGGTATTATGACCCGGAGACCCAGGTGAAAAACTGGTGGCCTGGGGTATACGGACTTGCATCCTATGATATCGGACACAAAGTCCAGTATACCGTGAATTTTCAGAAAGGCTGAGTCGGCTGTCGGGAAAGCTCAGGATTGATATTTGTGAAGAAGCTCCTCCGGGAGCTTCTTTGTGATTGCGATCGCAATCGCGCCGTCTCCAATGTGGCAGGACACGCTTAGGGACAGCGGGTCGCACATCAGCGGGCCATGATTCGGATAATGCGTCAGAACTTCTTCTTTCCAGGAATTTACCTCGGTCAGATCGGTTCCGGAATAGGCGAGCATGACATTGAACTCGGAACCGTCCTCAGGCGAGTGGAAACGCTCCGTGATGTCCTTGCGGATCGCCTCGAGCATGGTAGTGCGTGCAGCCTTCATCGTGCGGCTCTTCGCGTAGGCGTCGAGCTTGTCACCCTGGATCTGAAGAACCGGCTTCAGGCGCAGCAGGGTGCCGAGCGCCGCTGCGGCCGGGGTGATGCGGCCGCCTTTTTTGAGATAATACAGCGTATTCAGCGTGATGTAGATGCTGGAATCCGCGGCCGTGTCCTCCAGATATTTTGCAATCTCGGCTCCGCCCCAGCCTGCGTCTGCGAGCGCCTTCGCATCGATCGCGCACTGCTTCTGGGTGATGGAGATGCGTCGGTTGTCTGCGACAAACACCTTTCCGCCGTAATCCTGCGCCAGCGCCTGGGCGGCACTGCAGGAGCTGCTCAGCCCGCTTGACATCGGAATGTGGACAATCTCATCATAATCTTTGAGAAGCCTGTCCCAGAGCTCGGTCACATCCACCAGGGAGGGCATCGAGGTGGAGATGTCGGAGTTGTTCTTCAGATATTCATAGAACTGTTCCTGTGTCAGGGAGATATCTTCATAGTACAATGCGCCGTTGATATAAAAGGGCATGGGCAGGACGAAGATGCCGAGCTCCTTCCCGGCCGCCCTTGTAATGCCGCTGTTGCTGTCTGTGACAATTGCTACTTTTCTCATAATATTCTCCTCCGATTGCTGCATGATAAAGCATTCGATTCCCGCGAACATCTTACCATAAATACAGGGGTATCGCAATTACAAAATTTATAAGTCAATTTTGCACTTGAATTTTTCACTATTTGGTGTGAAAATAGCTTTTGAAATTAAATTTTGCAAAATTTATGCTGCCGGATGGGTGGTGACAGAATGGAGAGCGGTTATGAAAGGTTTAAAAAGAAAACGCTTAAAAAGAATTTTCTTGTTGCTGCTGTTGTGCCTTAGCTTTACACAGACTGCGGCGCTTCCGGGAGTTGGGACGATCGAGGCGAAGGCGGCGAAGGAAGGCCTGAGAAGTGAGAAGGGGAAATATTGTTTTTACACGAATGGGAAGAAGCTCAGGAATAAATGGAAGACGATTGACGGAGAGAAATATTATTTTGATAAGACAGGAGCCGCGGTTGCCGGAAAGAAGACGGGTGGGATCGTGCGTCCCAGGATGCACAAGATCAAGGGCAAATTCTATGGCTTTGACAACAAAGGCCGAATGGTGCAGGGCCTTTATGTGATTGATGGACAGTTTTATCTGTTCGCACCCAAGACCGGCGCATATCAGTCTTCTGCGACGAACAAGCTGCGCGCTGCTGCAAAGGAGGGGGAGAAGGCAGGCGTTCTGCTTTCTCTGTTAAAAAAGCAGGTCGGAGACCCGATCAGCCGGGAGGATTATCCGGATAGTTGTTACGGCGACGGAAAGGACAGCGTCCTGTTTTACTCTGGCTTCATGGTTCAGCTTTTCACAGATAAAAAGGGAAAGACAACCGTGGTCAATGTGAATGCAGCTGTCCGGAGGGAGACGCCCGGGAAAGAGGAGTCTGCCTCAGGGACGGCGGATGAGGCCGCGGCGGCGGACAGCGAGCCGGAAGGCGCGGAAACGGCGGATACTGAGCCTGCAGGTGCCAAAACAGCAGATACCGAGGCACAGAAGCCTGTGAAGAGGGGGCTGGCAGAGCTTGACGGCGGCTGTTATTTCTACCAGAAGAATGGCAAAAAACTCAAGAAAGCGTGGAAAAAGATCGGCGGCTATTCCTACTATTTTACAAAAAATGGAAAGGCACAGACCTACAGTGCGTGGATCAATGGCAAGCTGTATGTGTTTGATCAGAAGGGACGGCTGAAGAAAGGGAATAAGAGCCGTATAGTAACGATCGGGATTAGAAAATATTATGTCGACAAGAATGGATGCGCAATCACGGGCTGGCATATCGTGGAGGGCAAGCTGTATTATGCGGATACGAAGACGGGGCTGCTCTATCAGAGCAGATTGTATCAGGGAATCAAATTCTCTGCGAGCTGTGCGGCAGAGAATTCGGTTGCCGCGCGCTTGAAAATGAAGACGATGAGCGTTCTCGCCTCCCTCACAAATGGCGGTATGTCGAGCAGCCAGAAGCTGAGGGCGTGCTGGAATTATGTGGTTGGCGGAAGCTTTTCCTACGGTTCGCGATATCCGAATCTGAATCAGGGCGGCTGGCAGAAGGAGACCGCGCTTCATATGCTCAACAATCATTGGGGGAACTGTTACAGCTATGCATGTGCCTTCGCGGCGCTTGCAAAGGAGATTGGCTATTCGCCATATGTGATCTGCGGCAGGGTGCAGGGTACCAGAGACGGAGCGGCGGATGGAATGACGCGCCACGCCTGGGTGAAGATCGGCGGAGGCTATTATGATCCGGAGGCACAGGCCGCAGGCTGGGGCAAAGGGATCTACGGGGTTGGAAGCTATCTTACGAGCATCCAGAGAGTGGTGGCGTTTTGAGCCTACTACTGGGCCATCGCCCCGGCGGAGACAAGACGGGTGCCCCGGTAAGGCGCGCCGTGTCAGCAGGGGCTCAGGCCATCGCCCCGGCCAGGACGACACAGGCGGCAATTCCTGCAAATGTAGCGAGCAGCGCGCCGCCGAGTGTGTGGCGCGTTTTCTTGATGCCTGCGGTCATGAAGTAGACGCTCATCGTGTAGAAAATCGTCTCGGTGCAGCACATCATCAGCGAGGCGATCAGGCCGATGTGCGAGTCGGGACCATATTCTTTGTACACATCCAGCAGCAGGCCGGTCGCGGCGCTCGAGGAAAACATACGCAGAAGCGCGAGCGGGATAAGTGCGGCAGGGAAGGGACTTCCCTCGACTGCCCGCTCGAGGAACGACGCCAGAAGGTTCAGGAAGCCGGAGGCGCGCAGCACGCCGGCGGCCACCATCAGGCCGATCAGCGTGGGCACAAGCTTCACGACGGTCGTCAGGCCTTCGCGTGCGCCGCGGACGAAGCTGTCGTAGACCGGCACTTTCGCGAGCAGCCCGTATCCGATGATATAGAAGATCAGAAACGGGATCATGAACTGCGACAAATATAAAATGAACTGCATAAGGGTCTCCTTTTACAAATTCGTGTATGATTCACATGAAAACTCGAATATCCGGACGCCCTCGCAGGAATTGGTCAATGCCCCGGCAAACCCGCTTCCGCTCGTTACGGTCACGCAGCGGCACTAAGCTCATGCTGCGCATTCGCTAAGTGCCGGCGGACCTCTACGGTTTGCCTTAGGCATTGCCAATCCACTGCACGGGCTGTACAGTAAAGAAAGCAAGAATCTTCCATGTTTTCAACGCACAGCCCTTGCAGGGCGTTCGGGTAGCCATCATAAATAAAACATGATGTGAACTATACCCGAATAAGCCGTTCTTGAAGGATATAGAAGGGCGCGGGGCCGTTCTCGAGCACGAGACGGTGAAATTCTTTCAGGGAGAAGCGCTCACCCTGGATTTTTTTCAGCTCATCGCGCAGCGTGCAGAAGTCCAGGCAGCCGACATAGTACTGCAGATAGTTGGCCGGGGCTTCCAGGATCGCGCGGTACGGGCGTTTCGAATTTT
>CANQWV010000168.1 GCA_947627645.1 uncultured Lachnospiraceae bacterium | reverse complement strand
GAATGCCGATCTTGCCGATGTCGTGCAGGAGCGCGCCGTAGGAGAGCTTGTCGAGATCCTCCTTCGACAGGCCGTAGCGCCGTCCGATCTCCGTTGCGTAGGCGGCGACACGATGCGAATGACCGACCGTGTATTTGTCCTTGGCGTCGATGGTCTGCGCCACGATCTCAACGGTCTGATCCGTCATCTGCCGGTAGACCTCCTGCTGCTGTGCCATGCGTTTCCGTAGGACCAGCTGCCGGATCAGGACGATGAGCAGGATGAGCAGCGCAAGCACCATCAGCCCGAGCAGGATCCAGAGATACGGATAGAAATGCTCGAAAAGCTGGGGCTCCTTGTGGATCGGCAGCGTGACTTCCTCGCTCGGCGTGCCGTCCGCGTTGTAGCCCTTCAGATGGAAGACGTAGTCGCCGCCGGGCAGGTTCGTATAGTTCACATGGTTGGCGGAGAGGTTTTTCACCTCGATCGGCTCCTCGTCGAAGCCCTCCAGGTAGTATTCCAGCGTGCCGCCCTCGATGCCGTAGCTTAAGAGATCGAGCGCCAGCGTGATTCTCGGCGTGTCGGCGGGAAGGTCGATGCGTGTGCTCCCGTAGAAGATCTCGTCGTTCGCCTCGACGCTGCCGACCGCCACCTTCGGCGGGATCGTGTTGTAGTGAATGTCATTGATGTCGATGTAGTAGACGCCGTTGCCGGTGCAGATCAGGAGCATACCGTCCTCGAAGTGGTTCCACGAGTTTGCCGTGATGCTGCTGGTCAGGCCGTCCCTGCGCGTCAGGATGCTGTAATTTGGATTCCCCGCGATGTAGTCCTCGCGCGAGATCCGGATCAGGCCAAACGACTTCATGAGCCAGATGCTGTCCTCGGTGAGCTTGATGTCGAAGACGCTGCCGACGCCCGCGTCAATGTTTTTGATCTGCTGGATGCCGTCGTCCGTCATCAGCGCGATCTCCGAACCGTTGCTGACCCAGAAGCCGTCCACCTGGTCGTCCCAGACGATGCGCAGGATGACGCCGGACTGCAGCCCGTCGCTCACGGAGATGTTTGTCACCTCGTCCGTCTCCGGATCGATCTCATAGATGCCGTTGCCGTCGCTGCCCGCGTAGATGTGGTGATCCTTGCCCTCCGCGATGCAGAGGATGACCTTGTTCTGGACGCCGTCCACGTCCGTGTAGGAGCGGAGCACCTTGCCGTCGCGGATGACGGAAACGCCGCCGTTGGTGGCCGCTGCGATGTCGCCGTTGGACAGCTCGCAGGCCATACGGACCTGGTCGTGCGCCAGCCCTTCGGCGGAGGTGTAAGAGACATAGTCCTCTGTCTCCGCGTCATAGCAGACCAGCCCGTACTCCTTGTAGGTGGAGATCCAGAGATGCCCGGAGGAATCGCGCATCAGGCTGCGGATGCGGATGCCCTTCATCATTCCGGTCAGGTCGTTGTCCACGCGGGCGCCCTCGCGGTCCATGACCGTGAGCCCGTTGTCCGTCGCGATGTAGAGGCAGCCGTCGTAGACTGCGGTGGCGTTCACCGTCTGGTCGATCAGATCCGCCTCGTAGGCGATATGTAAGAATTTGTTCTTAGTCAGCTTGATCACGCCCTTGCGGGAGGAGGCGAACCAGAGATTCCCCTCGCTGTCCTCGCACATCTGGCTCATGATCGTGTTGCTCGACATACCGTTGATCTTGTAGAAAACGTCGTCCTCGTCCAGATAGCCGATGCCGTTGTCCGTGCAGATCCAGAGTTTGCCGTCGCTGTTCTGGTAGACGTCGTTCACGGTCTCGCGGTTGTCCATCGTGAGAAACTCGACCGTCGTGTTTTCCGGCGTGTAATCGTCGCCGCCGGTGCGCTGCGTGAGACGGAGGCGCATCAGATAATTGCTGTCCGTCCCGATGTAGATGGAGCCGTCCCGCGCCTGATAGAGCCCGTACGCGAGGTTGATTCCGGAGAGGTCGCGGTCGAAGAGCACGCGGACCTCACCGCCGATGACGACAAACATACTCCCTGCGCCGGTGCTTCCCCAGATCACGCCGTTTGTGTCGCAGAGCAGATTCTCGATGGTCTCGCCGTCGATCGCCTCATCGTCGACCAGCTCGAGCAGCATCTCGTCGTCGACAAAGAACAGGCCGTTCGTGGTGCCGATGTAGATCGTGCCGTCCGCGCCCTCGGTGATGCTGCGCACGGACAGGGCTCCGGCGTCGAGCGCAGCGCCCCTGGTGAGAGAGGAGACCGTCTCGGCACACTTTGTGATCGCGGAGAACGCCTCGTTCTCGAACAGATAGATGCCGGCGTCGTTCGTCCCGATCCAGATGCGCTTTTTCGAATCCTGGAAGAGCACGCGGATGCCGGTGCGCGGCGCGTTCTCGCGCAGGCTGCTCAGATTCTCGAACTCGCGGCCGTTGTAGCGGCTTAAGCCCCCATAGCTCCCGATCCAGATATAGCCGACGTCGTCCTGCAGGATGGCGTTTGCCTCGCTTGTGATCATGCCGCTGCTCTCGTCGTAGGTCGTCTCGACGTACTCCATGAGCCCGATCTGGCGGACCTCATTGGACGCCTCCTGTATGGCCTCCTGTACGTTCTCCTGCGCAGACGCCGTACGGGCGGGAGCGCACAGGCCGAGACAGAGGCAGCCAAGGGCAATTGCTTTTAAAACGCGTTTTCGCATAAAAATCTCTCCGTTTGATTATTTTGTCATAGTATTGGGATCGAGGTACAGATCTCAGACGACGCCGCTTTCGCAAGCGGTTGTCGCAGGAAGCCCGAAAAAGGGCATATCTTGTGGTGCATTATATCATTATCAGTATATGTTTGTAAATCCTTTCTAATAAGAAAAAAGAGAATACAGGACGAAAAACCGTATCCGGCAGTTTTCCTGTATTCTCTGACACGAGCCCGGAAATTGAGCAAAACCAATCAGGACTTGCTCCTGGAGCTCCGGTATTTTTCCTCACAGTACAGGCAGCGGTAGACTTCCTTCTCCTCGTCGGCCAGGAAGAAAATGTGGTCGATCCCGGGCTCGCCGGAGGTGGCGATGCAGCGCGGGTTCTTGCAGTGGATGATGTTGACGAGCCGCTTCGGGAGCGACAGCACCTTCTTGGAGACGATCTCGCCGTCCTTGATGATGTTGACGGTGATGTTGTGGTCGATGAAGCCGAGCACGTTGAGGTCGAGCTGGTCGATCGGGCACTCCACCTTGATGATGTCCTTTTTCCCCATTTTGTTGCTGTGCGCGTTCTTGATGATCGCCACGCAGCAGTCCATCTTATCGAGCTTCAGATACTTGTAGAGCTCCATGCTCTTGCCGGCCACGATGTGGTCGAGCACGACGCCCTCGTTCAGTTTTCCAACGTTTAACATACCGTTCCCTCCAATCCGAGCAGTGTGAGGATCAGCGCCATACGGACGTACACTCCATACTGCGCCTGCCTGAAGTAGGCGGCGCGCGGGTCGTCGTCCACCTCGACAGAGATCTCGTTCACGCGCGGCAGCGGGTGCAGGATCATCATGTCGGGGCCGGCAAGCTTCAGCTTCTCCTTATCCAGAATATAGAAATCCTTCATGCGGACGTAGTCCTCTTCATTGAAAAAGCGCTCTCTCTGCACACGGGTCATGTACAGCAGGTCAAGCTCGGGCAGCGCCTCCTCGAGACGGACGACCTCCCTGAACTGCTGATGGTTCCGCCGCAGCACGTCGTCGCGGATGCTGTCCGGAATACGCAGCTCCTCCGGGGAGATCAGCACAAACTGAATGTCCGGATAGCGGATCAGCGCCTGGATCAGCGAGTGCACCGTGCGCCCGAACTTCAGGTCGCCGCACAGGCCGATCGTGAAATTGCCGAGCCGGCCCTTCAGGGAGCGGATCGTCAGCAGGTCGGTCAGCGTCTGCGTCGGGTGCTGGTGGCCGCCGTCGCCCGCGTTGATGACCGGGATGCGCGACTTCATGGACGCGATGAGCGGCGCGCCTTCCTTCGGGTGGCGCATCGCACAGATATCCGCGTAGCAGGAGATGATCTGGATCGTGTCCGCGACGCTCTCGCCCTTGGCCGCGGAGCTGGAATCGGCCGAAGAAAAACCAAGTACGCTGCCCCCTAAATTCAACATTGCGGCCTCGAAACTGAGACGGGTGCGAGTACTTGGTTCATAAAATAAAGTAGCTAATTTTTTTCCGGCACAACGGTGCGCGTATTTTTCGGGATTCTTCTCGATGTCGTTCGCCAGGTCAAGCAGCTTGTCCAGCTCCTCGACCGAGAAATCCAACGGACTCATCAAATGTCTCATAATGTCCTCCTTCCTGTGAGTGAACGGTATTGCCCGATCAAGAGGCAATCCTTTTTCTGTCTGGTATCATATCCTATCTCTTGTGGAAATTCAAGACAGAAAACAAAAAATTAGTGGAAAAAGAAAAAATCTGGTTGATTTCTGACCGCAGGTATTGTATTCTTATAGATGAAAACGAGGAAAGCTGACACACAGTTTTCCGGGGTTTATCAGAGTTGTTATATCAACTAAATACAAAACAGGAGGATGAGAAAATGAGCATGAAGAAGATTTCTGCAGTGATCCTTGCAGCAGCGATGGTGTTCGGCACGATGCCGATGGCAGCAGCCGCGGACGAGGCGCCGGAGTCCATCAAGGTAGGTATGGTTACCGACGTAGGCGGCGTAAACGACCAGTCCTTCAACCAGTCTGCATGGGAGGGCCTTGAGGCGCTCGGCGAAGAGAACGACGCGATCGAGGTAAACTATCTGGAGAGCGCGACGGACGCGGACTATGCGGCGAATATCCAGACCTTTATCGACGAGGATTACGATCTGATCATCTGTGTAGGCTATATGCTGGCGGATGCTACGCGTCAGGCAGCTGAGGCGAATCCGGACCAGAAGTTCGCGATCATTGATGACGCGTCCAACGCGGATCTTGCGAATGTGGCGTGCCTGATGTTCTCTCAGGAGCAGGCTTCCTATCTGGTAGGCGTGGTCGCAGGCATGATGACCGAGTCCAACAAGATCGGTTATGTGCAGGGCATGGTTTCCGACACGATGAACCTTTTCGGCTACGGCTACATCGCAGGCGCTGAGTCTGTGAATCCGGATGTCGAGGTTCTCCAGTTCAACGTGAACAATTTCGCTGACGCGGCTACCGGTTCCGCAGGCGCTACCGAGATGATCACGAACGGCGCGGACATCATCTACCACGCGGCGGGCGGTTCAGGCGCAGGCGTGATCCAG
>CANQWV010000167.1 GCA_947627645.1 uncultured Lachnospiraceae bacterium | reverse complement strand
GTATCAAGATTGAGCGCGAGCAGGTGATGCACATCGGCTCGACCGTGGCCGGGACGATCCGGGCGGACCGCGACGCGGTGGACGCGGTGGACGCGATCCTGCCGGCCGGGACGCTCTCGGGCGCGCCGAAGCTGCGGGCCTGCGAGATCATCGATGAGCTGGAGGGCCGAAAGCGCGGCGTATACGGGGGAGCGATCGGTTATCTCGATTTCACCGGAAATCTGGACACCTGCATCGCAATCCGGTTGGCGTTTAAGAAGAACGGACGCGTAACGGTTCGTTCCGGGGCTGGGATTGTGGCGGACAGCGTGCCGGACAGGGAATTCGAGGAGTGCTGCAACAAGGCCCGCGCGGTTGTGAACGCGCTGCGGCAGGCAGAGGAGGGGATGGAATGATTTTACTGATCGACAATTACGACAGTTTTTCCTACAATCTGTTCCAGCTCGCCGGGACAGTGCGGCCGGACATCAAGGTGATCCGCAACGACGTGTACACGGTGGAGGAGATCGAGGCGATGCAGCCTGAGGCGATCATTATTTCGCCGGGGCCGGGCAGGCCGGAGGACGCGGGCGTGTGCGTCGAGCTGATCCAGAAGCTTTCCGGGAAAGTGCCGATCCTCGGCGTCTGCCTCGGACATCAGGCGATCTGCCTCGCGCTCGGCGGCACAGTGTCCTATGCGAAGCAGCTCATGCACGGCAAGCAGTCGGATGCGCAGATCGACGAGGAGAGTGTGCTGTTTCGAGGCCTAAGCTCTCCGGTGAAGGTGGCGCGCTACCATTCGCTTGCGGCGGTGGAGGAGACGCTGCCCGCGGAGCTCAAGGTCACGGCGCGCACGGCGGACGGCGAGGTGATGGCCGTGGAGCACAGGAGTTACCCATTGTATGGACTACAATTTCATCCGGAGTCGGTGCTGACGCCGGACGGAATGCAGATAATCAAAAATTTTATGGAGGGAATCAGACATGATTAAAGAAGCAATCATCAAACTTTCGAAGAAGCAGGATCTGACGTATCAGGAGGCGGAGGCCGTCATGGACGAGATCATGAGCGGCGAGGCGACAACAATCCAGATGTCCTCGTACCTCACGGCGCTGGCGATGAAGGGCGAGACGATCGACGAGATCACGGCATCGGCGGCGGGTATGCGCGCGCACGGGCTGCGGCTGCTGCACGAGATGAACGTGCTGGAGATCGTCGGCACCGGCGGGGACGGCTCGAATTCGTTCAACATTTCCACGACATCTGCGATGGTGATCGCCTCGGCGGGCGTGCCGGTCGCAAAGCACGGCAACCGCGCGGCATCCTCGAAGAGCGGCGCGGCAGATGTGCTGGAGGCGCTCGGTGTGAAGATCACGGTTTCCCCGGCGAAGAGCCTGGAGCTGCTGCAGAAACTGAATATCTGCTTCCTGTTTGCGCAGAGCTACCACACGGCGATGAAGTATGTAGCCCCGGTGCGCAAGGAGCTGGGCATCCGTACGGTGTTCAACATCTTAGGGCCGCTCTCGAACCCGGCCGGTGCGAACATGGAGCTTATGGGCGTGTACGAGGAGGAGCTGGTCGAGCCGCTCGCACAGGTGATGATGAACCTTGGCGTGACGAAGGGCATGGTGGTCTTCGGGCAGGATAAGCTCGACGAGATCTCGATGAGCGCGCCGACCTCCGTCTGCGAGATCCGCGACGGAAAGCTGACGAGCTACACGATCACGCCGGAGCAGTTCGGCTATGAGCGCTGCGGCAAGGATGATCTGAAAGGCGGCACGCCGCAGGAGAACGCGGAGATCACGCGGGCGATTCTCACGGGAGCCGACAAGGGGCCGAAGCGCCAGGCAGTCTGCCTGAACGCGGGCGCGGCGCTGTACATCGCGGGCAAGGCTTCCTCGATGGAGGAAGGCGTGCGTCTGGCGGAGCGTCAGATCGACAACGGCGAGGCGCTCAGGGTGCTTGAGGCGTTTGCAAGAGAGAGCAACCGGGAATAATAGAAGCGGATTCGGCAAAGAAGAACTGCAAGTCGGAATGATGGATTCGGCAAAGAAGAACTGCAAGTCGGAATGATGGATTCGGCAAAGAAGAACTGCAAATCGGAATGACGGATTCGGCAAAGAAGAACTGCAAATCGGAATGACGGATTCGGCAAAGAAGAATCCGATTATGGGCAGATTTGCCGAAAACTGAAAATGGTCGATGGGAAAATAGGAAAATGAATATTTTACAGGAAATTGCGGAGAAAACAAAGGAGCGGATCGCGCGGGAGAAGGCGCAGCTGCCGCTTGAAGAACTGCGCCGGGAAGCCGAGGAAATCGTGGCGGTGCAGACAAATTCAGCGGCGCAGACAAATTCAGCAGGGCAGACAAATCCAGCAGGGCAGACAAATTCAGCGGTACAGACAGGAAACCGTCCCGACAACGGCCCGGACCGAGGCATGCCGGAAGATGTAGTGCGGCTGGGAGGCCATGTCAGTCCGTTTTCGCAGGGAGAGTTTTCGTTTGCGCGCGTTCTGGCGCAGGAGGGCGTTTCCTTCATCTGCGAGGTGAAGAAAGCGTCGCCCTCAAAAGGTCTGATAGCGCCTGATTTTCCGTATCTGGAGATCGCGAAGGACTACGAGAAAGCGGGCGCGTCGGCAATCTCCTGTCTGACGGAGCCGTTCTATTTCCAGGGACAGGATCAGTATCTTCGGGAGATTGCGCAGACGGTGCAGATCCCGGTGCTGCGCAAGGATTTCACGGTGGATGAGTACATGATCTATCAGGCGAAGACGCTGGGCGCGTCGGCGGTTCTGCTGATTTGCGCGATCCTCGACGACGGACAGCTTGCCGCTTACGGGCAGCTCGCACAGGAGCTTGGCCTGTCGGCGCTCGTGGAGGCGCACGATGAAGAGGAGGTCGAGCGGGCGCTGAGGGCGGATGCGAAGATCGTCGGAGTCAATAACCGTGACCTGCGGACCTTTAAAGTGGACATCAACAACAGCCTGCGCTTGCGGCGTCTGGTGCCGCCGGAGATCTTGTTCGTCTCGGAGAGCGGTATCCGCACGGCGGAGGACATCCGAAACCTGCGTGAGAACGGCACGGACGCGGTGCTGATCGGCGAGACATTGATGCGATCCAAGGAGAAGGAGCGGCTGCTTAAAGAGTGGCGCAATGCGTGGACCACAGTATCTTTTGGAAATGGTGCAATATGTAGACTGCCCTATCTTTGGAAGCAGCACCGTAGATTACTGGAGCTTCGGTGAAAAATGCGTTTGAAAGTATCCTGTGCAGTCTGGCGGTGCCGTGGGAAATGAAAGGTTGTATGAAATGGATGGCAGGCAAAAAGTAAAGATTAAACTCTGCGGCATGAGCAGACCAGAGGACGTCCTATGCGTCAACGAGGCGCGGCCGGATTTCTGCGGCTTTGTGATTAACGTACCGAAGAGCATCCGCAACGTATCTCCGGAGCAGCTCCGCGAGCTGGTGAAGCTGCTGGATCCGGGGATTATCCCGGTCGGCGTGTTCCGCGATGAACCTCTCGAGAGCGTGGCAGCCTTCCTGGAGGAGGGCGTGATCCGCATGGCGCAGATTCACGGGCATGAGGATGAAAATTACATTCACGAGCTGAAGTCGCGGGGCGATTTCACCGTGATCCGGGCGTTCAACGAGAGGACGTTCGGCGAGGCGGAGGGAAGCTGCGCGGATTACGTGCTGCTCGACCATGGCGAGGGCGGTACCGGGGAGAGCTTTGACTGGACGCTGACGGACGGTATCCGGCGGCCGTTTTTCCTCGCGGGCGGCATCGGGCCGGAGAACATCGAAGAAGCGCTGCGCCAGGTGAGGCCCTGGGCGGTTGACATGAGCAGCGGGCTTGAGACGGACGGAAAAAAGGATCCGAAGAAGATCTTCGCGGCGGTGCAGGCCGTGCGGAGATGGAATGCGGAGCGAGGATAGCAGAGACAGCCGGACATAAAAGGAACTAAATATAAAAGCAGGAAGAAAGTGTAGAAAAGATCGGAGAAAGATCAGGGGAAATATTCTGTCATAACACAGAGAGCGTCAAAACGGCAGGAAAAGAAAAGCCTGAGCTTGCTGGAAAACGCAATAAGAAAGATGAAATACAGCAATAATATTCTGAAAGGATTGCGGTGAAATTCAAAGAACAGATAGAGATGAGAAGCCGCAAAAGACAGAAACAGGAACAAATCCACAGGAGGACAGGAGAATGAGCGGAAGATTTGGAACGCACGGCGGGCAGTATATCCCGGAGACGCTGATGAACGCCGTGATCGAGCTGGAGGAGGCGTACAATCATTACAAGGACGACCCGGAGTTCAACCGTGAGCTGACGGAGCTGTTCAATGATTACGCGGGCCGTCCGTCGCGGCTCTATTTCGCGAAGCGGATGACCGAGGATTTAGGCGGCGCGAAAATATATCTGAAACGGGAAGATCTGAACCACACCGGCGCGCACAAGATCAACAACGTGCTGGGGCAGGTGCTCCTCGCGAAGAAGATGGGGAAGACCCGTGTGATCGCCGAGACCGGCGCGGGGCAGCACGGCGTGGCGACTGCGACGGCCGCTGCGCTGATGGATATGGAATGCGAGGTGTTCATGGGCAAGGAGGATACGATCCGCCAGGCGCTCAACGTCTACCGGATGAGGTTACTCGGCGCGCAGGTACACGCGGTGGAGAGCGGCACCGGGACCCTCAAGGACGCGGTCTCGGAGACGATGCGCGAGTGGACGAAGCGGATCGACGACACGCACTATGTGCTTGGCTCCGTGATGGGGCCGCATCCGTTCCCGACGATCGTGCGCGATTTCCAGAGCGTGATCTCAAAGGAAATCAAAGAACAGCTCATGGAGAAGGAAGGGAAACTGCCGGACGCGGTGCTGGCCTGTGTCGGAGGCGGTTCGAACGCGATCGGAGCGTTTTATCATTTCATTGGAGACGAGAGCGTAAGGCTGATTGGCTGTGAGGCTGCGGGCCGCGGCGTGAACACGGCGGAGACAGCCGCGACGATTGCGACCGGGCGTCTCGGAATCTTCCATGGCATGAAGTCCTACTTCTGCCAGGACGAGTACGGACAGATTGCGCCGGTGTACTCGATTTCAGCGGGTCTGGATTATCCGGGCATCGGGCCGGAGCACGCGTACCTCTACGACAAGGGGCGCGCGGAGTATGTGCCGGTGACGGACGACGAGGCGGTTGAGGCGTTTGAATGATCTTGTTCCAGAGCGCCCGGGCGTCGATCGTC
>CANQWV010000166.1 GCA_947627645.1 uncultured Lachnospiraceae bacterium | reverse complement strand
GCCTATCGTGAGGCACGGCAAGAACATTACTGCGGCTACCCGGCCGGCCCCGTGCCAAACACGACCATATCCCTGCGGATCGCGTCGACATACGCCTTCTGCCCGAGCGTCTTGGGAGTGATCGGCTTGCCGTTCACGGTGTGACAGATACAGTCCCCGTCCATCTCCACCAGGGAATTTTCTTTTTCTTCCATCGACAGGGCGATCGCGTAGTCCACGCTCTGTTCCGTAATGGCTGTTCCCCTGGCCGAGAGCGCGCAAAGGCTGTCAAATATCTTCTTTGCCCGCTCCGCGTTCCCCGGGCTCCCGAGAATCCTCGTCGTCCCGTCACGGTTCAGCACTGTAACCATCAGCGCACGCTCAATCTTCTTCACGTACTGGTCAAACTGTCCGAAGATATTCTGCTCCTGTCCCGCCGGAATCGTAAGCGGCACCTCAACCATGCTCATCGTCTGGCACTTCCTCCTTATGTTTCTCCAGCGCCGTGCGCCTGACCGCCTGCTCTCCGACCAGCAGAGTCCCCGACGCGATGGCAGACTTCTCATTCCATTCTATTTTAACATCATTTTCAAATAATTGAACCCCCTTTTCCTGTAAATTTTTATAAAAATCCTGAAAATCGCTCTCCAGAAGCTTCCTTACTTCCTCTTTGGTGCGCACCGTCTCCACAAATTCGTATGCCTTCGCCGTAAATTTTCGGAAATACAAAGGCAGATAAAAGTTTTTCATCAGCCGGCATTGTGTGAGCTCCGAGAGCAGGTCATACTGTCCAAGCGAGTCAAAGTCTCCTGGAAGCGCGAACGGGGTCTCCCCGACCTGAAGCATCCAGGACGTCTTTTCCTGGCCGGTGTAATATTTCTGCTTCTCGGAAAAGGGCACCTCGTCGTAGTATTTCTGTTTTCGCTGAATCACAATATCCGCGTCTGCGGCGACCGACTGCCATGAGACCGCCTCGCCGCTGTCGTTGTAGATCGGGATCACGCCAGAAACCAGAAGATCTCCTTTTTTCACTTCGTCGCCTGCCTGTACGGCCGGCAGCCCGGCCCGCGTATAGATTGAGAACACTGTGCCCGCGTGCGTGGCCACAAGGCTGGACGGCTGCTGCTCCTCTTCCGTCTCTTCTTCCCCCGTTCCCGCGATCCCCTCCTTCACATGAATGAGCAGCCGTGTCCCTTTCAGCTCTGCAGCCACCCATGCAAACTCCGTAAAAGAACTGCGGATTCCAGCGGCAAGCTCCCTGCAGTCCACCCCGGCCTTCCACATCCCATGCCGTATCCCGGCCTGCGTGAGATACTCAAAGATCACATCGTCCGTCTGCGACAGGTTCCCGTCGATGCTGATGTTCCAGATGTGCGCGGACAGCCAGACCATCAGCGCGAACGCCGCCGCGATCCCGGCGAGATAAACTCTGCGTTTCCGATATCGATGCACAAAAAAAGGAAGCCCGCGGCGCTCCGTAATCCTGACGGACGCGTGGCTCTTTTTCACGATCGCCTTCAGTTTTTTGAAATCCTTTCTGCTTACATACGCCTCGTAGGCCTCGTCCACCGGCAGAAGCTCCCACAGTTTGATTTCATGATAGGCGCACAGATTCAGGAAGCGATCATAGGAATTCCCCAAAATCCGGATACGAACATAGCCCTTCAGCAGATTTGAAAACTGTCCTCTCATTCCGTCCTCCGCGGCGCCATAAGTATAAAATTAAATATAAATAAGTATAAGCTTGCGGCGCGTATGTCTTTGCTTTGTCCTTGTCTCTTAAAATCTATGTTCCGGAGGACGCAAATATGCCGCGAAGGACAGACGCGATACTCCCGTCTGCTCCGCGGCACATCAGATCCAGGCAGTATGAAAAATTGTACGTTTCACAAGTATTCCAATTTGCAGATATGACCGGAAATCTCAATCTCCTCTTTTGTAAAATTATCGATTCTGAGCTTTTCCCCCGCAACACAGATCCTTCTTCTGTTTGCAATAAGCCGGATCTCCCGCTCCGTATAGGAGGAAATGCCTTTAAAATTCTCGATCACGATGCGCTCCTGTCCTTCCATTGTGACCAGCACATTCCCCTTCAGCACATCCTCCGGAATCTGCGCCGCTCTCACAAGCATAGCGGCAGGCCGCATCCTCGCCCGTTCTCCCATATCAAACCCCTGTCCCCGCAGTGTGATCCACTATATGGATATGTCACGCGGAGCAGAAATATGCTCCAGCAGCCATGTGCCGAGCCGCCCCATGGCCTGATTATAATGGCTCTTCTCCTCCGCCCACTCGATGGCCACTGACACCAGAAGCGACACCAGGACAAGCATTGCCGTGATCAGCATCCAATGGCGGAACGAGAAGAAAAATCCAAGAAAATAATAGGAATACAGCTGGTTGTGTACGAGGAACATATTTGCGGAGTGCTTTCCCAGAAATTCAAACACCGCCGAGATCAGCGGGACCCTGGTCAACACCGTGCCTGCCAGCAGCGCAAGCATAAGGGCAAGCAGGGCATCGATCGCGCCGAAGTAGATATAATCCTGGCGGTAAAGCAGCAGACCGACAAACACGACGGCCTCACATAAGACCTTGATGGGAAACCCGTATTTCTTCCCTTCTCCCAGCCTGGCCGCGCGCTCAAAGAACTGCGTCTCATAACAGAAAGCGCCCAGCAGCATACTGGGAAGGTACATCATGTCCGGATTTTTAAGCTGGGTGATCCAGAACAGGGAAAAGCACGCGGCAAGCGGCAGGAACGCGCCGAACGACTGCATCAGCCGCATCACAAAAGGCATGAAAATGATGATTGAGAGCGCCATAGTCATATACCACCAGGAGGCGTTCAAGGTCGGCGTGCCAAACAAATTCGCGATCCCGGCCGCATCGATCAGAAAATACAGAACGAACCCCTTGACCCCGGTGCCATAGGCGTCAAAAACCGTCCGGCCCAGCGGTTGGCACAGCAACGTGAGCACAAACACAAACCAGTAGACAGTCAGCAGCTTCCAGCAGCGCTTCCAGGTAAACTGAAATACTTCGCGCGCGCCCGGATTCTTCTCCCTGCCGAACTGCCTGCGGTAGCTCGCCGCGATCCCGTACCCGCTGATAAAGACAAAGACCGCCACACAGAGCTTGCCCGCTTTTGCCAGCAGAAGCACCTGGTTCGCCGTGAACGGACTGTAATTCACCGGATGGCCCGCATATTCTTCAAAATCGTTGAACAGATGATGGAACAGCATCAGAATGATCGCGATCCCCTTGCAGAAATTTGACTCTCTCTTAGTAAACATGGTATTTTCCTCGTAGAACAGCGTGAATCGTTTGCCGGAGTAAATTGCATTTTTCAGAACAGCATGAATCGTTCGCCGAAATAAATGTGTTTTTTGCAGAACAGCAGGAATCGTTCACTGGAATAAATGCATTTTTCGTTTGCCGCATCGATTGCAGACGACCTTGAAGCCGTTCTCTCATTTGTGATAAGGCTCGCCGCGCTGGATCCGGAAGCCCCGGTAGATCTGCTCCAGCAGGATCAGACGCATGAGCTGGTGCGGAAACGTCAGCTTCGAAAAGCTCAGCCGGTAATCTGCGCGGCGCAGAACCTCGTCCGAGAGGCCGAGCGAACCGCCGATCACAAACACCAGGCTGCTCTCTCCCTGCACGCCGAGACTTTCCAGCTTCTCTGCAAGCTCCACAGAATCCAGCATCTTCCCGTCAATCGCAAGCGCGATCACATAATCCGCATCCCGGATGCAGCGCAGCAGGCGCTCGCCCTCCGTTTTTTTGATCTGTGCTTCAATCGCCCGGGAAGCGCCTTCCGGCGTCCGCTCGTCCGCCGTCTCGATGATCTCCAGACGGCAGTATTTTCCGAGACGCTTGCTGTATTCCGCGATCCCGTCCCGAAGATATTTCTCTTTTAGTTTTCCAACTGTGAGAAGCGTAATTTTCATCCTTCACATCCACCAAAATAATGCATTTAATTGCTTCATTGGCTTTTCTTCCTGGCTGTATTGTTTGTCGGAAAATAATTACGCATGAATGTTATCATAAACCGGCAGGCAAGTAAAGCAAAAAAACGCCGTGAACCAATCTTGTCAACTGATCCACGGCAGTCCTTACAGCTGTATTTTTATACGGAACTCATTCAGTTCTTCGCACTCAGGAACTCATGAATACCCTTCGCGGCGGCCTTGCCCGCGCCCATCGCGAGGATGACCGTAGCCGCGCCTGTCACGGCGTCGCCGCCCGCATACACGCCGTCCTTGGAGGTCTTGCCCGTCTCCTCGTCGGCAATGATGCAGTGTCTCTTGTTGACGTCCAGTCCGATCGTCGTGGAAGAGATCAGCGGGTTCGGCGAGGTGCCGAGCGACATGATCACCGTGTCCACCTCGATGTCGAACTCAGAGCCCGGAACCTCCACCGGACGTCTTCTGCCGGACGCATCCGGCTCGCCAAGCTCCATACGGATGCAGCGGATGCCGCACACGTTGTCGTTCTCGTCGGTCAGAATCTCGGTCGGATTTGTCAGGAGGTCAAAGATGATGCCCTCCTCCTTCGCGTGGTGCACTTCCTCCGCACGCGCCGGAAGCTCTGCCTCGCTGCGGCGGTAAATGATATGTACCTCCGCGCCGAGACGAAGCGCCGTTCTGGCCGCATCCATCGCAACATTGCCGCCGCCGACGACCGCCACCTTCTTGCCGTGCACGATCGGCGTATCGTAATCGTCGCGGAACGCTTTCATCAGGTTGTTTCTCGTCAGATACTCGTTCGCGGAGAACACGCCCTTCGCGGTCTCGCCCGGGATCCCCATGAACATCGGAAGCCCTGCGCCGGAGCCGATAAACACGGCCTCGAAGCCCTCCTCGTCCATCAGCTCGTCGATTGTGACCGACTTGCCGATGATGACGTTCGTCTCGATCTTCACGCCGAGGGACTTGACGTTCTCCACTTCCTTCGCCACCACGTCGAGCTTCGGAAGACGGAACTCCGGAATACCGTAGACCAGCACTCCGCCCGGCTCATGGAGCGCTTCGAAGATCGTCACGTCGTAGCCGAGCTTCGCCAGGTCGCCCGCGCAGGTCAGCCCGGAAGGACCGGAACCGATCACCGCTACCTTATGTCCGTTCTTCGCCTGCGGAGCGGGCGGCTTGATGCCGTTCTCGCGCGCCCAGTCGGCCACGAAACGCTCCAGCTTGCCGATGGACACCGGCTCGCCCTTGATGCCGCGGATGCACTTGCCCTCGCACTGGCTCTCCTGCGGACATACACGGCCACAGATTGCCGGAAGCGCGCTGGACTCGGAGATCA
>CANQWV010000165.1 GCA_947627645.1 uncultured Lachnospiraceae bacterium | reverse complement strand
CGACGCCATGGACCGCGGCTCCGACGGGTTAAAGGTCACGCTCGACATCGCGATGATCTGCCCGCTGCACGGCCCGATCCTGAAGGAGGATCTCGGTTTCTACATCGGGAAATACCAGGTCTGGAGCAGCTACGAGCCGGAGGACGACGGCGTGGTGATCGCCTGCGCGTCCATCCACGGCAACACCAGAAGAGCCGCGGACAAGCTCGCTGAAATTCTCGAGAAAAAGGGCGCGAAGAAGGTGTCGATCTTCGATCTGGCGCGCGACGACATGGCCGAGGCGATCGAGGACTCCTACCGCTACGACAAGCTCGTGCTGATGGCGGCCTCCTACGACGGCGGCGTCTTCCCGTGCATGGAGGATTACCTGAACCACCTACGCGCCAAGAATTTCCAGAAGCGCAGAGTCGCCTATGTCCAGAACGGAAGCTGGGCGCCGAGCGCAGGCAAGACCATGAAGGCGATCGTCGCCCAGATGAAGAACATCACCGAGGTTGAGCCGATGGTCACGATCAAGTCAACGCTCAAACCGGAGAACATCCCGGAGCTTGAGGCGCTCGCGGACGCGCTGCTCGGCTGAAGCTTCCGGATGAGCTGCATTAATCCACATAAATGCAGCCTCGCCCAACTGCAAAAAGAAAAGACAAGGATTTCCTAATCCTAAAACGCACAAGAGGCGACACCGGGTAGTGTCGCCTCTTGCATTCTGTAGATGAAACCATTAATAGAACTGGTGGTCTCCTAATTTGGTACCTTTTCCGGAACCCGTGTTGAAGTAAAGGGCGTCTCCGACCGGGTTTTCTCCGCTGATGGCCGCTGCAGCCGCATCATAGCAGGCGCTGGGGACGCCGTTTGCCAGTGCGCTTGCAAGTCCGCCGCTCGAAGCCGGCGTGAACTGGCCGCTCTGATAAATCACCTCGCTGATCGAGTTCGGGAACGACGGGCTGTTCACACGGTTCATGACGACCGCTCCTACCGCAACCATACCGTCGTAGCTCTGGTTGCCGGCCTCGCAGTAGATCAATGCCGCGAGCAGGGAGGTATCGTCCGTACCTGCCGACGTCGTCTGGGAAGCAGCTTCCGAGCTGTCGTCCGAATAGTCCTCCGTGGAACCGGAGTAATCCTCCCCGCTGCCGTCAGAGCTTCCGCCGGAAGTGCCCGCGGTCTGCGTTGTCATCGGCGTCGCGATCGCTTCGTTCACCGGATTCCACCATGCATCATAGAGAATCCCTGTGCCGGAATCATAGTAGAGTCCGGTGCCTGCGTCGTAATAGATGCCGGTCTCTGCGTCGTAATAACTCTCAGTGCCCGTTCCCGGCGTCACATCGGCAGAACCCGTATCCGTGCTTGTATCGGTGTAAGTCTCATCTGTGTAAGATGTGTCCGCATAGGTCGTATCGGTGTAAGATTCGTCCGTGTACGTCGTATCGGTGTAGGATTCGTCCGTGTACGTCGTATCGGTGTAGGATTCCTCTGTGTAGCTGGCGTCCGTGTATGACTCATCCGTGTAGGCCGTATCGGTATAGGAACTGTCTGTATAAGTCTCGTCTGCGTAGGATGTGTCTGAATAGGACGGATCTGTGTACGCCGTATCCGCCGCCTCTGCGCCGGAATCCGCATAGGAAGTATCTTCAGCAGCGCCGTCCGAATAAGAACTTTCCGCATCATAAGACGTATCCGCATACGCATCGTCTGTATAGGCAGCGTCTCCACTGTCCTCCGCATACAGCTCCTCCCGCGTTTCCTCATCCAGATAAGCCTCATCTGTTGCGATCGCCGTGTCCAGCAGGAGCACCCTGGAAACATCCTCCGAGGATACATACGCCGTGCTGTCCGCGCCGTTCTGCACCTGCAGCCAGTGCCCTTCGTCCTGGGTCAGAATAAAGGAATCTCCGCAGGTAAGCGAGTCGAGCACCTCGGAACCACCGTCCGCCCCCGAATAGAGCTTGACGTCGCTCCAGGTGGTGGAAACGCCCTCAATCCCGTGGCTCTCCGCCGCCGCCTTCGCCTCCTCGCCATAGACGAGATATTCGTTCTTCACAAAGCCGGTCAGGCCGCCGGAATAGATCTCCGTCCACTCTTCTCCCCGGTCAATGATCCAGGCCGCGCCGCCCTGGTACAGGCAGCCGATCACCTGGCTGTTCTCGTTCGCCGCACTGCGCACATTGACGCCAGTGCTCACTGTGTCGTCGTTCGTGAGGGCGATCTCGTCCCACGCGGCGTCCTGTTGATAAGGAAGCGCAATCGAATTCTCCTGCGCCATCGCCGCGCCGCCGAGCACCAGACTCATGCCCATGGCAGCCGCCGTACAGACCACACATTTCTTCCTTCCGTTCATAATCATTGTCCCCTCTCATACAGATATGAAGCAAGTCCTTACAGAATCCTTGTTTTGCATCCCCAACAGCTGCTGCTTTGATCCGGCCTAAAACATAGCTTCTTATCTGCCATACGCGCATAATACAGAGCTACCCCTGCTCGTATCAATACGTTTCTGTTAAATTTGTTACGTAATTATTAACTTATATTACGAGCATATTGTAATATGTTTAAAAACTTTTGTCAACCCTTATCTTTTCTATTTCACAATTTTCTCTCAATTCGCCGAATCCCGAACCACTTCTCGCTATCACGGACCATTTTTCATCATCCCGAACCGTTTCTCGCCATCACGGGCCATTTCTCATCATCCTAAGCCGTTTCTTGCTACCCCGGGCTGTTTTTCTCTATCACAGGCCATTTCTCGCCATCACGGGCCATTTTTCTCCGCCTCAGCTGCATAGACCCACCCGAAGCCGGGATGGAACTAAAAAGAACCTCACGAGGCATCCGTTTATTGGCAGTGCAGTCTAACTGCAAACAGCCGAATGCTTCTTGAGGCTCCATTCCTCTATATTTCTATTTGTCAAATGCGTTTGTTCGATCGCCGTGCCTGCGCGACGTTTCCATTCACCCGATCCGCCTGAGTTCCGTCAACGTGCCGCACAATCCCCTGGTGTCTGTGCGGCGTTCTAATCCGCCTGATTCCCCCGAGTTCCGTCAATGTGCTGCACATCTCCTAGTGCCTGTACGGCGTTTTAATCCACCTGATTCTCCCGAGTTCCGTCAACGTGCCGCACAATCCCCTGTCTTCTCTGGCGGTTCGCCTCATACATCAGAATCGAGGCCGCCACCGCCGCATTCAGCGACTCCACCTGCCCGCACATCGGGATCCGAATATATTCGTCGGCGAGCGCTGCCGTCTCCTCCGTCAGGCCACGGCTCTCATTGCCGATCAGGAATGCGGACGGACCGTCGTAAGAAATCTCATCGTGATATTTTTCGCCCCGCAGGTGCGCCGCATACAGCCGCACCCCCTGCTGCTTCAGCCAGTCCAGATCGCCTTGCCAGTCCTGCGAATAGCAAAACGGCACGCGGTAGACCGAACCCATCGTCGAGCGGATCACCTTCGGATTGTAAAGATCCACGCAGTCCCGGCTCAGCAGGATCCCTGTGACGCCGGCGCCCTCCGCCGTGCGCAGGATCGTGCCGAGATTGCCCGGATCCTGAAGATTCTCAAGCGCCAGGATCAGAGGCACACGCCATTTGTCCCGCGCTGCCGTCTCCGGTATCCCCTGCAGGTCTGCAGATCTGCTCCCCTGTCCAGCACTGGCCTGCACTGCGCGACGCCCCGCAGGTGTATTTTCTGAAAGTGCGGCTGAGTCAGAGCACCCGAGCAGATCCTTTCTTCTATAATGATATCGCCGCACAAGGCAGAGCACCCCCTGCGGCGTTTTCGTATCCGACACACTCTCAAACACACGGTCGGACAGCTCTGTAAATTCTCCCATGCCTTCGAACAGAGAAGGATTTTTCCTCAGAAAGCTTTCGGAGACATAGGTGTGGACGAGCCTGTCCAGCGGCGCTTCGCGATACAGCTTGACGCCCTCCACGACAAACACGTCCGCGCTCTCCCGCTCTTTCGCCTTCTTCTGAAGCAGCTGCAGCTGCCTGATCTGTGGATTGGATGTACTGGTAATCATACTGCCTCTGTCTGTTTCTATTTATTTCTATTTATAGCCATGCTGCCGCCGCAGACCGCCCTCGCTTTGCTCAGGCTATCCGCTGCCAAAGCAGCTCCTGTCTGCGGCGCACTGGGCGTTTCGCCCAGCTCAAAAATGAAAACACAGTCCTCCGCGAATTAATCCGCGAGTCCTGTCTTTTCATTTTTCAGCATGGCAAAACTGTTTAGATGGCCATCGCTTTTGCCACGCGCACCATGTATTCCGGAAGATTCTTCTGCATGGCGAGCGCCTCGTCGATATCCAGATCTACATACTGCCCTTCGCGGAACGCCACAACGCGGTTCGTCTTGCCCTGGATCAGAAGATCCGCCGCGAGCGCGCCCATCACGGTGCCGTACACACGATCCCGGCAGGTCGGGCTGCCGCCGCGCTGCATATGTCCAAGGATCGTCGCGCGGGTCTCAAGCCCCGTCGCCGCCTCAATCCTGCGCGCCATACTCGTCGAGTGCCCGATGCCCTCGGCGTTGATAATGATATGATGCTTCTTCCCACGCTTGCGGTTCTGGATAATATTGTTGATCAGCACCTGCTCGTCGTAATCGTACTGTTCCGGAAGCAGGATATCCTCCGCTCCGTTCGCGATACCGCACCACAGCGCAATATAGCCTGCGTTGCGTCCCATCACCTCGATGATGCTGCACCTCTCGTGCGAGGTCGAGGTGTCGCGCACCTTGTCGATCGCGTCCATCGCCGTGTTGACCGCCGTGTCAAAACCGATCGTGTAATCCGAACAGGCAATGTCCAGGTCAATCGTCCCGGGCACGCCGATCGTGTTGATGCCGCGCGCCGCGAGCTGCTGCGCGCCGCGGAACGAGCCGTCGCCGCCGATCACCACGAGGCCGTCGATCTCATGCTTCCGGCAGATCTCCGCCGCGCGGTCCTGCACCTGCGGCTTCTTGAATTCCAGGCATCTGGCCGTATAGAGGATCGTGCCGCCCTTGGAAATCGAATCCGAAACAGAGCGCGCCGTCAGATCGACGATCTCCTCGTTCAGAAGTCCTCTGTAACCCTGATAAATTCCTTTTACCTTAATTCCCTGCGACAGCGCCTTGCGGACCACCGCACGGATCGCCGCGTTCATGCCCGGGGCGTCGCCCCCGCTTGTCAGTACGCCAATCGTCTTCACCTTATCAGCCATATTCGTCTCCCATCTTCGTGTTTAATTCACATCATGTTTTATCCATAGCGGCTACCCGAACGCCCTGCAAGGGCTTGCAATGTCAGGGCACA
>CANQWV010000164.1 GCA_947627645.1 uncultured Lachnospiraceae bacterium | reverse complement strand
GTATGTCTCCCTGTTTCAGAACGAGCAGATCCTGCAGGCGCTCTACAACACCCTGCTGATCGCGGTGCTCTCGGCGCTGATCGCGACCGTCATCGGCACGATCGCCTGCATCGGCCTGAACTCCATGAAGAACGGGATGCGTATGTTCTGGTTCAACATCGCAAACATTCCGATGCTGAACGCGGAGATCGTCACCGGCATCTCCCTGATGATGCTCTTCATCGCGGCCGGCAACCTGCTCTCCTACGTCGGGGGTGACGTCACGTTCGGTTTCTGGACGATATTGATCGGGCACATCACGTTCAACCTGCCCTACGTGGCCTTGAGCGTCATGCCAAAGCTCAAGCAGGTCAATATGTCGACCTACGAGGCGGCGCTCGACATCGGCGCGTCTCCGGTATACGCCTTCTATAAGGTAATCCTTCCGGACATCATGCCCGGCGTGCTCTCCGGCTTTCTTCTGGCGTTCACGATGTCGCTCGACGATTTCATCATCACGCACTTTGTGAAGGGGCCAGGCTTCGACACCCTCTCGACCAAGATCTACACCGAAGTGCGCAAGGGGATCAAACCGGAAATGTACGCGCTGTCGACACTGATGTTTGTCACGGTGCTGCTGCTCCTGCTGCTGATCGGCCGCCGAAAGCCGCGGGGGAAAGAGCAAAAAATGCGCATATAGTTCAACTTGAGGCTGTGTTGTTAAAAGTAATAAAACGCGAAAGCAAATTTATAAATCACGAGGAGGATTTTATTATGAAAAAAATCATCTGCTTTGCACTGGCCGGGGTACTCTCGGCGTCCCTGCTCTCCGGCTGCGGAAGCTCCGGCACCAAGTCCGAAAAGACGGAATCTGCCGACGCCGGCAAGGTTGTCGTCTACAACTGGGGCGAGTACATCGATCCGGATGTGCTTGATATGTTCGAGGAAGAGACCGGCATCGAGGTCGTGTACGACGAGTTCGAGACGAATGAGATCATGTACCCGAAGATCGAGACCGGCGCAGTCTCCTACGACGTCGTCTGTCCGTCCGACTATATGATCCAGCGCATGATCGAGAACGATCTGCTCGCGGAGATCAATTTTGACAACATTCCGAATCTGAAAAATATCGGCGAGGAATACCTGGAGGCCTCGAAGGGCTTCGACCCGGAGAACAAGTATTCTGTCCCCTACTGCTGGGGCACGGTCGGCATCCTCTACAATAAAACGATGGTCGACGAGCCTGTCACGAGCTGGGACATCCTCTGGGACGAAAAGTACTCCGACAATATCCTGATGCAGAACAGTGTGCGCGACGCGTTCGCAGTCGCCCTGAAGCGGCTCGGATACTCGCTCAACACGACAAGCGAGGATGAGCTCTCCGAGGCCGCCGACACCCTGATTGAGCAGAAACCGCTCGTGCAGGCCTACGTCATCGACGAGGTGCGCGACAAGATGATCGGCGACGAGGCAGCGCTGGGCGTCATCTACTCCGGCGAAGCAATCTATACGCAGCGCGAAAACGAGAACCTGGAGTACGTCATCCCGGACGAGGGTTCCAACATCTGGATCGACAGCTGGGTCATCCCGAAGAACGCCGAGCACAAGGAGAACGCTGAAAAATTTATCAATTATATGTGTGAGGCGGAGATCGCCCTGAAAAACTTCGAGTACATCACCTACTCCACCCCGAACATGGCGGCGAGGGATCTGATCGAGGACGAGGACATCAAGAACAGCACGATTGCCTTCCCGCCTGCGGAGGATATGGCGCGCTGCGAGACCTTCCAGTATCTCGGGGACGAGGTAGACAATATGTACAACGATTACTGGAATAAGGTGAAATCGAGCTGATCGCGTATTCGATAGACTTTGGACGGAACCGCACGGTACCCTTCCTGGGAACTTCCCCGGCAAAACCGTAGATACACATTGGAAAACGAAAGGTTTTCTTTCTTCGGTTTGTGCCGGAAAAGTCCCGGAAATCCCTGCGGTTCCTGTCTGCAGCTTTGACGTATATTGGAAAAATCATGAATCGGACAATCCATTGGAAGATCAAACAAATTCACGAAGGCATAAGCGTCGAGCAGTTCCTGCGCGCACACGGGTGCTCGCACCATGTGCTGACGCGGCTGAAGCAGACAGAGCGCGGGATTCTGCTAGACGGGAACTGGGCTTACACGAACCAGAAATTAAAAGCGGGGGATGTCCTGACGATACAGATCGTCGAGGATCAGTCCTCCGCTGATCTTGTGCCTGTGCAGATGCCGCTGGACATCATCTACGAGGATGAGGATCTGCTCGTCGTCAACAAACCGAGCGACATGCCGATTCACCCTTCTATCAATAACTATGAGAATACACTCGCAAACGGCGTTATGTATTACTTTGCCTCACAGGGCATCCCTTTCGTCTATCGCTGTATCAACCGCCTCGACCGCGACACCAGCGGTCTTCTCATCATCGCCAAGCATTATTTAAGCGCCGCGATTCTCTCCCATATGTCTGCCGAGCGGCAGATTCACCGGGAATATCTCGCCATCGTCGAGGGGATTTTACCGGAATCCGGCACGATCGACGCGCCGATCGCGCGCCTCGATGGTTCCGTCCTGATGCGCTGCGTGGATCATGAGCACGGGCAGCGCGCCGTGACGCATTTCCGCAGGCTTTCAGTCTGGGATTGTCGGTCCAGGCGCATCGCATTTCCATCTGCCGTCGCCCAGATATCGTCTTCTGCTCAGTCGCCTTCGAAGGCTGCAGCGCTGCAATCTTCTCCCAATTCACAGAACCGATCCCTCTCTCTTGCCGCTGTCACGCTTGAGACGGGCCGCACGCACCAGATCCGTGTGCACATGAGCCATATTGGGCATCCGCTCATCGGGGATTTCCTCTATAATCCGGTTCGCACGCAGGCTTCCAGTTCACAGACGGAATGTCTACGCACAGACCGTATGCACGCAGAATGCAGCATACCGGCAAATATCGCTCGGACAGACAGCGTGCAAAAGTCGCAACTACTGTCCGAAAAATTCGTACCGCCGATCGGACGTCAGGCTCTGCACTCACACAAGCTTGAATTCCCACACCCGATCACGGGCAAGCCGCTCTCCTTCACCTGCGAAATGCCAGAGGATATGCGGCGCGTCGTCTGTCCGGGCAGCTTCGCATAAGAAACCGCCATACGCCAGGGAAAACGGGCATCATTGTATCGCTTTGAGAAAGTTCTGAATTCGCTCTGTATTTTTCAGAGAAAGCTCCGCGGTTTCCGCATAGCTGCACCATTTCGAGACCGCCTCCACGACCTGATCCATGCACTTCTCTGCTTCCGCTTTTTTTATTCCAGCCTTTTCGGCAACCGTTCTGAGATCCCCTTCGGTAATTTTATCTGCCTTTCCATTTATCAGCATTTGATGCGCGTTCACCCAGATACTGTTCGCATTGTATGAAAATGTCAGGTCATACGCCGGTGACAAACGCCAGCGACCTTTTTTATCCATCAGAAAGGCAATATTCTTTGTATGGTCGTCATAGTTTCTCGCATACTCATTAAACAGCATCCTTTTGTACAACTGCAGGAAATCACTGTGGGGAAGACCAAGCCGTCTCATCACCTGAAACGCGTCTTCATAAGAATAGATCCTGGGGGAATTGAAATCCATATGCGCCATCGCGCACAGACTCTGCATATGAAGCTTTTCTCCCTTGTCCCCTGTACGGTCAAATCGCCTTGTCATAAAATGCGCCCTGCCATTCTCCCTATATAAGCGACATTCGCTCATTTTAATCCCCGCTTCTTCCGCCATGAGATAATATGCGTATTCGATTCTCGTGTACTCTCTGCTGTCCGGCTTCTGATCCTTGTCTCTGTTATTGGAAATATCATCAAATTTCAGCAGCCAGTACCCAAACCCCTCCCCTGCATCGATCTGTCCGGAACGGATCTCGTCTGTGTCCGGGTTCCATGCAATGAGCGTCTTGGCTCTTGCCCCGCCGACAGAGGAGCTTCCCTGCATTAATTGCGCGATCATATTCTGATCATGTGCGATATGCAGGCTTTCTTTTTCCGATAATATATCGGAGGCAAGCTTTGTCAGGGCGTCGATGTCAATCTCTTTCCCGATGTCGACAAGATCAGCTGATGGTTCATATTCCAGAGCTCCCATGCCCCTTTGTCCCATGTAGCACAGTTTTTCAAGCGCAGTCAGGTCGTTCTCCGTCCTGCCCTGACTTAACAGATAACTTCTTATCACGATATTACCGAATTTGTCGGGCAGGGAATCCGCAAATATTCCCGGCAGTCCGCTGTAGGTCGCTTCCGGCAACGCAGGAAACGAATAAGTCAGCTCAGACAACGGCATCGTGAGCGGGGCGACTTCTATACCGCTTCCCAGAAAATTCCTGTCGTACTGAAACCCAATCGGACCACTCCCCTGCCTGTGCAGATAGCCTATCGTGGATCCCCACAGTTTTATTTTTACTGTCTCTACAGCCATCGTCTACCTCTCTCTTCACTCGTCTTCACCCCAGACCCAGCCGGATCCGGATTTATTCGACCTTGCTCTCTGCCTGACAGGTTTTCGCTCATACAGCGCCTTAAAATCCGGCTGCGGCTCCGGAATCAACAGATCCAGATTTGGGGCAAGCCCCAGTGACTTCAGAATTTTAATATAATTCGAGATTTTGGAGTCTACGCCGCTCTCAATGCGTACCTCCGTGCTGGGGGAAATACCACATCTGTCCGCAAGCTCCGCCTGCGTAATGTTCAGTCCAATGCGATACTGCCTGATCCTGGTTCCAAGCTCCCTCAAGATATCCTGTTCCCTTTCGTTCCCATTCAGTTTCATGCGATCACCATTTTTATCATATTTGCATAATTATATTAATATTATATTCTTATTTTGTCAAGAATGATAAGTTATATTTTTTATTGCAATTCTGTTCCAGGAATGTCACAGAGATCACCACTCCTTATTCTTTCCACAAAATAAAATATGTCCCCCGACAGAGGACATACTTTACATTTTAAAATCAAATTTCTTTCAAATCAGTCTTTTCACTTATTTCGTTATATTGATCCCTGAGCTGCGTTAAATGCTCAATTCTATTCCTCACCGCACCTTCTCCGGGAAACCGACCTTCTTCTGCACCTTGCGCAGCGTCTTCTGGGCGTAATAGCCTGCCTTCTCGGCATTGTTCTTGATCGCGCTGTCGATGTAAGCCTTATCCTGCTCAAGCTCCGCAACACGCTTCTGCAACGGCTCAAGCACCGAGACGACCGCCTCGAAGCGGAGCGTGAAGCGCTCGGAAAAATCCGCGA
>CANQWV010000163.1 GCA_947627645.1 uncultured Lachnospiraceae bacterium | reverse complement strand
TAGTCCGCTTCTATTCTGTTTTCCGTATGATCGGGAAGGGCTGACATCCTACCGCTGCGGAGGCGTGGAGCTTTTGAAGAGTACTCCGATGCCGAATTTCTGGCGTGCCCCGGTCGACAACGATGAGGGCAGTCATATGCCGGCACGCTACGCGCAGTGGAAGATCGCGAGTATGTATGCAAGCTACAAGGATTTCGAGACAAACGCGTGGGTGGAGCCGCTGATCGAGGAGAAGCAGGACTGTGTAACAGTAACTTTTGCTTACGAGATGCCGACGACGCCAAGGGCTTCCTGCCAGGTGGCCTACACGGTATACGGGGACGGCACGGTCGAGACGAGGTTGACTTACGATCCGGTGAAGGAGCTCGGCGATATGCCGGAGTTCGGTATGATGCTGAAGATCGATGCGGATTATGACACGGTAGAGTGGTACGGACTCGGGCCGGAGGAGACCTATGTGGATCGCTGCAGAGGCGGCAGGCTGGGCATTTACAGCAACAAAGTCGCGGACAATCTGGCACGCTACATGGTGCCGCAGGAGTGCGGAAACAAGATCGGCGTGCGCTGGGCGAAGGTCTGCGACCGGAACGGAAGAGGACTGCTGTTTGAGGGAGACGAGATGAGCTTCTCAGCGCTGCCCTACACGCCGCATGAGCTGGAGAATGCGCGGCACGCCTATGAGCTTCCACAGGTGCACTACACGGTGATCCGCGTGGCGAAGCAGCAGATGGGCATCGCCGGCGACGACAGCTGGGGCGCGCGTCCGCATTCCGAGCATCTGATCGATGTGAGCGGGAGGATGGAGTTTAAGTTCCGGTTCCGGGGAATCTAAAGAAGAAAGGAAAGGGAAAAGAAAAGTGACAAAACAGCCGCGCTGATTGATCCGGTACCATTCTTGCGTATTTCCCGACATAACCGATCGTACGGTTTGCGTCGGAAAATACTTGGAAATTCAAACCAATCCAGCGCGGCTTTTTATTCCGAAAAATATCTCATGAATCGATCAGACAGCATTTTATACAGAGATCAGACCAGCCGTTTCGCTTTAGGATTGTATGCGTTTTTAAAAGCCGTAACCTTCGAGAATTTTTTCTGCCGCATCCTTGTCGTCGCAGACACACAGCACCGTGTAGGCGCCGGCGCTCTCGATGATGGCGTCGTCCAGGCGGGAGACCTCGGCCTCATTGTAGGAGGCGTAGAGTGCGGCCTGGTTGTCGACGCGCGTCTGGAACAGCTTTTCGATCTCCTCGGTGTTCCCGGCGTCTTTGGATTCGATCACGGCGACCTCACAGGCCGTCGCTCCGGAGCTTGCGTAGGCGACTGCCTCGGCGACGTCGTCTGCCTCATAGAAATAGATGGAGGGCAGCATATCGGACGCCGTCTCGCTGAGCTGGTCAGAGGTGACGGTCGAGAGCAGCTCTTCCGCGAGCTTCGGCACTTCTACACTTACTTCTTTTTCTTTGTTTCCCCCGCAGGCGGTCAGGCTAAGCGCGGCAGCCGTCATGCCGAGGACCATTGTCCATTTTTTCATGTTTCTGTATTCTCCTTTCGAAGCCGGATAAACCGGAGCTATGATTTTTGTTTTTGTCGTGTAACGATACTTTTGACACGGAATGCAGCGGCTGCGCCGGTCAAACATTGACGTTTTCATCGGCCAAACCTCGGCGCTTTCGTCGGCTAAGGCGCAGTGCTTTCGCAGGCTAAGCCTCAGCGCCCTCGTCGTCTGAAGGGTCAGCTTCGGACGCTGCTTCTGTCTCCGAAGCGGTGATCTCGTCGGATTCTGCCTCGCTGCCGTTTGATTCGGGAACCTCTATGTAGTGGCTCTTCAGGTAATCCAGCATCTGTTTGCAGTATTCCGGATACAGGTGAACGCCGTCGCTGGAAGCCCCGTCGATGAGGGTGCCGTAGCCGCTCGACAGAAATTTGTTGAGGTCGAGATAGTAATAGCCCTTCTCCTCGCAGATGTCCAGCAGGATCGAGTTGATCTTGTCAACGTTGGCGTTGTTGACATACTGGGTGGAGGCAGCCTTGGACTCGTCTACATAGATGACGCTGCAGACGTAGATGATCGCGCCTGGCTGAATCTCCTGGAAACGCTCCATCGTGGCGATGAAGCCCTCGCGGAACGAATCCCAGTCATATTCGCCGAGGTCGTTCGTCCCGAGCATCAGATAGATCTTGCTGTAGCTCCCGCCTGAGAGCGCGGCTGCCACCGTGATATTTCCCTCCGGTGTGGAGATGATCGGATCGCTCCGCATCGAGGAGAGCGACATTCCCACGCTCGTAAAAAACTGCCCCTGCGTAATGCCTGACGCGTTACGGAAACCTTCCATCCGTGAGTCGCCGATGAAAACTGCGTCCGAGAAATAGGAGTCGTCGACGCTGACTTCAGACTTCGGGACGATCGCCGGGCTGTCGGGGTCTGATACAGTAGGAAGAGGCTCAGTGTCCTGTACCGGGGCGGACGAGCTGGCAGTGAGCTTTGCCGGGAGTCCCGCCAGGCTGGTTTCGCCCAGGAGCGTATCGGAAGTTTCAAGAAGAGGCTCACTGGTCTTTTTGGAATCCGTTTTTTTCTTTTTTGATCCGGAGACGGAACCGCTTGCAGCCGCTGTCGTCCCGGAGGAAGTGGTGTGCGCCTCACTTGTGGAAGAGCGATGGGTGAACATGGTATAGATCAGCTTGCCCTCAAAAACAACAAGCACCAGTGTGACCAGAACCAAAAGGTTCAGGACGAGTCTGTCCGGCCGTCTTCTGCGTCTGCGCTTTTGTGGTTTCATAATATGTATTATCTCCTGTATCTTTGTTCATTTTATAGTATATGTTCGTGTACTGGAAAAGCCCGGATAAATGGCAAAGCAAACGAGCCCCATAACCTATATATTATATAAAAACGGAGAGCAAAGTCAAGCATTAAGACGTAGCGGACGAAAAAAGGGCCGCCGCAAAGCGCGGCAGCCCTGGCCCGAGGAACGGGAGGATTTATTATTCTGCGAACATCATCAGGATCTCGTTGCTGCGGGCGATGAACTTGGTCATCTCCTCCGGAGCGAGCGGCTTGTGCGAGATCATCGCGAGGTCGTAGAGCTGTTCGCAGATCATCGGCACCTTGTCGGAATCCTTGTGCTCTGCAACATACTGGACGAGCTTGTTGTTCGCGTTGAGGATCAGCGTTTCGTCTCCGCCGAACATCGACGGATCCATGCCGTACATATTGTACATCTTCATCATTTCCTGCATCCGGCGGCTCTCCTCGGAAAGCGTGATCATCGAGGAAACGTTCGCGTTCTTGAGCTTCTCGACCTTGACGGTAAGCTTCTCCTTGCCGAGTGCCTTGCGGAAGGTCTCGGTCAGCGCGTCCGTGGTCTCCTGCGGCACCTCGGCGTCGTCCGCCTCCTTGACGGAGTCGGTGACGTCCGCGTCGATGCGCTGGAACTTGATCTCCTCGTTGAGCTGCTCCATGTGGGAGATGAACGCAGTGTCGATGTTGTGGCGCAGGATGACCGCGTCAAGCCCGGCCTCGCGGAACATATTGATGTACTGGCTCTGCTGCACCTCGTCGGTCACGTAGTAGATTGTGGTCTTCTTCTTTTCCGCGTCTTCTGCGTCGGAGCCGGTATCGCTGTCCGCAGCTGTACCATCCGTGTCGCCCTGTGCGGAGGTATTCTCTGAAGCTGCCTCATCGGAAGCGGCATTTTCGTCTGCCTGCTCCGTTCCCTCTTTGGCTTCTCCCTCAGCGGTCCTGGCATTCTCCGCCGCGCCGTCGGATTCGCCCTCCGCCTTTTTCTTCTCTGCCTCGAGGATGTCCTTCAGCGTCAGGTATTTGCCGTCGAGGTTCTTGTAAAGGACGTAGTCCATGATCTTCTCGCCGAACTTGTTGTCCTTGATGCAGCCGTATTTGATGAACGGGCTGATGTCGTCCCAGTATTTCTCGTAATTCTCACGGTCGGTCTTGCACATACCGGAGAGCTTGTCCGCGACCTTCTTCGTGATGTAGTCGGAGATCTTCTGTACGAAGCCGTCGTTCTGCAGAGCGGAGCGGGAGACGTTCAGCGGCAGATCCGGACAGTCGATGACGCCCTTTAAGAGCATCAGGAATTCCGGGATCACTTCCTTAATATTGTCCGCGATGAACACCTGGTTGTTGTACAGCTTGATCTTGCCCTCGATGGAATCATACTCCGTGTTGATCTTCGGGAAGTAGAGGATGCCCTTGAGGTTGAACGGGTAGTCCATATTCAGGTGGATCCAGAACAGCGGCTCCTTGTAATCCAGGAAGACCTTGCGGTAGAACTCGCGGTACTCCTCGTCCGTGCAGTCGTTCGGGTGCTTCGCCCACAGCGGATGCGTGTCGCTGATGGACACCGGACGCTTGTTGATCTTTACGCGGTCGCGGGCAGGAGAGACCTCGACGACTTCCTTCTCGCCGTTCTCGTTCTCTTTTTCCTCCGTCTTCGCATCCTCGTGAATGCGCTCGACTACGACGTCGTCCTCGCGCAGCTCGTCCTCATCGATCGTCTCGTACTGCTGCTCGGCGTTTGCCTTCGAGAGGAAGATCTCCACCGGCATGAAGGAACAGTACTTCTCCAATACCTCGCGCATCCGGTATTCGTTCGAGAATTCGACGCTGTCCTCGCCGAGGAAAAGGGTGATCTCGGTGCCGACGGCATTGCGGCTGCCCTCCTCGATCGTGTAGTCCGTGCCGCCGTCGCACTCCCAGTGTACTGGAGCCGCGCCTTCCTTATAGGAAAGGGTGTCGATGTGCACCTCGTCCGCCACCATGAACGCAGAGTAGAAGCCGAGGCCGAAGTGACCGATGATCTCGTCGTCCGTCGTCTTGTCCTTGTATTTCTCGAGGAAATCGGTCGCGCCGGAGAAGGCGATCTGCGTGATATATTCCTCGACCTCGTCGGCCGTCATGCCGAGGCCGTTGTCGATGAACTTCAGCGTCTTCTCCTCCGGGTTGACGATAACCTCGATCTTTTTCTTGTAGTCGTCCGGGTAGGAGTACTCGCCCATCATCTCAAGCTTCGAGAGCTTCGAGATCGCGTCGCAGCCGTTCGAGACCATCTCACGGACAAAAATGTCGTGGTCGGAATACAGCCATTTCTTTATAATGGGAAATATGTTTTCACTGTTGATGGAAAGACTTCCTGTACGTTTGCTCATGCAGCAACATCTCCTTTTTTATATTCTGAAGCCTATCTTAATACCACTGCAGGGAAATGTCAAGAAAAAATTAGCACTCAATTCAGATGAGTGCTAACAGCAGGAACAAGTAAATGAGATTCGTGTTTAATTCACATTATGTTTTATCCATGCTGGCCATCCGGACGCCCTGCAAGGGCTTGCAATGTCAGGGCACAACACGCTCCCGCTCG
>CANQWV010000162.1 GCA_947627645.1 uncultured Lachnospiraceae bacterium | reverse complement strand
CCGTACGGCAACAACTACGACCTGCTGATCGCGGGTTCCATGTTCGGTATCATCCCGATCCTCATCATCTACCTGATCTTCAACCGCTATCTGGTGGCAGGTATGACGAGCGGAGCCGTGAAGGGCTGATCATTGCAATATCTTTTAAGCGTTTTATATATGCAGGAATTCCGAAACGAACCACAGAGCACAGAACGACTCTGTTTCTGCAGTCTGCATCGTGAAACGCACCCGGGGCTGTCGCAGCCTGTGCCGGTGAGACGTCTTTCTCTCCGCTCTCACAGATTGCAGCAGCCCTTTTTTTTACCATAATACACGCGAAATACGATCGGCTGCTCCGGTCTTCCTCGAATATCTTCGAGGCCCGGCCGCTCCGTTTTCGTTTCCCGGGTCTGCTCCTGCCAGGCGGACATTCAAAATCTGCTGTTATGGGGGATTGAAGCCCGCAAAGTTCTATAGTATAGTAAAAGTTATAAATAAGTATGGTATAGTCCAGAACACCCCCTGTGTCTGAACAGCTCAGGGCAACACAATCACAAAAGGGAGGAACAAGAAATGGCAAGAAATGCGAAAATGATACTCGACAAGGCCTTCCGCATCTCGGAGATCGACGACCGCATCTACGGCTCCTTTATCGAGCATCTCGGCCGGGCGGTGTACGACGGCATCTATCAGCCGGGGCACCCGCTCGCGAACGCGGACGGCTTCCGCACGGACGTCATCGATCTGGTGCGCGAACTGAACGTCCCGATCGTGCGCTATCCGGGCGGAAACTTTGTCTCCAGCTTCAACTGGGAGGACAGCGTCGGCCCGGTGGACGAGCGTCCGGCTCGCCTGGAGCTCGCGTGGCGCAGCCTCGAGACGAACAAAGTCGGCCTGCATGAGTTCAGCAAATGGGCGAAGGCCGCCAACTCTGAGGTGATGATGGCCGTCAACCTCGGCACGAGAGGTATCGCGGATGCCTGCAACCTGCTCGAATACTGCAACCATCCGGGAGGCACGAAATACAGCGACCTGCGCATCAAGCACGGCCAGAAGGAGCCCTACGGCTTCAAGGTCTGGTGTCTCGGCAACGAGATGGACGGCCCGTGGCAGCTTGGTCAGAAGACGGCGAACGAGTACGGCAGGCTCGCAGTGGAGACTGCGAAGGCCATGAAGCTGATCGACCCGACCGTCGAGTTCGTGGTCTGCGGCAGCTCCAACAAGGATATGCCGACCTTCGCGACCTGGGAGGACACGGTGCTCAGCCACACCTATGAGAACGTGGATTACCTCTCCCTGCACAGCTACTACGGCAACCGCTCGGGCAACACGAACGATTTCCTTGCGAAATCCAACGATATGGATGAGTTCATCCGCTCCGTCGTGGCAATCTGCGATTACGTAAAGGCAAAGAAGCACAGCTCGAAGAAAATGATGCTCAGCTTCGACGAGTGGAACGTCTGGTACCACACGACCGAGGCGGACAACGAGGAGATGAAGAAGAATCCCTGGCAGGTTGCCCCGGCGTTGCTCGAGGACATCTATACCTTCGAGGACGCTCTGATGGTCGGCCTGCTGATCATCACGCTCCTGCGCAATTCCGACCGCGTGCGCATGGCCTGCCTGGCGCAGCTCGTGAACGTCATCGCGCCGGTCATGACGGATCCGAACGGCGGCAAGTCCTGGCGGCAGACGATCTTCTGGCCGTTCATGCACGCCTCAAAGTACGGGCGCGGCACTGCCCTGCTTCCGGCCATCGACTCCCCGCTGCACGCGACGAAGAACCACGGCGACGTGACCGACGTCGAGTCTGTCTCTGTCTACAACGAGGAGAAGGGTGAGCTGACAATCTTCGCAGTCAACCGCAATCTCGAGGACGACGTCACGCTGACGACCGACGTCCGCAGCTTCGAGGGCTATAAGCTGGCCGAGCATATCGTGCTCGAGCACGGCGACCTCAAGGCAGTGAACAGCTCCGCAGGGGAAATCGTCGCGCCAAAGGCAGCCGCACAGTCCACGCTCGACAGCGGCACGCTCACAAGCCTGCTGCACAAGGCGTCCTGGAACGTGATCCGGCTGGTGAAGTAGGCGCACGCTCCTTTTCATGAATTCGGGCGTCAGAAAAATTCGGCCTACCGTTTGAGGCAGATTGAAAGAGGGGATCCGAAAACCATACCTCCGGATTCCAGATCATGGGATACTCTGCACATACAAAAGGCGGGATATCTCCGGATGAATTCACACGAATTCGTTTCGGAAATGTCCTGCCTTTTTTGTCAGTCCATATTTGAAAGGATTGCCCGACAGCGTCCGTCTGATGCAAGTATTCATGCGCTCTCACTCTTCCGCAAGCATTACCCTACAGCTCTTCTTATAAAACGCGACGCCATATTTCAGGATATACTTGATTCCCTCATCCCGCAATTCCTCCTCATAATTCTTCCGCTCAATCTGCTCCAAAGCTGCCAGACACGCCGTCTCCAGCCCTCCGTCCTGCGCATACTTCAGTTCGAGGATGATGCCGGTTTCCCCATCCTCCGTCTCCGCCAGGATATCGCTGTAGCCTTCCCCGGATTCCTTGTTGGAGGACACGTCCCAGTCCTGAAAACTCAGGAGCCCCAGCAGAATCCCATGATAAAAATTCTCTTTCAGCTGCGTTCGCACAAAGGTATCACGGATGCTGATCGTCCGCTTCAGATATTCGCCCAAAAGCGTTTCCACCTTCTCCGGTTCTCCATCCTTCAGCGCCTGACAGAAGCTTCTCAATGCTTCCCTGTTCTTCGGAACCGTTTCCCTGAAATATTCCATGATCTGCATGGTGTAGATCCTTCTGATCTCCACGTTGGGAATGGCCAGCGAAAAACTGTTTCCCTCCGGTTTCCCTCTCTGAGTGAGATACCCTGTGGTAAAGAGGATACTCCACAGGTTCTCAACGGACGAATACATATCCGGGTAAGTCAGATCCTGGTGAATCTCCTTCTTGATCGTCTCTCCAGCCACCAGCTTTTCAATCTCACGCCTGAGCGATCCTTTGTCCGATTCCCGGATGAAGCGCCTGACCGCATCATTGCCGCTGGTATTCACCCAGTAGTTCTGTGGCTTTGCCTCAGGATCTGCCCGCAGCTCATAGCAATAGTTGAGCACATCCCAGGGACAATATATCTCCACATTTCCAAACTGATAGCCGTCATACCATTCTTTCATCTCATCGTAATGGTCAGAGAGCCCATAGTATTCCAGCAGTCCTCTCACTTCGCTGTCCGTGAACCCGAAATATTCGTCAAACGAGGCATCCGCAATTGACAACACCTTTAAATTATTCAGCCCGGTGAAAATGCTCTCTTTCGAAATACGCATACACCCGGTCAATACCGAGAATTTGAGGCTGTCGTTGGTCTTCAGCGCATGTTCAAACATATTCCGGATGAAGATTACCATCTGATCATAATATCCCCGTTCAAATGCCTTCGCAAGCGGAACGTCATATTCGTCGATCAGCAGGATCACCTTGCGACCATGATGTTTCTCCAAAAATTCAGACAGGATTTTCAGGCTGCTGCACAAAGCCGCTTCGCTCATATCCGGCCGCAGAAGGCTGACAAACACCTCTTTATCATAAGCCGTGAGCCGATCGCTGTCCAGAAGATACTGGAATCTCCTTGCCTCCGCATTGACGATCTGCGCCGCCATCGCGCAGGCCTTTTCATAGGTTTCCCCGTTGATACCCTTTAAAGAGACCAGTATCACCGGAAATTTTCCCATATACGTTTCACAAAGAGACGCGTTCTCTGAGATTTTCAATCCGTCGAAATACTTCTCTTCCGTCCCCAATTCAAAAAAGCATCTCAGCATACTCAGATTCAGAGACTTTCCGAATCTTCGCGGACGTGTAAAGAGATTCACCTCTGCCCAGTTCTCCAGCAGCTCCCGGATGAGTCCCGTCTTATCCACGTAGTAAAAGTCTTCGTTCCGCAGCTCTTTAAAATTCTCAATTCCAATCGGCAGTTTTTTCTTCTTCACTTTCCTTTCACCTTATTCCTTTCCACAATGCCAAAGAATGCCACGCATACCCCAGGCATTTTGAAAATTCGGTGTCATTATGTCCTCGACCAGAGCAGTATCACGCGCACAGCCTCTCTTCCCCGCTCCTGCGTTCCTCCTCGATCAGCTCCGCGAACGCAAGCAGCACCGTCGCACAAAGCATCAGGATCCACCTGCAGTCAGACTCCGGCGTGTGGCTTTTCTCCCTCATATAATCCCGATGAGTCCCCGCAACATACGCGAACAGCTCCTCCGTGCTGCCGATCTGCGCAGCCGCCTCCCTGGCCCTCCCGAAGATTTCCCGTCCTTCCGGCATCCAGACCAGCACACGCATATGACATTTCAACCGGCTCTCATACAGACAATGATCCTTCAGGCTGCCCTCAAAGGAGGAATTGTGCGGATAAGTAAAGTAATCGGCCAGATAATGCATAACTACTCCGGCTCTGCGCCAGAGCACACGCTCACTCTCCTCTCCCTGCGAGGTATCATCCAGAATCTGTCGTATCAGCTCCTGCAGCGTCCCGAAGGTTCCATCGTATTCATGCGGCTTTGCAAACATCTTCGGATTCAGATCCGGCATAATCGAGCCAAAGCAGAACAGCTTTCTGTGTCGCCTGAGCTCTTCGAAGCTCAGCCCTCTCACCAGATACCTGGCAAGTGAAATATGTGATTTCTTGCGCATGATCAGCCTCCTGCCCTTTACTCTTTTCATGTTTATATTATATTACGATATTTTACTCCAAACCGCAAGCTTTCTGAACTGCATTTTCCTGCCATTTTCCTGCAAAATATATGAAAAAAAGCTGTCCCCTCCGCAAGGGTAAGGGACAGCCGTTTCATCATATATTCTGCAGCTATTTCTTGTGATTTATCCCTGTCCGCGCGTCGCGATCTCGGCGATGTTCACGAGCGTCAGTCCGTGGATGTTGTTGTTCTCAAGGCTTGTGATCAGCGCCTCCGCCGTGTCGAGCGAGGTGAGCACGTTGACGCCGGTCTCGATCGCGTTGCGGCGGATCAGGAAGCCGTCCTTCGAATGTCCGACGCCCTGCGACGGCGTGTCGATGACGAGGTCGATCTCGTGGCCGAGGATCAGATCCATGATGTTCGGCGACTCCTGCTCGATCTTGCGCGTCATGCGCACCTGCACGTCCGCTTCCATCAGCGCGCGAGCCGTTCCTTTTGTCGCGAAAATGTTGTATCCGAGCGCCTCGAAACGCTTCGCGAGATCCGCGGCCTCAAGCTTGTCGGCGTCGCGGACCGTCATGATCATATTCTTGTGCTTCGGCAAGTTGATGCCCGCGCCGAGGAACGCCTTGTACAGCGCCTCGTCAAAGGTCGCGGCGATGCCGAGGCACTCTCCGGTGGAC
>CANQWV010000161.1 GCA_947627645.1 uncultured Lachnospiraceae bacterium | reverse complement strand
CTTAGTGAGCGTAAGCGAACTTATGCACCGCTACGTGCCCGACACGAGCGGGAGCGTGTTGTGCCCTGACATTGCAATCCCTTGCAGGGCGTCCGAATAGCCACTATGGTTAAAACATGATGTGAACTATACACAAACTCAATTTTTCTTAAACGACGCCCTCTTGCGCAGTGTCGGATCCAGTATTTTCTTGCGGATACGCAGGCTCTTCGGCGTGACCTCGAGCAGCTCGTCTGTGTCGATGAATTCGAGCGCCTGCTCCAGGCTCAGGATCTTCGGCGGAGTCAGCTTCAGCGCCTCGTCGGAGCCGGAGGCACGGGTGTTCGTCAGGTGCTTCGTTTTGCAGACGTTCAGCTCGATGTCCTCGGGCTTCGCACTCTGGCCGATGACCATGCCGGAGTAGACCTTCTCGCCCGGACCGATGAAGAGCGTGCCGCGGTCCTGCGCGTTGAACAGGCCGTAGGCGACGGATTCGCCGCTCTCAAACGCGATCAGCGAGCCCTGGCTGCGGTACTGCAGGTCGCCTTTGTAGGGGCCGTAGCCGTCGAAGATCGTGTTCATGATGCCGTTTCCCTTTGTGTCGGTCAGAAATTCCCCACGGTAGCCGATCAGGCCGCGGGACGGAATCGAGAACTCGAGGCGGGAGTAGCCGCCCTGCCCGACGCTCATGCCCTGCAGTTCGCCTTTGCGGAGGCTCAGCTTCTGAATGACGCTGCCGGAAAATTCCTCGGGTACATCGATATAGGCGAGCTCCATCGGCTCGAGCTTCTTGCCGCGTTCGTCAGTCTTGTAGATGACTTCGGCTTTGCTGACCGCGAACTCGTAGCCCTCCCGGCGCATCGTCTCGATCAGGATGGACAGGTGCAGCTCGCCGCGCCCGGACACCTTGAAGGTGTCGGTGTCCTCCGTGTCCTCGACGCGCAGACTGACATCCGTGTTCAGCTCGCGCATCAGGCGGTCGCGGATGTGGCGGGAGGTCACGTATTTGCCCTCCTGCCCGGCGAGCGGACTGTCGTTGACGATGAAATTCATCGAGATCGTCGGCTCGGAGATCTTCTGGAACGGGATCGGATCCGGCGCGTCCACCGCGCAGATCGTGTCTCCGATATGCAGATCCGCGATGCCGGAGATCGCGACGATGGAACCGATCGTCGCGGAACTCACATCTACCTTATTCAGTCCGTCAAACTCATAGAGCTTGCTGATCTTCACCTTCTGCTTCTTGTCCGGGTCGTGGTGGTTGACGAGAACCGCTTCCTGATTCACGGAGATCGTGCCGCGGTCCACCTTGCCGACGCCGATGCGGCCGACATATTCATTGTAGTCAATCGTGCTGATCAGAACCTGTGTCGGACCGTTCTCATCGCCCTGCGGCGCGGGGATATAGTTCAGGATCGTGTCGAAGAGCGGCGCCATGCTTTTCGGCTCGTCCTTCGGGTCAAGCACCGCGTAGCCCGCTTTCGCGGAGGCGTAGACGAACGGGCAGTCCAGCTGTTCGTCGGAGGCCTCCAGCTCGATGAAAAGCTCCAGCACTTCGTCGATCACCTCGTTCGGGCGGGCCTCCGGGCGGTCGATCTTGTTGATGCAGACAATCACCGGGAGATCCAGCTCGAGCGCCTTGCGCAGCACAAACTTGGTCTGCGGCATCGCGCCCTCGAAGGCGTCCACGACGAGGATGACGCCGTTGACCATCTTGAGCACACGCTCCACCTCGCCGCCGAAATCAGCGTGGCCGGGGGTGTCGATGATATTGATCTTTGTATTCTTATAAAAAACTGCCGTGTTCTTAGACAGGATCGTGATGCCGCGCTCGCGCTCCAGGTCGTTGGAGTCCATGACGCGCTCGGCGACCTCCTGATTTTCACGGAACACGCCGCTTTGCTTCAACAGTTCGTCCACGAGCGTCGTTTTGCCGTGGTCTACATGCGCGATGATTGCGATATTTCTTACGTCTTCTCTGATCATAAATCCACTCATTCCTTCTTATTATGTTTAAACCTTGTTCAGTTTATCACAATTTTGCAGGAATACAAGCCTCGGTATGCAAATTTTTAATTTTTTGGAAAAAACCGTCATATCCGGAACAAGCCACGCATAAACATGAATTAGTAGAAATACGAGAAGAGATACTTCGCACGAAGAAGGGAGAACAACGCTTTATGACAGATAAGATTATTGAAAACAATCAGGTATCCATCATGGGAAAGATCGTATCCGGCTTTGGCTTCAGCCATGAGGTGTTCGGAGAGGGATTTTACATGGTGGATATTTCCGTTCAGAGGCTGAGTGATTCATGCGATATCATCCCGGTGATGATCTCGGAGCGGCTGATCGACGTCACACAGGATTACGAGGGGAAGTACATACAGGTTTTTGGCCAGTTCCGCTCGTACAACAGGCATGAGGAGAAGAGAAACAGGCTGGTGCTTTCCGTGTTTGCGCGCGAGGTCAGCTTTGTGGAGGAGGAGAGCGACAAGGTGAAGAGCAATCAGATTTTCCTGGACGGTTACATCTGCAAGACGCCGGTCTATCGCAGGACTCCGCTCGGGCGGGAGATCGCGGATATGCTGCTGGCGGTCAACCGTCCCTATGGAAAATCAGATTATATACCCTGTATTTGCTGGGGGAGAAACGCCCGCTTCACTTCAAGCTTTGAAGTGGGCGGCCACGTGCAGGTGTGGGGACGCATTCAGAGCAGGGAATATGTGAAGCGGCTGGATGAGGAGACCACGGAGAAGCGCGTCGCGTATGAGGTGTCCGTGAGCAAGCTGGAGTACCTGGAGTGAGCAGCCTTCTGTTCCGCGATAAGCTGAATGGTCGTGCATATCTATTTCATTGAAAACAAGCTGGAATGGAGCGGTTTGCAATAACGATTGCATTCCAGAGGAAAATATAGTAAGATAGAAACACATTTACAAATACAAAAGTCACAGACTTGAGAAATGCGGAGAATCTGCGGCGCCTGTCCGGAAGCGGCGGGACTGCAGCTGTGACGGCGATGAGGTGGACGATGAGCGGACGATATATACACATTTTCTGCGGGACAGGCGTGGGCAAGACCTCGGCGGCGCTCGGCAAGGGCGTCCGGGCAGCAGCGGAAGGAAAGGGTGTCGTGCTGATCCAGTTTCTGAAAGAACAGCAGTCTGGCGGGAGCCAGGAATTTTTCAAACGGCTGGAGCCGGAGATCAAGCTGTTTCGTTTTGAGAGATTCGCGGCTAACTACGAAAATCTGACAGAGCGCGAGAAGGAGGACGAGATTCACAACATCAAGAACGGGCTGAATTTTGCCAAGAAGGTGCTGGTGACCGAGGAGGCGGATGTGCTGATCCTCGATGAGATCCTTGGCCTGACGGACAAGGGGATTGTGACGATCGAGGAACTGCGGGGGCTGATCGATGTCGTCGGGGAAGGCACGGAGCTGTATCTCACCGGGACCAGCGAATGCAGGGAGCTCTGGCCGTATGTCGATGAGGTGACGGAGCTTTCGACCTCGTACCGGGCGGAAGATAAGAAAGCGTGACTGTACAGACGGCAGACGTATTTTGCCGGGCCGTATATTTGTCACATATTTCCGGTTGAAATCGTTGACAATACAACATAATAATGCTATAGTGGAAGAAATCTTGAAATGATAGAGGTTGCGTGATTCATAAGTACACGGCCGGATGTGTTCGGGCGCAGGGGAAAGCCGTGGAAAGGGGAGAGCGCCGAAAGAGAGCAGTTGCCGAGGCTGTTTTCTTGGGTGTGCGGTGAAGAACCGTATAACTGTCATCGGGATGCGATGGAGAGCTATCTGAAGAAAGAAATTTTTCGAAATTTTGCGTATTCTTTGGGGCTGTCTGTCGACAGTCCCTTTGCTGTGTTGAGGGAGACTTTGGAAAAGCGTCTGCGGCACGGCATGGGGCTTCACAGCTTGATGTGCGGCCTGCAGAGCCGGAGAGGCTGTCTGACAGGAAATGCGTATTGAAAAAGGAGGATAAGATTATGGCTATTTTCAAGGGGGCAGGCGTGGCGATCGTCACGCCGATGTATGAGAACGGAGAGGTAAACTACGACGCGCTGGCGGAGCTTCTGGAGTACCAGATCGCGGAGGGGACGGACGCGATCATCATCTGCGGAACGACGGGCGAGTCGGCGACGCTGACGATGGAGGAGCACTCGGCGGTGATCCGTTTCGCGATCGAGAAGGTGGCGAAGCGCATTCCGGTGATCGCGGGCACGGGCTCGAACTGCACACAGACCGCGATCCAGCTCTCGCAGGAGGCGGAGAAGGACGGCGCGGACGCGCTGCTGCTCGTGACGCCGTACTACAACAAGGCAACGCAGAACGGCCTGAAGCAGCATTACAAAAAGATCGCGGAGTCGGTGAGCCTGCCGATCATCCTGTACAATGTGCCGAGCAGGACCGGCTGCAACATCCTGCCGGAGACGGCTGCCTGGCTTGTGAAGAATGTGAAGAATATCGTGGGTGTGAAGGAAGCGTCCGGCAACATCTCGCAGGTGGCGAAGCTGATGAGGCTTGCGTGGGACGAGATCGAGCTGTACTCCGGCAATGACGATCAGATCGTGCCGATCCTTTCGCTCGGCGGCGTCGGCGTGATCTCGGTGCTCTCGAATATCGCGCCGAGGCAGACGCATGAGATCGTAGCGTCCTATCTGGCGGGCGACGTGAAGAAGAGCTGCGAGCTGCAGCTTGCGGCGATCGATCTGGTGGACGCGCTGTTCTGCGAGGTCAATCCGATCCCGGTGAAGAAGGCGCTGAATTTGATGGGCAGGAACGCCGGCCCGCTGCGCAGCCCGCTCTCCGAGATGGAGGAGGCAAACGCGAAGCGCCTGGAGACGGCGATGAAGAATTATGGGATTCTCTGATGATGGGAAGCGCACAAAGCCAGCTATGCTTCCGATCAGATACAGGACAAGGTGAGAAAAGAAGCCAGATGCTCTGCGGTTCGTGCAGAGTATCCGGCTTTCTTCATAGTTCTTTATTTAAAAAACAGAGTGACTTCTTCTTTGCCGCCCAGGGGCAGATTGTCACTTGACATGGTATAAGGAAATAGTGTAGAGTAACGAGAGCAATACAGAATAATCGGGAAGAGGATGAGAAAATGACAAGAATCATTATGAGCGGCTGCAACGGCTACATGGGCCGTGTGGTGACGGATATCGTCGCGGCGGACGAGGACGCGCGGATTGTGGCCGGCGTCGACCTGGAGGACAAGGGAGACAAGGACTATCCGGTGTTTACGAACATTGCGGACTGCGTCGTCGAGGCGGACGTGGTGATCGACTTTTCCGCGCCGGGCGCGCTGGATTCCCTGCTTGCGTACTGCACGGAGAAAAAGGTGGCGGCGGTCTTCTGCACGACCGGCTACTCGCAGGAGCAGATGGAGCAGATCCGCGCGGCGGGAGCGAAGACGGCAGTCATGAAGTCCGCGAATATGTCGCTGGGGATCAATATGCTGCTGAAGCTCGTGCAGGAGGCGGCGAAGCTGCTGGCTCCGGCCGGTTTCGATA
>CANQWV010000160.1 GCA_947627645.1 uncultured Lachnospiraceae bacterium | reverse complement strand
AGCCGTCCTCGTAGGATTTCAGCAGCAGCTCATACGGAGACTCCCAGCGCCCCATCTTGTTCATCCAGCCCGGCCCGACGAACATCATGTTGTAGGCGTAGCCGTTGTTAAACTTCTCCTGGTAACGGTACTGGTCGATCAGGTTGTAGAGATACGGGTACTCCCAGGTCTCGGTATCATAGATCATCCCGCGCAGCACATTCTGCGGATGCGTCCCAAAGTTCGAGCCATTGCCGTCGTAGCAGGCGATCAGATCACGGCTCAGGTGCGGGATCGCGACGATGCCGGAATCCTCCGCCTCATTCGCGGCCGGCGCATGCGTGTTCTGCTTCGACGGGATCCACGGCGCCCAGGGACCGCCGTCCATAAAGGTGTACCAGCTATTGTTGCAGGTGTGGTAGGCCTTCGGCCCTTCCTCCCAGCAGGTCGCCACCGCGCATTTGACCGAAGGATAGCGCTCCTTTATGTAGTTGATCAGATCCGCGTCCATGTAATACGACCCGGTCGACTCCGGGTAAAAGCCGAAACGCTCATGGAACTTCCCGAAGACATCCTCCACGATCGCCTTCTTGTCCTCCATCGAGAACATCCAGATACAAAAATCCTTCGTCTTATATTTCTCGCGAAACTCCTTGCACGGCAGTCCGAGCAGCGTCAGCCCGATCTCGTCCCCGTACTTCTCGTGGTGCTCCTTCGCCAGCGCCACCGCCTCGTCGTTAAACAGACTCGCGTACGTCATCTCAATCGTCGTCTTCAGCCCGTTCTTGTGCGCGCACTCCTGCTGCGTCTTGAAAATATCAAGACTCTCCGTCAGCAGAGCCTTGCGCCCGATGTCCTCCGCCTGCCCGTGCCCGGTCACTTTTTCCGCGTACTCCGGCACCATCTCGGGACGGTGGACAATATTCAGGATAAACTCTCCCATACTCGTTCTTTTCCTTTCCGAATTTTCTCAAATTGTTAAATTGTCGTTGTACCGGCTCATCTGTCGGCCTTACACTGTCCTCTCCTATCGCAAGAGTTTGCCCGGCATTCTGGCACATTCCACGCTGAAAAGATTCATTTTCTCAGAGAAACGCCCCAATCCGCCGGGCAAACATATAGCATTGTTATCACACTTTTTAACCCTTCACTGCGCCTCCGGTCACGCCCTCCACGTAGAACTTCTGCATGATGAAGAACAGCACGGAGATCGGGATCGACACGAGCACGCCGCCGCAGCAGAAGATCGTAAAGTAGCTGTTGATCAGGCTCTTGTCAAGCATCTTGTACAGGCCGATCGCAACCGTGTAATTCTCGGAGATGCCCGCGTTCAGGATCATCTTTGCAAACACGAAGTCCATCCACGGTCCCAGGAAACTGCTGATGACCGTGTACACGATGATCGGGCGGCTCATCGGGATAATGATCTGCGAGAAGATTCTCGCCTCGCTGCAGCCGTCCAGACGCGCCGCCTCGCACAGAGCGCGCGGAATCGTGTCAAAGAAGCCCTTCGCGATCAGATAGCCGAGACCCGCAGAACCGGAATAGACCATGATCAGTCCCGCATAGCTGTTCGTCAGATTGAAGGTCTTCAGCACGAAGTACACCGCGATCATCGAGAGCATACCCGGGAACAGGTTCAGGATCACGCCCATATTCATCAGGGGCTTGCGCATCGGGAAACGCATCACGGAGGTCGCGTAGGCCACCATCAGCACGAACGCCGTGGAGATCACGGTCGTGAAGCACGCGATGATAAATGTGTTCATGAACCAGCGTGGGAACTGCTGCACGGTATCCGGCTGAAACAGCTTCTGATAGTGGATCAGGCTCCACTCCTTCGGGAAGAAGGTGCTGGTATTCATTCCTGAGTAGGAGCTGAACGAAGTGCAGACCAGCCAGATGATCGGGATCAGCCAGATGAACGCCAGCACTGCGATCAGCGCGTTGTGCAGGATAATGCTCGAGGCACGATTACTTTTCATCTTTCTCATTATTGGTAATCCTCCTCTCTTCCGTTTCCGATCATGCGGTTAAACGCGAACAGCGTGAACACCGCACAAATAATGAATACGATGATGCCGATTGCAGAGGCCATCTTGTAGTTGTAGTAGTCCTGCGTCAACCGGAACAGCCAGGTCACCAGAAGGTCGACCTCCTTGGCCTGCGAATTCGCCATCGCCTGATTCGTCGTCGTGTAAACGCCCTCTGTCAACAGATAGATAACGTTGAAGTTGTTGATATTCTTGACAAAATCGGTCACGAGCGCCGGCCCTGTCACGAACAGCATATACGGCATCGTGATGCTCTTGAAAATCTGAAACGGCCTTGCGCCGTCCACGCGCGCACTCTCCACCTGATCGGACGGCAGATTCATCAGAACGCCCGTCGCGATCAGCATCTGATACGGAACGCCGATCCAGATATTGATCAGGATGATCATCACGTGCGCCCAGCCCGGAGCCGACAAAAACGGAATGTAGCTTGTCGAGACAAGCCCGACGTCCCGCAGGAAGCCGGTCAGTCCGATGTTCGCACAGATCGTGTTGACGATACCGCCGTTCGAGAAGAAGTTACGCACCAGCAGCAGCGACACGAACTGCGGCACCGCGATCGTGATGATGAACAGCGTACGCCACATTCTCGGCAGTCTAGTCTTCTGACTGTTCAGCAGTATGGACAGAAGAATGCCGCCGATATAGGTCGTAAACGTGGCGAAGAAGGCCCACACAAGCGTCCAGCCCAGTACACGCACAAAGGCGTAGCCGAATGTAATGGTCATCCCACCTCCGCCAAACAAACTGATGAAGTTGTTAAATCCGTTCCAGGAGAACAGATTTGTCGGCGGCATATGCTGCTGGTCATAATTCGTAAACGCGACCAAAATCAACAGCAGGATCGGGACAAACGTGAAGACCGTGATTCCAAGCACTGGAAGCGTCAGCAGCGTAATGTGGAACTTCTCCTCCACATAGGAATGCAAATCTTCCTGGAATGTGTTGATATGTTCGCCTGCCTCAGCCTTGAGCTGAAGGCGATACACATTCACCACATTTTTCATCCAGATGATGATACCGGTCGCCCAGATGACAAAGCTGAACAGAGAAAACAACAGAATCAAAAACGAATTGTCGTAATCGTTCCATTCGTTTTTCATCGTCTTCATATTAAATACCTTTTCCGGCTTCACCGTGCCCAGTGATCTAAACTTCGACACATAATCGAGCGCGAAAAAGATTGTAAACAGGATCAGACCTGCTTCAAGCGCGGTCATGATCACCGCTTTTACATACTGCTTCCGGCGGGCGTATCCCGCTCCCCACCAGAGCAAAGACAGCTTGACAAATGCGTCGCCCTTTGCGACCGCTCCGCCGAAGTCCGCTAGGAAACGGCCTATTGCGCCAAAGAAGGCACCAACCGCCGCGATAAATCCATTTTTGGATTGCTTCCCCATATCGTCTCCTCCCAGAAATTGCAGTCTCTCTCTTTTGACAAAAGTCAGGCTGCCGCACAATGTTGTTGAAGATTCCCTCGCTGAAATCTCCCGCATTTCCATTCTGCGACAGCCCGAACAAGTTCAAGCCCTACAGAAGCCGCGTATGCAGCATACTGTGATTGATTACTCGATCGGTGCGGTAACGCCCGCTACGAGCTCGTCGAGAGCCGCTTGGATGGCTTCGTCGTCGTTGACATCAATCTTGCCCTCTGCAATACTCTGGCCAAAGCTCGCCGTTGCATCCCAATATTTTCCGCCGACCATCTGGATCACACCGTAAGGAGCCTGCGCTACCGCCGCGCTTACCGCCGCATTTGCCTTGACGGAATCCGCCTCTGCCGCCGCAATGTTTGTCGGGCCGATCTGGCGCTGATCAAAACGTTTCACCTGGCTCTGCTCATTGGTCAGGAACTCTGCCAGAACCGCCGCCCAGCCGATGTTCTCTGAGTATGCGTTTACGCCCATAAACTTATAGCCAAAGGCAGAACCCTGCTGCACTTGCTCGCCATTCAGCGTGAAGGTTGGCAGCTTCGTCGCCGCATATCCGTCGCCAAACGCCTCCTGCACCGCAGTCGCATCCCATGTACCGGAAAGCACAGCGCAAAGAGAACCGGACGCAATCTGGTTGGAAAGGTCGCCGTCCGCAACTGCCTGGAATGCCGGGTTCGCGGCGATGTCAAGCATAGCCTTCGTCACATCCACGCCAGTATATCCGTCCGCGCTCGTGCCGTTCCAGTCGATCATGGTCGTTCCATCAGCATTGAGAGCCGTCGTGAATCCGGCGCCGTAGAAGAAGCCGACATTATGCCACCCGGAGTTCAGCGTCATTCCGACCTTCTTTCCGCCCTCCTGAGCCGCCGCAAGGAGCGTGTCCCAAGACTGCGCAGCCTCATCGGAAACGATGGATGAATCATAGTAAAGGAAAATCGTGTTGTCGCCCGCGAACGGGAACGCGTAAAATCCGTCATCCACGGTAGCCGCCGTGACAGAACCTGAATTGTTTGCCGCCTTCACATCTTCAATAGACTTCCCTGCAACCGCCTGAAATGCCTCGTCATACTCATCCAGATTCGCCAGAGCGCCCGCTCCTACGAGATCATAGATCTGATCGCTTGCAAACGCAAACACATCCGCCGCCGCCTCGATGTCGGTCAGGATTGTGTCCTTCGCGGTAGACTCAGACTCAACGCCGATTGAGATGTCGAAGGTCTGATCCGGATACGCTGCCTTGAACTCCTCTACAAGCTCACCGAGCAGAGTCTGGTCTTCCTCTGCGCCCCAGAGCGTCAGGGCGACCGGACCCTCGTCCGCACTCACGACCATAGCCGAAGAAACTACCATTGCTGCTGAGAGAACTGCTGCCATCACCTTTTTGAACTTCATAAATGCTACCTCCTGTATATTTTTTATTTTTTGCCGCGCCGCAAAGCACAGCAATCTTTCGATATTTAGTATACAACTAATACAATTCATTGTCAATTATAATCTTGGACAAGCGAAATTTTTTCTTTCCTTTGTGTAGATTGACCAAAAACAGGACTGAAAGCACAACAGCTTCCCAATAATTCAGAAAGGTTACAGCCAGCAAAAAAGCAGGCACACTTCCGAAATGTCCTGCGGAGCTTTTCCGGAAATGCCCTGCTTTATTCTTCTTTTAAATCAACCTGCCTTTCCTGCCCATCCCGACTTTCTACAGGCAGGATTTGCCTCTCACTTTCCGGAACGCGCCGCCTGTCTGCCGTACGTCTGCGCGCAATACCGGCTCACTCCTTCGTATGCGCCGTCGTCATGTGGTTGATCGCGGTCAGCAGCGCGTCGATCGACGCCTTGATGATATCCACGTCCACGCCGGAGCCGAAATGGATCTTGCCGCTCTTGTCGCGGATGCCGACGTACGCGATCGCGCGCGAGCTCGAGCTCTGCTCCAGCGCGTGCTCCTCGTAAGTTACGAGGTCGTACTCCAGGCGGAAATGGCGCTTCATCGCGTTGCTCACCGCGTTGAGACGGCCGTTGCCGGACGCGACGATCACGCTCTTCTTGCCTTCGTAGGTTGCGGTCACCTCGGCGATGATGCCGTTGTGCTGCTTGAA